>JBKJTC010000316.1:0-25321 GCA_046590925.1 Lysobacteraceae bacterium | reverse complement strand
GATGTCGACCACGTCATCGCCGGGGCGGCGACCGTTGGGAAATCCTGCGGTATCGCCCGCCAGCACGCCATAGGTCTCCTGGCTTGGCGCCAGCTTCGGCAGGATCGCCGTGTTCAGGCGCATCATCTCCGCGGGCTTCACATCGTCCGGTTTGTTCAGACCGTCCACGCCAGTGAGGAACGCTGCCACCAGATCGCTGCGCGGATAGGCGTTCGGCGCCTGCACGCTCGGGAACAGCGCCTGGATCAGGATCGGCAGGCTCGGGTTGGTCACGTACTTCGCGAACGTCGCATCGTCGAAGGGATGCGAAGCGTTGAAGCGGTCCTTGTCGGGCAGTCCGATGATGACTTCGTTGACCAACGGGGCCGACAGTCGCGACACCTGACGATACTGGCCATCGGCCGACTGCTTGTACGCCGCGGTCCACGCGCCGATGATCGGCCCGTTCTTCGCCAGGCAGGCGATCGGTACTTCAAGCGCGAGTGTCGTGATATTGGCGTCTTCCAGGGTATTGCGCTCGCCGTCGGGCGCGCCGACCGGGTTGGTGTTCACCAGGTCGAAGACCTCGCCCAGATTTACCGCGAAACCTTCCTTGCGCTGTCCGGCGAATACGCGGCCTTCGCCGCCGCATTGGCTCAAGCCGATTCTGGCGATGTGGCCGTCGGCGTAGGCCGCATAGTCGGCGATCGACTTGGTGCCGATGTTGTCGAAAGGCTTGTCGAACTCCACGCCGCCTTTGCCGAGGTTCGTGGACATGTTCACCTGGCCGTCGATGATGGAGACGACGGTGTAGGTTTCGAACACGTTGCGGTTGGCGTCCTGCGCTGCGTTGGCGCCGAACGAGCCGATATTGCTCAGCGGCACCGCGATATCGACGCCATTCACCGGCACCGTCAGGTTCTGGAAGCGATTTACGAACTTGAAGTAGTAGGAAATATCTTCCATGGCGTCGCCGTCGTTGTCGATATGGATGGCGTACAGCGCGTTCGGGTCCATCAGGAAATAGTTCGGCCCGCCGTAGGGCGCCTGCAGCGGTTGGTAATTGGCCAAAAAGGTGACGTATTCGCCATATCCTCTTTCGTAGCTGCGGAACATGTAGAAATCGGTACCGTCCACTTTCGGGGTTTCGGTGATCAACGGCGCTTCGCGGTGGCTGGATCCGATGGCGAGACCCGCGGACATCGCGGCTGCGAACGCCAACGCGAACATCGCGGGCTTCGGCAGCGAACCCCGGCCGGCGACGGCTTCTATTGCGGTGTGTTTCATGACTTGCTCCTGGTGATGGCGCCGAACAGGGATGCGCCGACGGGGGAAGCATCGGATGCGATGCCTGCTGTTCATCATGGTCTACGCGCCCGCACGATCAGCGGATGCAACCGCTCGTCCGCAGCGCGTCGATGGCGCGATGTGCGGCACGCATTCGGGAGATATCTCACCGCTTTGCATCCGCATCGCCGCTGTATTCGTATATCAGCGGGCTTTTTGCGCGGAGCCTCTGGAATCAAGGGGAAACAGGGGGCAGAGTGGAATGGCACTTGCTTAAGCCCCGTCATCCCCGCGTAGGCGGGGATTCAGCGCCTTTGCTTGTTCAAGAAGGCCTGAAGCCACTGGATTCCCGCTTACGCGGGAATGCCGAAAATCTGGATGCAGCGCTTAAGTAAGTGCCATTCGGGTCAGAGTGGTCGTTCCTGGCTCAGGTGGAAAAGCCTACTCTGAACCCAATGCCAGTCAGTTAACGCTGACCGGCTTTTTTGTATTCGCGGGATTCTCTTTTTGTAGAGCGGCCTTCAGGCCGCTGATCGCTCCGGGCAAAGCTTCAGCGGCCTGAAGGCCGCTCTACGGACGGCAGATATGGCTTGACTGACCGGCATCGACTCTGAACCCGACTTCACGCCATTCATCTCTGCGGATTGCTCACCGCAACGGCTCCGGCGCACGTTCGCGAAACATCGCATCGTACTCGGCAGGGTCGTCGCCATCGCGCGGGGCGAGGCGATCGAGCAACGGAGGGACGGGTGGCGGCCCGTGCTCGGCTTCGTCGGCGAGCGTCGCCAGCATCGCCTGGTATTCGACCGAATCGCGCAGCGCGTCGCGGACGAAATCCGCGAGCAGCGTTTCGTCCGCGGCGGTGAGGCGCAGCGCGGTCGGGATGGACTGTAATCGCGCGCGCAGCGCCGGGTCGGCGACCTTGTCGAAACCGATCTCGATCAGGAACACCTTCGGCGTGGGCGTCGCGAACACACCGCTGCGCACTGCGTCCGGATCGTTCTCGATCTGTCGCTTCCAGTCGACGACGCGCTGGCGCAGCTGCACGGCGAGCGCCTGCGAATCCATGCGCATGTTGCCGTTGATCGCGGCATCGACGGTGCGCCACAGCCCGGGCACGCGCGGCTCGCCATCGCGGGCATCGCGCGGATCGCTCTCGACGTTGAGAACGATGATCGCGTAGTTGCGGATGCCGCGGAAACCGAAACGGCGCATGGTCTTGACCAGTCCGTCGTAGCGGCCGATCGCCTGCAGCGGCCCGGAAATGCCGAGGTTGTCGACCACGCCGCCGTCGATCAGGTGCCGGTAGCGGCGCGGTTCGACATCGCCGGGGCATTGGCCGTAATCGCCGTAATCGGCCACGTTGACCGGGCTGAACACCCCAGGCACCGCCGCCGACGCGGCGACTGCGCGCGCGATCGGCACCGGGCCAAGGTCGCTGCACAGATCGTCGAAGCTTTCCTGCGTGAACTCGATACGCTTGCCGTCGATCATGTCGGTCGCGCCGATGCGGATGAACGGCCGCTGCCGCGGCAGATCGGCGAAGGTCTTGCCTTCGAACAGCGTGCGGTCGAAATAATCGGCGAGGTAATCGCCGCGGCCGTAGTAGGCGCTGGACAGCGCCCATGCGCGGCGCGGATGCAGCACGCCGCCGAGGATGTCGCCCTGCAGGTCGCGCCGCAGCACCTTCGGTTCGAAATCCCGGAACAGGCGTTCGCGGTGCAGTGCGTAGTAAGCCGCCGTGATGCTGCCGCCCGAGACCGAAGAGATGAAATCCACTTCCCGCAGCAGCGTGCCGTCGTGCCCGTCGACGCGCACCGGCTGCTGCCGCAGCGCAGCCAGCAAATGATAGGAGGCTGCCGCCGAGCGCATGCCGCCGCCGGAAAATGTGAGGCTGAGCAGCAGCGCGTCGGAGTTGTCGTCGCGGGCCAGATTGACGACGCGATACTGCGCGGCGCGATCGACCGAAGGCGTGGCCGGCGGGTTGCGCGCGGGCTGCACGGTGGAGCAGCCCGAAAGCACGCCGGCGAGCAGCAGCGCCATCGGCACCGCCGCACGGATCGTGAAGGAGTTGTGGATCGCCTCGCCCATGACGCCCGCTTTCCTGCGAAGGCGCCAGCATAGCCGCCCGGGCGGCGGCTTGCGCGTGACCGCTTGGCGACCTACTTTTCCTTGCGCCAGTTGACCGAGCCGCGGTTCTCGACGGTGCTCGATTCGATCTCGATGTCGAAGCCCTTGCGCAGCAGGTATTTGAGCGTGATCACCTGGCCGGTGCCGAGCAGCGACACGCCGTAGCTCACGTACAGGCGCGGCGACAGGTATTTGCCGATGCCCACCACGGTGCCGCCGAGGGCGCGCGATTCGCTGACGCCGGCGTCGTCGAGGCCGATCTTCGCGCCGAGCTGCGAGGCCAGCAGGTTGCCGGCCGACAGCGCGGCGGTCGCGGCGCTGAGCTGGCGGTTTTCGTCGGCATTGGCGCTGGACAGCGGCCGGCCGAGGGTGAGGTAGGCCAGGGCTTCGGATTCGCTGCTGGCGGGGTCGCTCCACACGCTGGCGATCGGCGCCGAGGCGCGGCCGTTCACGTCGATGCCGGCGGTGACGTCGCCGACCTCGCGCTCGGCGCGGATGTCGATCAGCGGATCGGAGAACGCGGTGTTCGACCACACCAGGCGGCCGCGGGTGATCTGCAGTTTCTGGCCGTAGGCGCGATAGCGTCCGTCGATGTCCAGCGATCCGGTGGCGACGGTTTCGCGGCCGGGGCGCGCGCGCATGCGCACGCTGCCGCCGAGCGTGCCTTCCAGGCCGAAACCCTGCAGGCGCACGTCGTCGCCCATGGTCAACGCGAGATCGAGATCCAGCGGCGAGCTGCCGGTGCGCTCTGGATTGGCCGGGTCCAGCACCACCACATCTTCCGACGCCGATACGCCGGCATCCAGGCCTTCCAGATCGATCTTCGCACTGGCGATGCGCACGCTGCCGGCGACCGCGATGGGCTGGCCGGCGCTGTAGCGCACGGTCACCTCGGGATCGATCACCGCCCGCAGTTCGCGGGTATCGGAAACGAGAATGTTCTTGCCGCTCACCCGCAGTTGCAGCGGGGTGTCGTCGCGCTGCCAGCCCAGCGTGCCGTCGACCTGCAGCGTACCGTCGCCGCTGCGCACGCTGCCGACGATGCGCGCGTTGCCGTCAGGCTGCGCGTCCATCCTGACATCGCCATCGCGCAGGCTCAGCGCGAGGGACGGCAGTTCGGCGCGGAACGCGGTCAAACGCGCCTGCCCGCCCAGCGTCGGCTGCGCGCGGGTGCCGCCCAGCGCGATGCGTCCGTTCAGGCGACCGGCCGGATCGACGATGTCCGGCGAAAACAGTTCGAGCCACGTCAGGGTTTCGGTATCGATCTGGATATCGCCGCGCAGCGGCGCGTAGTCGTCCCAGCCGGTGGCGATCTTGGCGACGACGCGACCGTTCGGGCGCAGCACGCTGGTCAGGTCGGCCTCGATGCGCTGCGGATCGAAGCGCGCATCGAGAACGAGATCGGCATAACCCAGAATCTCGCGACGGCCCCGCGCGTCCAGCGCCAGCCCGCCCTCGGCGGAGCGCACGCGGGCGGTGCCCTGCCAGCTCGCGCCGCGCGGGCGCACCTGCGCATCGACATCGACATCGCCACGCAGCAGCCACGCGCGCTCGTCTTCGCGTTCGGGCAGATACGCGGCGAGCAGGCCGAGCGGCACGGCCTTGCCGCGCACGTCGGCGCGCGTCGGCCAGTCGATATCGGCGCACAGCGAGCCGGTGCTGTCGGCCGCATTGAAGCAACTCGACGCCAGCTGCAGCCGCGTCGCATTCGCGGTCGGGGTGACGGTGAATCGCGCCGGCGCCTGCAGCGACCACACCGGGCCGGTGGTCGGCGCGAGCCGCAGCGCGTTCAATGCGCCGCTCCACTGCGTGCCGCGCTTGGCGACATCGCCGGCCAGCGCGAGACTGCCGAATGACGTGTCGGCATCGCCATCGATGGTCAACGCTTCGACCGCGCCGCGGGCGTCCAGATGCAGACGCGAGAACGCGAGTCCGGCTTCGACGTTCTCGCCGTCGACGCTCAGCGCGCCGGTCGCGCCCGCACGCCACGGCAGGCGTCCGTTCACGCGCAGCGATTCCGCTTTCCAGTCGTCGTAACGCAGTGATTGGCCGGCAAGATCGACATCAATGTTCGGCTGGGTGCGCGCGCCGGTGAGTTTGAGCGTGCCGCGCAGCACGCCTTCGCCGGTGGGCAGCAGATCGTTCAACAGCAGCGGCGAGAACTTCGCGTCGATATCGATCGTGTCGGCGACGCGACCCTTCGCGTCGATGCGGCTGCTGCCGAGACCAATGGCGATTTCACCTTCAAAAGCGGCGCCTTCCGCACCGATGAGCTCGCCCTCGCGTGCGGGCAGATGCGCCAGCACGTTGGCGCGACCGCTCAGCGCGCGACCGCGCAGACGACCGCCGAGTTCGCTCGCATCCACGCGCGCGTCGAGGCCGCCATCAGGCCGCGTATCGCCGGTCGAACGCAGGCGGCCGTTCACCGCGCCGCGCCAGTCGGGGAGGAAATAGCCGGGATCGAACCCCGCGAGCCGCACATCGGCCTGCCAGCGCAGCGTCGGCGCCCACCACACCTGTCCGCCGCCATCGAGGCGGCCGGTCGGCATGGTCGCGCGCAGCGTGTCGATGTGTGCGGTTCTATCGTCGCCGCGCGCCTTCAGGCTCACGCCCGCACGCTCGGCGCCGCGCAGCAGGGTGGCGTCGCCCTGCGCGGTCCACTCGCGCAGATGCCCGGCGAGCTTGAAATCGCCGTCGGCGAGAATGGTCGTTGAATCGGCCGGCACCGCGTCCCTGGTATCGCCCTGCCAGCGCAGCTTGCGCGCGCTCACCGTGCCGGCGAAGCGCGCATCGGCCGGGACGTTGAAATCGGCGCGGCCGGTCGCCGAGACGGTGCCGCCGAGCAGTTCGACCGACAGCGGCGACAACAACAGAATCTGTTCTTCGATCGATAGTCTGGACGGCAGCACGGTCGCGGCGATGTCGCCCTGCGCGATGCGGCCCTGTAGATTCGCCTGGCCGCCGACGCCATTGGCGCGTAGATCGAAGGCGTACGGTTCGGAATCGTCGTCGGTGCCCAGCAATGCGGCCAATGTCACCGCCGTGCTGTTCGCTTCGAAACGCCAGCGCGGTCGGGCTTCGCCTTCAAGACGCAATCGCGCTTTTACCGGCGCCGGCGCGCGGCCGGCAAGCGCGACTTCCAGTGCGCGCAGGTCGCCGCGCGCAACCAGGCCCAGAGACGCCGGGGTGCGCCCGGCAGCAGCCGGCAATACCGCGCTGACGGTGAGATCCATCCGATAGCGATCGCGCGGCACGTATTCGCCGTGCGCTGCGAAGCGGCCGCGGTCGCTGAACGCGACGATGCGCGTCAGCTGCAGGCGGCCGTCTTCGGCCACCAACCCGCCGCGCACGCTGCGCAGGCGGATGATCGATTCGGGCTGCGGCGCGGTCGCACGCATCACGTGCAGATCGTCGATCCGGATATCGTCGGCTTCCAAGGCCAGCGGCGGCGCGATGGCGGGCAGCGACTCCGGCCAGCGCGGCAGCTCGAAGGGTTCGTCGGTGTCGGGCAGCAACAATGTCGCGCCGGACAGGCTCAACGCTTCCACGCGCAGACGCCGGCCCAGCAGCGGCTGCAGCATCGGGTCGAGCATCGCCCGCTTCGCGGTGAACGTGGTGATCAGCGCGGTCCTGCAATCGGGCCACACCACCGGCTTGCCGTCCTTGTCCGGGCAACCGCGATGCACATAGCGCAGGTCGTGCAGGATCATCGGCCCGGACGCCGGGCCCTCGGCGCGCGACCACGTCAATTCGCTGCCCGCGGGCAGGCGGTCGACGATCTGGTTCAACAGCACGTCGCGGCCGCGCAGCGTGTTGAACAGGAAATACAGCAGCAGCGCGCCGAGCACCGTCAGGATCACCATCAACAGCGCGCTGCGCGTGGCCAGCCAGCGCGCGCGCGCGATGCGGCGGGCGCGCAGTTCGGCGATCCGCGCATCGCGTTCTTCGTCGGTCAATACGCGTTCGGCCATGGCTTACAGATCCGCGCCGAGATTGATGTGCAGAGTGAAGGACGTATCCGGGTCGTCCAGCCCGTGGCCGATGTCCACGCGCAGCGGCCCGATCGGCGACTTCCAGCGCAGACCCACGCCGACGCCCGTGCGCAGCCTGTCGAGGCGCTCATCGAAAGCGCTGCCGCTGTCGACGAAGGCGGCGAAGCCCCAGGTGTCGTTGAGATACTGCTCGTATTCGACGCTGGTGGTGACCACGTTCTTCGCACCCAGCGCGAAATTCTCGCGGCCCGACACCGCAGCGATCCGCGGCCCGATCTCGCGGAATTCGTAGCCGCGCACGCTGCGGTCGCCGCCGGCGTAGAAGCGCAGGGTCGGCGGAATTTCCACCAGCGCGTCGGTGAAGGTCGAACCCACTTCGCCACGCACGATCAAGCGGCTCCGCTCGCCCAGGCCCTTGAACCAGTTGGCGCGCACGTGCAACTGCGCGAAGGTGGCGTCGGAACCCACGCCCTCCAGCCCCCCGCGCAGAGTCGCGCTGCCGCCGAAACCGTTGCGCGGCTGGATGCGGTCGTCGGCCTTGATGTATTCGGCGACGATCGAGGGATAGAAGTAGGTCGACTGCCGGTACAGCTTGACCGGGCGCAGGCGGTCGTCGATGGCGTCGGTCCACGCGCTGCAGGAGCGACGCGACCAGATTGAGTTCGCGGTTGTATTGGCCGTTGCGGCTGAACACCGCTTCGTAGCGACGGGGATCGATGTAGTCGGTCTGCTCGTCGTAGGCCTGCACACTGGTGGTGTACCAGCCATCGCGCCATGCGAACGCCGGAATGCGGTGCTGCAGGGTCAGCGTCTTGCGTTTCTGGGCGTAGTCCAGCTGCGCCAGTCCCTTGTGTCCGCGCGAGTTGAGATAGCGGCGCTCCAGCCCCAGCGATACGCCGAAACCGCTGTCGGTGCCGAAGCTGGCACCGACGCTGTAGATGCTGCGCTTGGCCGGCGTCAGCCGCACGGTGACCGGCACGCGACCGTCGACCGCGTTTTCCGGCTGCGGCTGGATATCGATGCGGCTGAAGTAATCCAGCGCGCCGAGCGATTTCCGCAGGCGGTCGAGGCGGCCCTGATGGTAGTAATCGCCTTCTTCCCAGTAGACGAAATTCTGCAGCACGCTGTCGCGGATGATGGTTTCCGGCGCCTGCTCGAACACGGTCGTGCCCATCGCGTAACGGTCGCCGCTGTCCCAGCGCAGATCGATGTCGGCGGCTTTCTCGGCGCGCGTCACTTCGATCTTGCGCGCGGCGAAATCGGCGTCGAAGTAACCGCGCTCGGCGAGGCGGCGGGTGATGAAGGCCTTGCTCTGTTCGTACTTCGCATGTTCCAGCACGTCGCCGACCTTCGGGGTGAACGCGTCGATCTCTTCCTTCAGATAGCGGTCGTCTTCGGCGTCGCCCAGCATCGCGACCTGCGCGCTGCGGATGCGCACCGGTTCGCCCGGGCGCACGACGATGACCACGCTGACCGGCGCATCCTCGGCCAGCGCCGCGCCGGCGGCGCTTTCGGTGATCGCGATGTCCGGCGAGTAATAGCCCAAGGGTTCCAGCGCCTCGCGGGTTTCGTCTTCGGCGACGCGCAGCAGATACTCCAGCCGCGCGTCGGACACGCGCTTGCCTCGCGCGTCTTCCAGCGACAGCGCGAGACGGACATTTTCGGTCATGGCCTCGTCCAGGCCGTCGATGCGGACATCGGTGATCTGCGCCGCGTGCGCGGTGCCGCAGAGCGTGAACAGGACTGCGGCGAGCGCATGGCGGGAGGCGGACGGCATCGCGACAGGATACCCGGCAGACCCGCTTGCGCACGCGGCGAGGGCCGTCCGCATTCATCGTGGCTTCGGGCGCCTCGACGCCCGCGGCGGCATGCGGCTCAGGGGCCGGCCACCGCCGCGTCGTCGCGCATCGGCGACTGTCCGCCGAATTTCTTCATGCAGGATTTGATCGGTTCCTCCGCGCGGATCGTCGCCTGCCAGCTGCGATTGGGCTGAGGATCGGAGTGATTCGCCACCAGCGCGTAGCGTGTGCAGGGCTGGATCTCGACCGCGAACGGCTGCATGGTCATCTCGCCGCTCTTGCCGCGCTTCTTGCTGGCGAGCCTGAAATTGTAGGGGCCCGGCGGCAATTCGTAGAGCGAACGGTCGGGGAAATCCATCGAGCCGTTGATCGCCACCAGCATCACGTCGTACTCGCCGCGATCCTTGTCGGTGAGGCCGCCGACCTTGATCTCGGACCAGGGACCGGGTTCGGCAGAGAACGCGGAACCGCAGACCAGCATGGCTACAAAGGCGATCTGCAAGCGTTTCGGACGGGCCAGCATCTGCGCTCGCTCCTCATGTTTCGAAGCCGCGATTCCAGCAGACGAAGATGACAGCAGCGCGCAATTTCGTTGTCAGCGCGTCGAACGCGCTCGCCGTCATCGTGCAGATTGCCATGCGCCGGAAAGGGCGGAAGCGCGGGCACGGGGGTATCGGCGCTTCCGGTTG
The DNA here is from genome assembly GCA_046590925.1 of Lysobacteraceae bacterium. Classification (GTDB taxonomy): domain Bacteria; phylum Pseudomonadota; class Gammaproteobacteria; order Xanthomonadales; family Xanthomonadaceae; genus Lysobacter_I. The sequence continues at coordinate 15,445 of JBKJTC010000316.1, read as the reverse complement.
CGCTCCGCGGCTGTTACCGCAGTCGCGTTACGGAAGGATGATGTCCTGCGGCGTACGCACGCTGGGCATCCGGTCCGTGATCGCCAGCAGGTTGTAGCGGCGGCGTACACCAGCAGTCACGCGACCAGCGGCCCGCGATAAAGCAGGCAGTAGAAAAAGCGGGAATACTGGTTGCGCATTCCGCTGGGACGATCGCGTCCAGACCGTTGCAGTCGAACTCATCACGGAAGGTAACCGGACCCGAATCGCTGCTGGCGTAGCCGAAACAGGCGTTGCTCTGCAGCGAAGCTCTGCAGCGAACAGTCCATGTAGGCCTCCGTGGCACGCATTCATCGTGGCTTCGGGCGCTTAGATGCCCGCGGCGGCGCCAGGCTCAGGGACCGGCCGCCGTCGCGTCGTCGCGCATCGGCGATTGTCCGCCGAATTTCTTCATGCAGGATTCGATCGGCTCCTCCGCGCGGATCGTCGCCCGCCAGCTGCGGTTCGGCTGGGGATCGGAGTGATCCGCCACCAGCATGTAGCGGGTACAGGGGCGCAGCTCGACCGCCAACGGATGCATGGTCATTTCGCCGCTGTTGCCGCGCTTCTTGCTGGCAAGCCCGAATTTGTAAGCGCCCGGCGGAAATTCGTAGAGCGAACGGTCGGGAAAATCCATCGAGCCGTTGATCGTCACCAGCATCACGTCGTATTGGCCGCGATTCTCGTCGGCGAGGCCGCCGACCTTGATCTCGGACCACGGCTCGCGTCCAGCGGCGTACGCGGGGCCACAGACCAGCATGGCCGCAAGGACGATGGGGAAGATTTTCGAACGGACCTGCATCTTTACTCGCTCCATGCGTTTTGAAACCACGATTCCATCAGACGAAGATGGCGGCGGCGCGCACTCTGTTCCTCGCCGCGTCGCGAGGACGCGCGTGGACATCATGCAGAATGCCATACATCCAAAAGGGCGGGAGCGCCGGCACGGGGGTACCGACACTCCCGGGTGCGCTCAGCGGCTGATGCCGCATTCGCGTTACGGCGGTGTCGTTCACGGCTGGATGATGTCCTGCGGCGTGCGCACGCGAGGCACCCACTCGGTGGTGGCCATCAGGTTGAAGTTGGCGTCGCATACCAGCCGCGGCGCGACCGGCGGGAAGATCGCGTCCAGGCCGAAGTCGTCGAACGGTTGGTGAAAGGCGACCGGACCCGAATCGCTGCTGGCGTAGCCGAAACAGGCGTTGCTCTGCGGCGAACCGTCGAGGTAGGCCTCGGTGGCGGCGGAGGCGACGGTCGGTGCGGCGATCGCCAGCAGCAAGGCCGCGAGTTTGACGGCGACGGCAGTCCGCAGCATGCACTTCACGGGTATCTCTCCTTGAAATGTCGGGCCTGAAATGTCGAGCCTGTCCCGGCGGCCATGTCCGTGGCGATGGCTTCCCCGCGACGGGAGCGCGCGGTCGCCTCATCAGCAAAACGACGACCCGGATGCTAGCAAAGGTATCCGCACGCGCACCAGTCGTACGTCACATCCGGCGCAAGCGGTCCTGCGTTCTTCGACCGATGCGACCGCCGGTCGTGCAGAGCGCATGGCGCGGTGGAGCGATCACAGGGTGGCCGGAGGGTTACGGCATACGCCGCTCAGGGCGTCGGCGTGGGGATCGTCGTGTCCGCTGACGCGATTCCGAATGTCTTCATGCAGCGCTTGATCGGCCTCGCTGCGGTCACCGTCGGCGTCCATTCGAGGTTGTTCGTGCTTGTACCGCGCCGATGCACTGCGACCAATGCGTAGCTCATGCAGGGCTGCAGTTCGAGGCCGAATTCGGCGTACGTCGCCCTGTCGCGGAAGCCGGGCTTGGTCGTGGCCATGATGAAGCGGTGCGGGCCCGGTGCCAGTAGGTAAAGCGGCACCATTTGGTCGAGCGAATCCGGGGAAGACTCCCAGCGGCCATCGATCACCCGCAGCTCGAGCTTGTGCTGGTCGGGATCGGATCGTTTGATCGTGCCCAGATCGATCTGCGACCAGGGCTTGGATTCGTCGCCGGCATCCGCTTGGGCAGAGACCGCGAGAGTGAGGATCAGTAAGGCGGACAACGGTATGCGGGGCATGGACGTTCCTTCGTCGTAGTTTTGGGGAGCGGCAATGATTCGTTCAACGCAGAATGTCGGTGAAACGGACATCCGCGTTCGCGTCAGACCGACAGATGCTCGATCGCGGCGACGCTGCCGAGTCGGTCGGCGAGGCGCTGCAGCAGGGCGAGACGATTGCCGCGCACCGCTGCGTCGTCGGCGTTGACCATGACCTTGTCGAAGAAAGTGTCGACCTCCGGCCGCAGACGCGCGAGGCGGCCGAGGACGGCCACGTAGTCGCGGGTCTTCAGCGCGTCGTCGGTGTCGGCGATGGCCAGTTCCACCGCGGCGTGCAGGTCGCGCTCGGCGTCTTCGACGAACAGCGCGGTGTCCACCGTGGGTGGAATCGCGATGTCGGCTTTCTTCAGGATGTTGCGGATGCGTTTGTTGGCGGCGGCCAGGGCTTCGGCTTCGGGCAGCTTAGCGAATTCGCCGATGGCCTTGAGGCGGCGGTCGAAGTCGAGGAGGGATCCGGAGGTCGCGGCTTCGTTCGTCGCGACTTGCGTCGCTCCCACAACAGCCACCGACTCCCCTGTGGGAGCGACGCGAGTCGCGACCGGGCCCATCAGCGCGGCAACGGCTTCGAATTGCTGTGGGGTGACGCCTTGGTCAGCGTAATAGGCGCGAAGGCGGTCTAGGATGAAATCGTAAATATCCTCGACTTGTTCCGAAAGTTGAATTTCAAATGCAGATTTATCAGGTATTGAAATCTTGGTGATACCTAGCTCAATGCCAGCGTCTTGGGCCTTAACCGTAGCGCGGATTGTGTCAACGGTAGCGTCCCGTCCTTTTTTGATCTCGATTTGGAGCAAGGTGGAAGCTGCGGCTCGTACGAGCATCATCTTTATGCTCAACTCAAACCCCCGCTCAATCACCGTCCTCGCCAAGCCCAGTGCATTCCGCCGCAGCGAAAACGGATCTTTATTCCCCGTCGGCTTCAACCCAGCAGCAAACCCACCCGCCAACGTATCCAACCGCTCCGCAATCGCCAGCACCTGCCCCAATTTGCTCGGCGCAATCGCATCACCCGCAAACCGCGGCATATACGCTTCATCGATCGCCGCAGCGACTTCCGCAGACTCGCCCGCAGCCGCGGCGTAATAACGCCCCGCAATCCCCTGCAATTCCGGAAACTCGTTGACCATGCGCGACTGCAGGTCGGCCTTCGCCAATTCCGCAGCGCGACGCGCAAGTTTCGGATCGACGCCGACTTCCGCCGCGATGCTTTCCGCCAACGCAGCCACGCGCGCGACCTTGTCGGCCACGGTGCCCAGCTTCGCCTGATACGTGACCGTCTTCAGCCCTTCGTTCATCGACGCGAGACCCTGCTTGAGGTCTTCATCGAAGAAGAACTTGGCATCCGCAAAGCGCGGCCGGATCACGCGCTCGTAGCCCTTGCGGACTTCGCTTTCGTCCTTCGACTCGATGTTGGCGATGCCGATGAAATGTTCGGTGAGCTTGCCAGCGGCATCCAGCACCGGGAAGAATTTCTGGTTCGCTTCCATGGTCGCGATCAACGCTTCCTGCGGCACCGCGAGGAACTCGCGCTCGAACGCGCACAGCACGGCCTTGGGCCATTCGACCAGGCACTGCACCTGTTCGAGGTTGTCGTCGGTGATGCGCGGCGTGCCGCCGACCTTCAGCGCGGCGCCGTTCACTTCGGCGACGACGCGGGCGCGGCGTTCTTCGGGATCGACCAGCACTTTCGCCGCGCGCAGCGCATCGACGTAATCGCCCGGCTTACCGATCCACACGGGTTTTTCGGGATGGAAGCGATGGCCGCGGCTCATGCGGTCGGATTTGATGCCCAGCACTTCGGCCTCCACGACCTGATCGCCCAGCAGCAGCACCAGCCAGTGCGCGGGCCGCGCGAAGCCGTATTCGTGGCTACCCCAGCGCATCGGTTTTGGAATGGGCATCGCGGCCAACGCTTCCTTGAGGATTTCCGGCAGCAGGTCAGCGGTGCGCTCGCCGGGCTTCACCACGCGATGGACGAAACGTTCGCCCTTGTTATCGGTGGTTTTTTCCAGCGTGGTCCAGTCGATGCCGGCCTTCGCGGCGAACCCTTCCAGCGCGCGGGTGGGTTTGCCTTCGGCGTCGAGCGCGATGTTGAGATAGGGACCAAGCACTTCGTAGTGCTGATCAGGCTGATCAATCAACACCTTGTTCAGCAAGACCGCTAAACGCCGAGGTGTATAAAAAATCTTGGGGCTATAAGTCTCATATCTAATGCCTCGACGGATAAGGCCGCTCGATATTCCTTCGTAAAACGCCTGGGCCAGACCCGGCAGGGCCTTGACCGGCAGTTCTTCGGTGCCGAGTTCGATCAGGAGGGCTTGTCTATCGCTCATGGTGTGGCTCTTTCTGCTTCTTCCTTCTCCCGTCGGGAGAAGGTGCCCGAAGGGCGGATGAGGGTACGAAATGTGGGTGAGGTCATCGCACGCGCCGGACCCTCACCCCAACCCCTCTCCCGACGGGAGAGGGGCTTGAACTTCGGTGCCGAGTTCGATCAGGAGGGCTTGTTTATCGCTCATTTTGCGGCTCTTTCTGTTTCTTCCTTCTCCCGTCGGGAGAAGGTGCCCGTAGGGCGGATGAGGGTACGGTAGGTCGGTGAGGTCATCGCACGCGCCGGACCCTCACCCCAGCCCCTCTCCCGGCGGGAGAGGGGCTCAAGCAGCGGCGCGCTGCGGCGGCTGCTTCAAGCCCGGAAAACCCAGCTTCTCGCGCTGCGCGTAATAGCTCTCGGCGACCGCGCGGGAAAGATTCCGCACCCGCAGAATGTAGCGCTGGCGCTCGGTCACGCTGATCGCGCGGCGGGCGTCGAGCAGGTTGAAACTGTGCGATGCCTTGCACACCTGGTCGTAAGCCGGCAGCGGCAGATTCAGTTCCACCAGCTTCAGCGCTTCGGCTTCGCAGGCATCGAAGCGGTGGAAGAGTTCCTCCACGTTCGCGTGCTCGAAGTTGTAGGCGCTCTGCTCGCGTTCGTTCTGCAGGAACACGTCGCCGTAGGTGACCGTGCCCTGCGGGCCGACGGTCCACACCAGGTCGTAGACGTTGTCGCAGTTCTGCAGGTACATGCACAGGCGTTCGAGACCGTAGGTGATCTCGCCCAGCACCGGCTTGCATTCGATGCCGCCGGCCTGCTGGAAGTAGGTGAACTGGGTCACTTCCATGCCGTTGAGCCAGACTTCCCAGCCCAGGCCCCAAGCGCCGAGGGTCGGCGACTCCCAGTTGTCCTCGACCAGCCGCAGGTCGTGCACAAGCGGGTCGACGCCCAGGGCCTTCAACGAGTCGAAATACAGCTCGACGATGTTGTCGGGATTCGGCTTCATCGCCACCTGGTACTGGTAGTAATGCTGCAGACGATTGGGGTTTTCGCCGTAGCGGCCGTCGGTGGGGCGGCGCGACGGCTGCACGTAGGCCGCGTTCCACGGCTCCGGGCCGAGTGCGCGCAGGAAGGTGGCGGGATGGAAGGTGCCGGCGCCGACTTCGAGGTCGAGCGGCTGGATCAGCACGCAGCCCTGCGCGGCCCAGTAGGCGTTGAGGCGCTGGATGAGTTCCTGGAAGGTCGGTCCCTGCATGGAAAGGCGCTGGCAGTGTGGGGGCTCGATAGGATAAGAGGCAGTCCCCGCCGCCCATGCCGCGATGTCCAAGCCCGATCCGCAGTACCTGATCATCGAGACCGGCCAGCCGGTGCCGAGCATGCGCCGCCACGGGCGGTTTCCGCACTGGATCCGGGTCGCCGCCGGGCTGCGCGCCGACCAGGTGACGGTGGTGGATGTCGCAGCCGGCGAACCCCTGCCGGGCCATCAACCCTATGCTGGCGTGCTGGTGACCGGCTCCGCGGCGATGGTCACCGACCGCCACGACTGGAGCGAACGCACCGCCGACTGGCTGCGCGACGGTCTGGACGCCGGGTTGCCGGTGTTCGGCATCTGCTACGGCCATCAGCTGATCGCCCATGCGCTGGGCGGCGAAGTCGGCGACAACCCGACCGGCCGCGAGATGGGCACGGTCCCGGTGGATCTGCATCCGGAAGCCGCGCACGATGTGCTGTTCGCCACGCTGCCGCCGCGGTTCGCGGCGCAGGTGACGCATCTGCAGACCGTGTTGCGCCCGCCAGCCGACGCCGCGGTGCTGGCGCGCTCGCAACAGGACAACTGCCAGGCGTTCCGCTGGCGCGATCACGCCTGGGGCGTGCAGTTCCATCCCGAATTCAGCGCCGGCCACATGCGCGGCTACGTGCACGCGCGCCGCGACGCGCTGCACCGCGACGGCCACTGCCATCAGCGGATGAGCAAAGAGATAAAACCCACGCCGCTGGCGCGCGGGGTGCTGCGGCGTTTCGTGCGCCACGCCGCTACACTGCGCGGCCATTAGCGGGGGTTTTTCGACACTCCGCCGACACATGCCACAGATCAGAGGACAACGATGGAAATTCGCAAGGTGCCGGCCTCCGCCGGCGCGGAATGGCTGCTCGGCGCATTCCGGTTGCTGCGCAGTTCGCCGGTCGGGTTCGGGCTGCTGATGCTGATCTACGCCGGCCTGTGGCTGTCGATGGCAGTGGTCGTCACCGCGGCACCCGGCGCGGCCGCCGCGCTGCAGCTGGCGTTCTTCGTGATCGGCCCCCTGATCATGGCCGGCATGATCTTCGCGGCGCATGAAGTCGACGAGGGGCGCAGCGCAGCCCCGGCGCACCTGCTGGCCTCGATCCATACCGGCAAGGCCGGGCGGCTCATCAGCACGCTGATCCCCCAGGTGGTGGTCCTGCTGCTGTGCCTGGGCCTGCTGTATGCGCTGGTCGGCCAGGAGAACATCGAAAAGCTGACGTCGCTGATGGCGGAGCTGCAGACCCAGGCCCAAGCGGGCCAGCAGATCGATCCGAACCTGTTGCTCGAGATGCCGGTCGGACGGCTGACGCTGTGGATGGCGCTGGTGATCGGCATCGGTTTCGCGACCCTGTTCCTGACCCTGACCGTGGTGCCGGACATGCTGTTCACCGACGTTCGCCTGGTGGCCGCGATGAAGCGCAGCCTCGCCGCGTGCATGCGCAATATGCCGGCGCTGATCGTCTTCATGCTGCTGGGCGTCATCCTGGTGTTCGCGGCGGCCATCGGTTTCGGGATCCTCATCGGCACCGTCGCATTGATCGCCGGCAACACGGCGCTGCTCATCGGCAATGCGCTGCTGAACGGGTTCTTCGTGTGTTTCATCGCCTGCGCGATGTACTTCGCGTGGAAGCAGATGCTGGGCGGCGATGCGTCGCCATCGACGGAATCGGCCGGAATCGCGGTCTGATGCACGACGGGCCGCTTTCGCTCCGGATCCGGTGACATGACGCCCCTCACGATCGCCATCGTTTCCGCGCTGGTCGCCGCGGCGGTCATTCCGATGGCGCTGTCCCTGCTCAAAGTTCCGTACACGGCCGCGGATATCGCCATCGTCGCGATCGGCCATGCGCCGTTCTCCCTCGTCCCGACGATCGGCGGGCCGCTGTCGCTGCTGGCCATGATCGCCTTGCTCAGATGGCGGGCACCCGACGCCTCGCTGTTCGATATGGGCGTCACCGTGAGTGCGGCGCGCCTGCTCGCCGTACCTGTGCTGATGGCGTTGCGCTGAGGCCTATTTGCCCTGCGGCGGTGCCGCAAGTTCCCTCGCGTCGAGAAACCCGCTGCGGTCGATGTCCTGGCGGCCGAAGCGTTCGGCGACGCGTGCGCGGTGCGCGTCGCGGGTGATCGTCTTGCCGCGGCCACCGGGCTGCTCGTCCGGCGTCAGCACGCCATCGCGGTTGCGGTCCATGCCGTCGAAGGCGTAGGTGAGCCAGTCCTGGTATTCGAGCAGCGAGACTTTGCGGTCGCCGTCGTCATCCATGCGCGAAAGATAATCGCCGGTGCCCTGCGGCGCGGTGCCGGATGCGGTCGGCTTCGCGGGCGCTGTCGTCGGCGCAGCGGGCAAAGCCTGCTGTTGCGCCGACGCGACGGGCGTCAGCGCGAACAGGAGACAAGCCAGCAGAACAGGACGGACGGCGATCATCGGCGAAGGGTGAGGTCTGCGCGGACGGGACGCAACCGTCCCGTCGCACGCCGCGTTCAGCAGCGCACCGGCGGCAGCGAATAGCCCTTCATCCGCAGCGAGAATTCCCGCAGCGCTTCGATGCCGCTGGCCTCGGCCTCGCGGCACCACGCCTGCAACTGCTGCAGGGTGTCGTTGGCGCTCTGGCTGCGGGTTTCCAGCACGGCGGCCAGACGCGCGCGGTATTCGACCAGGGTGCGGATGCGCGGTCGCTGGTCGATCCACTGCTGCAGTTGTTCGCGGGCATCGGGTTTCAGCCAGCGGCCGTCGTCGATCAGACCCTTCTCCAGCTTGCGCGGCAGCATCGCGCGCAGTCGGGCGCCGGCGATCCGGGCCTCCTCGCGCAGCGCCGGCACCAACACCTTGCGCTGGTAGTCGGTCATCGCCTGGAAGCGGTGGGTCAGCAGCGCCTTCAACGTGTCGGTATCGGGCATCTGGATGTTCGGGCGGATGTCGAGGCTGGGCGCGACGCGCAGCACCTTCGCCAGGCCCACGGTTTCCAGGCTGCGGATCGCGGCCCAGCCGATGTCGAATTCCCAGCGGCGCAGCGCGAACTTGGCCGAACTGGGGAACGCGTGATGATTGTTGTGCAGCTCTTCGCCGCCGATCCACACGCCCCACGGGGTGAGGTTGGTCGCGGTGTCGGTGGTCTCGAAATTGCGGTAGCCCCACCAGTGGCCCAGGCCATTGACCACGCCGGCGGCCCAGAACGGGATCCACGCCATCTGGATCGCCCACACCGCCACGCCCATGGCGCCGAACAGCGCGAAGCTGACGAACAGCAGCAGCGTGGGCCCGGCCAGCGGATGGCGGGTGTAGACGTTGCGTTCGATCCAGTCGTTGGGCGCGCCCTTGCCGTACTGCTCGATCGAGGCGCGATCGCCGCGCGCTTCGCGGTACAGCTCGACGCCGCGCCAGAACACATTGCCGATGCCCTTGATCATCGGGCTGTGCGGATCTTCCTCGGTCTCGCACTTCGCGTGGTGCTTGCGGTGGATCGCGACCCACTCCTTGGTGATCATCGACGTGGTCAGCCACGTCCAGAAGCGGAAGACGTGCGCGATGACCGGATGGAAATCGACGCCGCGATGCGCCTGGCTGCGATGCAGATACAGGGTGACCGCGAAGATGGTGATCTGGGTCGCGACCAGCAGATAGATCAGCAGCGAACCCCAGCCGGGCTGGAGCAGACCGGCGGCGAGAAAGTCGAACAGGGACAAGGACATGGCAGCGGCGACTCGATGAGCAACCCGTCAATGATGGGGACGGCCGATGACGATTGCCATCCGTTCGGCCCCGTACGGTCAGCCGGCGGGCGGTATGGATGTCGCAGATTCGCGCATTGCCGCCGCGCCGCGGGCGGTTCGCGCCGCCCGGGCGGTCTGTGGAATCATGCCGCCATGTCGATCTATGCCCTCAAACCGAAATTCCAGGCGCTGCTGCGCCCGCTGGTCCGCCGCCTGCACGCGATGGGCGTCACCGCCAATCAGGTGACGCTGGTCGCCTGCGCGATCTCGATCGCCCTCGGCGTCTGGCTGTACGCGGCGGCGCCCGGGCCGGGCGCTTTTCTTCTTGTGCCGCTGTGGATGTTCCTGCGCATGGCCTTCAACGCCATCGACGGCATGCTGGCGCGCGAGTTCGGCCAGCAGTCGAAGCTCGGCGCGTATCTCAACGAACTGACCGATGTCGTCGCCGACGCCGCACTGGCACTGCCGTTCGCGGCGGTCGCGCCGTTCTCCACAGGGCATGCGCCGGTGTGGGTGGCGACCTTCGTGGTGCTGGCGGGGTTGAGCGAATTCGCCGGCGCGCTGGGGCCGACGCTCGGCGCGACCCGGCGCTACGACGGCCCGATGGGCAAGAGCGACCGCGCTTTCGTCCTCGGCGCCATCGCGCTGTGGATCGGCATCGCCGGGTTGTTGCCTTCATGGGCGGCGTGGCTGTTCCCGGCACTGTGCGTGCTGGTCGCATGGACCATCGTGCGCCGCGTGCGCAACGGGCTGCGCGAGGCGCGCTGAGCGTCGATGCACGCTCGCGAACGGAGCAGAACGGTTGAGCCGGTGGTATCGAACTTCGATACTTGATCGATATTGACCTGCGGCGCGTCCGGCGCATCCCCGATACCGCGTCCCTCGTTGTCGGAACACCCCAATCCCGCGAGGATCGCTTCACACCATGTCAGCCCTTACGTCAGACCCCCGCCGCTGCACCGAACACGGTTTCCCCACCCACGACGACGTCACGCTGTTCTACCGGCACTGGCCCGCACAGGCCGGTGCCTCCAGCGGCGCCATCGTCCTCATCCATCGCGGCCACGAACACTCCGGACGCATGGCGCATCTCGCCGACGAACTCGGCCTGCCGGACTTCGACGTCTTCGCCTACGACATGCGCGGCCACGGGCGTTCGCCCGGCGCGCGCGGCGACAGCCCCGGCTTCGCGACGTCGGTGCGCGATCTGCAGACCTTCGTCGATCACATCGCCGCGGTGCACGGCGTGAACGTCGCCGATGTCGTGGTAGTGGCGCAAAGCGTCGGCGCGGTGCTCGCCAGCACGTGGGCGCACGACTACGCGCCGAAGATCCGCGGCCTTGTCCTCGCGTCGCCGGCATTCGAAGTCAAACTGTATGTGCCGTTCGCGCGGCCCGGTCTGGCGCTGATGCGCAAACTGCGCGGCAATTTCTTCGTCAACAGTTACGTGAAGGCGAAATTCCTCACCCACGACCCCGAACGCATCGCCAGCTACGAGTCCGACCCGCTGATCTCGCGGCCGATCTCGGTCAACATCCTGCTGGGGCTGTACGAAGCCGCCGACCGCGTGGTCGCCGATGCCGCCGCGATCACCCTGCCGGTGCAGTTGTTGATCTCCGGCAGCGACTGGGTGGTGCATCACGCGCCGCAGCACGCGTTCTTCGAGCGCCTGACCAGCGCCCGCAAGGAAAAACACCTGCTGCCGGGTTTCTTCCACGACACCCTCGGCGAACGCGACCGCAAGCTCGCCACCGACCGAATCCGCAGCTTCGTGCGCGGGCTGTTCGAAAACCCGCCGGCCCCGGTCTCGCTGCGCGACGCGCATCGTGCCGGTTTCACCGCGGACGAATCGCGCGCCTTGGGCCAACCGCTGCCGTGGTACACGCCACGCGGCGCGTACTGGGCGCTGACGCGCGCGTCGCTGAAACTCGGCGGCCTGCTGTCGCGCGGCATCGCACTGGGCCACGCCACCGGCTTCGACTCCGGCAGCACGCTGGATTACGTGTATCGCAATCACGCGCAGGGCGTGCCGTTGATCGGCACGATGATCGATCGCACTTATCTCGATTCCATCGGCTGGCGCGGCATCCGCGTGCGCAAGATTCACGTCGAGGAGCTGCTGCGCAAGGCCTTCGCGCGGGTGAGCGCGCGTGGTATGCCGCTACGGGTGATGGACGTCGCCGCCGGCCACGGCCGCTACGTGCTGGACGCCATCGCCGCGGGCACTGCGAAAGGCGACGCGAAAGACAATGCGAAACCCGCATCGATCCTGCTCCGCGACTACAGCGACATCAACGTGCGCGACGGCCGCGCGCTGATCGCCGAGCGCGGCTTGGGCGACATCGCGCAGTTCGTGCAGGGCGACGCCTTCGACCGCGACGATCTGTCGAAGGTATCGCCCGCACCGACGGTGGCGGTGGTGTCGGGGCTGTACGAACTGTTTCCCGACAACGATCAGGTCGCCGCGTCGCTGTCGGGCATCGCCGCTGCGGTGCCGCCGGGCGGCTGTCTGGTCTACACGGGACAGCCGTGGCACCCGCAGCTGGAATTGATCGCGCGCGCGCTCACCAGTCATCGCCAGGGTCAGGCGTGGGTGATGCGCCGGCGCACGCAGGCGGAGATGGATCAGCTGGTCGAAGCCGCCGGTTTCCGCAAGCTGGAGCAGCGCATCGACAGCTTCGGGATTTTCACGGTGTCGCTGGCTGTGCGCGAGGGATGAGCGTCCGTAATGTTCTGCATCGCGACGGTGTTCTTCGGCGGATGCGCAGAGCAAAAGCCAAATCCCCCCGCTGCCAGCTGCGCTGGCATCGACCCCCTTTTTCAAAGGGGGTAAGCAACTGCAGCGCTTCCGGCCATGCGAGCTTCTGCACACTTGGCACACTTGGCACGCTCAACCCGCTCAACCCGCTCAACCCGCTCAACCCGCACAACCCGCTCAACCCGCACAACCCGCACAACCCGCACAACCCGCACAACCCGCTTTCAATGCCCTTGCCTTTCCCCCCTTTGAAAAACGGGGGCAGGGGGGATTTGCTCTTCAGGCCCCTGCGTCATGGATAACGAGACCCGCGCAGTCCTCAGCCCTGCCAGCCGCCCATGGAAACAGGCCGCCCTTTGGCTGGCTTTCCTCGCCCCCTTCTTCTATCTCAGCTACAGCTTCGCGAACCATCTCGCATCCCAGCGCAGTGGCGTGGGCGCGGTGGTGTTCGACTGGGAGCGCAGCGTGCCGTTCGTCGCATGGTCGATCGTTCCCTATTGGTCGATCAATCTGTTCTACGGCCTGTCGCTGTTCCTCTGCCGCACGCGCGACGAACTGCATGCGCACGGCCGTCGCCTGCTCACGGCTCAGATTGTGGCGGTGAGCTGCTTTCTGCTGTTCCCGCTGGGCTTCACCTTCGCGCGGCCGGACAGCGATGGCATCCCCGGGATGTTCTTCGCCGCGCTCACCAGCTTCGACAAGCCCTTCAATCAGGCGCCATCGCTGCATATCGCGCTGCTGGTGATCCTGTGGGATCTGTACCGTCGCCTGTTGCCGCGCGGCCTGCACGGGCTGCTGCATGGCTGGTCGCTGCTGATCGCGGTCTCGGTGTTGACCACCTATCAGCATCACTTCATCGACATCCCCACCGGCGCGCTGCTCGGGCTGCTGTGCCTGTGGCTGTGGCCGCTCGACGCCGACAGCCCGTTGCGCAGCGCACGCATCGCGCGCGAACCGGAGCGCTGGCGGCTGGCGCTGTTCTACGCCATCGGCGCGGCTGCGTGTTTCGGATTGGCGACGCTCGGCAGCTTTTGGCTGTGGCTGTGCTGGCCCGGCGTCGCGCTGCTGCTGGTCGCCCTGCATTACGCAATGTTCGGTGCCGAGGGTTTCCAGAAGGATGCCGATGGGCGCATCTCCCATGGCGCGCGCTGGCTGCTGGCGCCGTATCGGCTGGGCGCGTGGATCAATTCGCGGCTGTGGACCGCGCGCGAAGCGCCTGCGGTGCGTGTGGCCAAGCGCGTGTGGCTGGGGCGCATGCCGACCGCCGCGCAGGCGCGCGCGCTCGGCATTGCGCGGATCGTCGATGTCAGCGCCGAGCTGTCGTCGCCGGCTGGCATCCCTGAGCGCTGCGTGCCGATGCTCGATCTGATCGCGCCCACGCCGGCACAACTCACAGCAGCAGCCGAAGCCATCGAAGCGCAGCTGCGCGACGACGGCGATGTGCTGGTGTGCTGCGCGCTGGGCTACTCGCGCAGCGCGGCGGCGGTCGCGGCCTGGCTGTTGCACACCGGCCGCACCGAGCATGTCGATGAAGCGATCGCGCGCGTGCGGCAACAGCGTCCGCAGCTCGTTCTGCGGGACGCGCACCGAATGGCGCTGTCGCAATTGGCCTCATGCCAGCCGGCCCCATACACGCCGGCACTGCACGCATGACGATACCTGCACTCGCACCGACCCCGCTCGATGCCGGCGACCACGCACGCTGCGCGGCGATGGCGCGCTGGCTCGAAGCGTCCTCGACGCTGGGCGCGCTTGCGCTGTGCTGCGCGGTGGTCGCGGCGCTGGGCACGCTCGCGCAGGCATGGCGCGACGCGGCGCTGGGGTTCGCCTTGTTCGCGCTCGCGCTGACGCCGGTCGAGCGCTATCTCGGGCTGCGGCTGCGCTTCGATGCCGGACTGTTCGCCGATCTGGCCAGCGCGCGGGTCGACGATCTCGCCGCACTCGACACGGGCTTGGCCGCGCTCGGCATCGTCAAGGACCCGCGATCTTCGCGCACGCTCGACGACAGACTTCTCGGCAGCCGACGTCTCTGGCGGCGCCATACGCTCACCGTCGGCCTGCAGGCCGCGTCCGTCGCGATCGCGGTTGTGTTTGCCTGATTCGCGGCTACCATCGTCGCTCGAACCACGCACAGGAGCCGTCGGCCGATGCTGGAAAGACTGGTCGCCTCACTCATCATCGGCTTCGTGCGCCTGCTCACCGGCGCGCAGGCGTTCTGGCGCAGCGGTCGTCCGAACGCCGCGCAGCGCATCTTCTTCGCGAACCACGCCAGCCACGGCGACTTCGTATTGCTGTGGGCGTCGCTGCCGCCGTGGCTGCGCCGGCGCACGCGGCCGGTGGCCGGCGCCGACTACTGGAACAAGAGCGCGCTGCGGCATTTCATCGGCGGCCGGGTGTTCCGCGCGGTGCTGATCGATCGCGAACGCAAGACATCCCCGAATGAAGCCGGAAGCCCGGACCCCGTCGAACAGATGGTCGCGGCGCTGGTCGGCGGCGATTCGCTGATCCTGTTCCCGGAAGGCACGCGCAACATCACCGATGCGGTGTTGCTGCCGTTCAAGAGCGGCCTGTTCCATCTGGCCAACCGGTATCCCAACGCCGAGCTGGTGCCGGTGTGGATCAACAATCTCGCCCGGGTCATGCCCAAGGGCCAGTTCATCCCGATCCCGCTGCTGTGCACGGTCACCTTCGGCGCCGCACTGCCGCGCATCGACGGCGAAGACAAGGCCGCGTTCCTCGAACGCGCGCGCGCCGCGATGCTCGAACTGCGCCCCGACCACGGCGACGACGACGACGACGACGACGACGACGACGCATCATCCGATCTTCCGGAGTCACGCTGATGGAAAACCCCTACCCTTCGATGTACGCGCTGCCGATCTTCGCCGGCGCGGTCGCGGTGCTGATCGTCGCGTCGGTGATCGGCCTGATCCTGAAACTGCGCTTCGCCCCGGAAGAACCGCACGGCGTGATCGACAACCTCAACAGCCGCATCCGCGCATGGTGGTGGATGGTCGGCATCCTCGCGGTCGCGTTCTGGATGGGCAAGGGCGGCGTGATCGTGTTGTTTGCGCTGCTGTCGTTCTTCGCGCTGCGCGAATACATCACCCTGTGCTACACGCGTCGCGGCGATCATCTGGTGCTGCTGCTGGCGTTCTTCATCGCGCTGCCGGTGCAGTACGCGCTGATCTGGATCGACTGGTACGGGCTGTATTCGATCTTCATCCCGGTCTACGCCTTCCTGCTGCTGCCGATCTTCGCC
>JBKJTC010000083.1:0-17932 GCA_046590925.1 Lysobacteraceae bacterium | reverse complement strand
CCTGACCGGCCGCAAGATCATCGTCGACACCTACGGCGGCATGGCCCGTCACGGCGGCGGCGCGTTCTCGGGCAAGGATCCGTCGAAGGTCGACCGTTCGGCCGCCTACGCCGCGCGTTACGTCGCCAAGAACATCGTCGCTGCGGGTTTGGCGGACCGCTGCGAAGTGCAGGTCAGCTACGCCATCGGCGTGGCCGAGCCGACCTCGATCTCGGTCACCACCTTCGGCACCGGCAAGATCTCCGACGACAAGATCGAAAAGCTGATCCGCAAGCATTTCGACCTGCGCCCGTACGGCATCGTCAAGATGCTCGACCTGATCCACCCGATCTATCAGGACACCGCCGCCTACGGCCACTTCGGCCGCAAGCCGAAGGAAGTCTCGTACGTCGACGCCGCCGGCAACACCCACACCGCCACCGCGTTCTCGTGGGAAAAGACCGACAAGGCCGATGATCTGCGCAGTGCGGCCGGGCTGAAGTAAGCGGACACTATCCCTTCTTAAGCATTATCGCAGCGGGCCGCTTTAGCGGCCCGCTGCATTTTGATCGGCTGGACTAAAAAACGCGAATGAACAGCGAAAACCGTGGTATGCCCGGTTGTTCGCTATGATCACATTGTTATCGCATACTCGATTGCCACGAATTACGAAGCAGAACTTCGATGACGCCGCTGACCGATGCACAACTTCTGCAACTCCTCACAGATCTGGAGTCGGATCGGGTCGAACGAAAAAGCGCTTGGGCGGGAAATGCGCCAGACAAGTGTCGCCAAGCCCTGTGCGCGTTTGCGAACGATCTTCCCGGGCACGGAGAAGCGAATCCGGGCGTGATCTTCATCGGCATCAATGACGATGGAAGTGCTTCCAATATCGATGTCACCGATGCGCTTTTGCTGACTTTGTCGGACATGAAAACAGACGGGAAAACCGTTCCGCCTCCGACAATGACGGTCGAAAAAAGAGTGTTGAACGGCACGCCAGTCGCGACAGTCACCGTATGGCCTGCCTATTCCCCGCCAGTTCGCTACGAAGGACGCATTTGGATTCGCACCGGCCCGAGAAGAGGCATTGCCAGCGCGCAAGACGAGCGCATCCTTAACGAGAAACGGCGTTACGGCGACCGCACTTTTGATACCCATCCCATACGCGGCTGCCCGATTGCGGAATTGAACCGAACGGCCTTTGAAGGCGAATATCTGCCAATGGCCGTGGCAGCCGACGTTCTGGACGCAAACGGGCGCAGCTACGAAGAACGACTGGCATCCATGGGCATGATCGCCTCTGTCGCCGATCCGACTCCGACGGTCATCGGTCTCCTGGCGATTGGCAAAAGCCCGAGAAGCTGGATTCCTTGCGCTTACATCGAATTTCTGCGGATCCGCGGGACCGAGTGGGGCGACCCCATACTCGACGAACAGGAAATCGACGGCACGCTGGATACGATGCTGCGCAGGCTGGATGAAAAAATCAAAGCAACATTAGCGGTTTCCGTCGAATTCACTTCCGGCACGAGCCGCGAAATACGTTCGTCTCAATACCCGTTTACTGCCTTGCAACAAATGTCACGCAATGCGGTACTTCACCGCACTTATGAAAACACGAATGCACCAGTGCGCATTTACTGGTTCGATGACCGAATCGAAATCCACAGCCCCGGCGGGCCTTATGGCATCGTAACAAGTGAAACATTCGGCAACCCTGGCGCCAGCGACTACCGCAACCCAGCCATAGCGACGGTACTCAAGAATCTTGGGTATGTACAACGCTTCGGTTTCGGAATTGCCGAAACACGCAAATCCATGAAAGAGAACGGAAACCCTCCGCCCGAATTCGACGTGCAGCAGAATACTGTTCTGGTCACGCTCCGGAGAGCGCCATGAGCATCCCCGTTGTTACCTTCTTCAATAACAAAGGCGGTGTCGGCAAGACTTCGCTGGTCTTCCACCTTTCGTGGATGCTTTCTAAAATGGGGTTGAATGTCGTAGCGGTCGATCTTGATCCCCAAGCGAACCTAACGTCCGCATTTCTTTCAGAAGAGCAGTTGGAAGAACTTTGGAACGACGAACTCGGCATCAATGGACCAGACACCATATTCAAATGTTTGCTGCCGTTGATGGAAACAGGCGACATTCTTGCGCCTACCGCCATAAGGGTAAGTAGAAATCTCCATCTGGTTCCGGGAGATTTAGGCCTAGCAGGCTATGAAGACACTTTATCGAGCGCTTGGCTAGAGGCGATGAGCTCGCGTAATCAGTACCGTCCAATGCGAATTCTGTCGTCTTTTTGGCAGGTTGCACAAATGGCTGCCGAACAATACAAGGCAGACCTTGTCATTGCGGATGTCGGCCCTAATCTGGGCGCAATCAACCGCTCAGCGCTAATCGCTACCGATCACATCGTCATTCCGTTAGCAGCCGATCTTTTTTCGTTGCAGGGATTGCGCAATCTCGGCCCGACCTTGCGCGACTGGCGCTCCGACTGGAAAAAAAGATTGAACAATTGGTCGAACCCGTCATTCTCCTTGCCGGAAGGGCTGATGCAGCCAACCGGCTATGTCCTCATGCAACATAGCGAGCGTCTTTCTCGCCCAGTGAAGGCGTATAAAAAATGGGTCGATCGCATACCCGCGACTTATCAAGATAGCGTCCTGGGGGGTCAAAGCGATCTGATGGGTCAAGACGAGAATTGTCTAGCCCAACTCAAGCACTATCGCAGCCTGGTCCCGATGGCTCTTGAAGCCAGAAAGCCGATATTCGATCTAACGTCGGCCGATGGCGCGATTGGTAGCCATCTGTATGCCGTTCGCGATGCTGGCGGTGATTTCAAAGGTTTGGCAAAGAAGATTGTTTCGCGTATTGGGATTGATTCATCTGCAATGCACGCACCTCTACCCCTGCCGCCCCTTCCTCTTTCTTAGCCCTTCGCTTTCGTTTGAATCAACCCACTGCGAATGTGCCGCGTGGTGAGATCATGGTCGCAGCAGTCACATACTTTATCTGCAAGCCATTGATTTTATTGACTAGACCCTCCCGATTCCGCTACCCCAAAGAGCCGCTGCGCTTTATCCGGGCTACGTGAAAATCCGCCGTTCGGCGATAAACGATCCAGCCAGCCCGAACCGCCGCTCGACGATCTCCACGCGATCCTCCGCGATCAACACCACCGTGCTCGCCCGCGTGCCGTAGGTCGGATGCGCGATGAACGCGGGCGACAGGAACCGCTCGCGTTCCAGGCCGATGCCGGTATCGGGCAGGCGGTCGTCGGCGACGAGGGTCGTGTCTGCGAGTGCGGCGAAGATCGGTTCGAGATCAGGCACGTTGTCGGCCGAAACACCGGCCGCAGACGACGCGACCCAGTCGCCTAACTTCGTCATCAGCATCGCCGTCTTCGGCCACGGCGCATCCAGCGCGCCGTTGGAGACGCCGTGGATGCCGGGGTCCAGCATGCGCGTCGCGAAACCGGGCCCGCTCGCGGTGTCGGGATTCGCTGTGTGGAAAAAATTGCTCGCGAACGCGAGGCCGTCGCCGTCGTGGATCAACAGGTTGAACGGGCGATAGCGCGTCGCCTCGTTCGCAAGCGAACGCATCGCGGCGGTCGCATCCGCATCGCCGCGCACGAAGTCGGCGACCAGGTCGCCGCGCGAACGGCCTTCCTGTTCCGGCGGGCGACGCACATTGGTGACCGCCGCCAGCCGCTGCCCGCGCAGCGCGAGCCAGCTGCCGCCGTGCAGGGCATCGCGACCGCCGATGACCTGCGGCGCATCTTCCCACTCGGCCAGCGGCAAGGTGGGTCGTGCATGGAATTCGTCGCGATTGGCCGCCAGGATCAGGCGGTAGCGCGGGTGCATGCGCCAGGCGAGCGCGATCAGGCACATGACGCTGTTCCGCGACGTTGCGCGATAAGACGATCCGGTCGCATTCGCGCGATCACCGGCTTCAACCGCGCGCCGCTGGAGTAGCGGTACCCGGGATGCGTACCGCTTTCAGGGCATCCATGAAGCGATGCCTCTTCGCCAGCCGATACGCTTCGCGATAAGCATCGCGTATCGGCTGCGGATCGCCGCGCGCGAGCGCGTTCTCCAGAAGCATCTTCAGCAGCAGGAAACGCGAGTACGGAGAGTCTTCCCGCTCCACCGTCAACAGCCGCTCACCGAGGGCAGCCGCGTCGTCGTAGCGGCCACGCGCGGTATGGACCCGCATCAGGCTCATGTGGGCGGGCGTGACATAGTCGCTGCCGTCGCCGAACAGGGCCGACATTTCCGAGATCGCCATGCGCGCCTGCGTTTCGGCTTCCGCGACCGTTCCGAAGTGCAGCAGGATGGCCGCGTATTCGTCGCGGGCGTAGCCCATCGGCAGACCCTGCCTTTCCCCGCTCCGGATCGCATCCCACAGCAGATCCCCGGCTTCCGCATACAACGCGTCCTGTCGCGCCATGTCCGCACCTTCGGCCTGCTGCAACAGCAGAAATGCCAGATCGGTCCGGCGCTTCAGCGAGGCCTCGTGCTGCGGTCCGTACGCGCGTTCGAGAATATCCAGCGCCTTGCGCGCGCTGTCCTGCGCACCGGCGATGTCGCCGCGCTCGAACGCCAGCCCGCTGCGGATCACGAAGGCATCCGCGAGATCCGGGTGATGCGCGCCGATCTGGGTTTCGAGGATCCGCGTGCCCTTGTCGAGCGCCTCCTGCGCGCGCGCGGTTTCTTTCCGATAGAACGACGTCTTGCCGACCACGACCCAGGCGCGTCCGGTTTCCGGATGCGAGGGGCCGAAGATGCGCAGATTGCTGTCCAGCGAAGCCGATGCCTGCAGGTGGGCGTCTTCCTTGCGCCCGGACAGCAGCAGAACCCCGGCGAGGTATCTGCGCAGGGTGTTCTGGATGGTCGGACTGCGGTCGTCCAGCACCGCCAGCGCACGATCCAGGTCCGCTTCGGCTTCCTTGAACCGGAACAACTGGGTCAGCGCATAGCCGCGCTGGCCGAGCAGTTCGGCCAGCGCCGCGGCGTCGTCGTCCTCCAGCGCAGCCGCGGACGCCACCGCCGCATCGAGAATGGTAAGCGCGCCTTTCGTATCGCCGCGTCCCCAGCGCGCACGCGCCAGTTGCATCTGCAGATCCAGTCCGACCAGTCCGGTATCCGCCCCGCGCCGCGACGGCATTGCGGCGAGCGCGACGCGCACCACGCGCTCGGCCTCGACATGTCGCGCGCGGAGGTTGGACAACTGCGCGATGACGGCATCGGTGCGCGCCGCTTGCAGCGCATCGTCCGAATCCAGGGCGTTCGCCTCTGCGGACAGGCGCTCGGCGCTGCCGTAGTCGCCGCCGATCAGGTGCGCGCGCGCCAGCGCGGTGAGGCCGCGCGCCAGCAGCGCGGCGCGATCGTCGCCCCACTGCGCCCGCAACCGTCGCTCGGTGTCGTCCAGCAGAGCGCGCGAATTCAGCGGCGCATTGCCCAGCGACGACAGGGTCGCCGCGCCCAGCGAGCGTTCGAACAGCTGACTGAGCATCTCGAGGTTGGCCGATTCCTGCTGCGCATGGCGATGCTGCTGGACGACGATGACCATCACGGCCGTCGCCGCAGCGATGCATGCAAGCGATACCAGCAGCGCCAGCGCATGGCGTGCGGCGTAACGCGTGGCCCGGTAGCGCAGACCGCCGCCCCGCGCCGAGACCGGCACGCCATCGAGCCATGCCCGCAGATCGGCGCGCAGCGCAGCGACGTCCGCATAACGTTCGGCGGGATCGGTGCGGACGCAGCGCAGCGCGATCGCATCCAGATCGCCGTGCAGGGCGCGCGACAACGCCTGCGGGTCGCGGACGCCGCGCAAGCGTGCCGCTTCGGGCGCGCATGCCAGCGCCAGCGCGCTGGGCGTACGCGGCGCTTCGACATCGATCGACGACATCGCGACCAGCGTCGGCGGCGTGATGGGCCACGCCTCGCACAGCAGCCGGTACAGCAGCACGCCCAGCGCGTAGATATCGATCGCGATGCTGGGCGCCGCGCCGCGGAAGACTTCCGGCGCCGCGTACGACGCGCTGATGCCGATCCGCGCCGTGCCGGCGTCCTCCTTCGGCGACAGCAGCGCCGACAGGCCGAAATCCAGCACCCGCACCGCGCCTTCCTGCGTGACCAGAAGATTGGACGCCTTGATGTCCTGGTGCAGCACGCCGTGCGCGTGCGCATGCTGGAAGGCGTCGCACGCTTCGATCATCAATGTCGCCCGCGCGCGCAGATCGGCGCGATGCGCGTCGCACCAGCGGTCGATGTGTTCGCCGTGGACGCGCTGCATCGCCAGCCACGGCTGACCGTCCGCGGCGATGCCCGCGTCCAGCAGCGCGACGATGCCGGGATGTTCGAGGCGGGCCAGATGATTCCGTTCGCGACCGAACGCCTGCAGCACCGCAGGCGACATCAGTCCCGGGCGGATCGTCTTCAGCGCGACGCCGCGCTCGTACAGGCCGTCGGCGCGATGCGCCGCATACACCACGCCCATGCCGCCGGTCTCGATCACCTCATCCACGCACCAGGCACCGAGCCGCGTGCCGCTGCGCCAGATCGACCCGGCGTCGTCGCGCGCCGTGGCGGCATCGCCCGCATCGCGCGAGGCCATCCACTCCAGCGGCGACACCAGGATGTCCTCGCGGGCATCCGCCCTGAGCAGCGACGTCAATGCCGCGCACAGATCGGGATCGCTCGCCCGCAATGCGTCCAGCGCCAGCGGCAGTTCCGCGTCCGGCATGTCCGCATACCAGTCGAACAGATCCAGCGCCCTGGCCACGATCCCGTCGTCGGGCGTCATCGGTGCCCGGAACTCATGCCGCCCCGGCCGCTTCGGTCATGAACGGCATCGTCGACGCTTCGCCCAACTGCGTGAACAGGAACGCGCGGGCCTTGCGCCAGTCGCGCCTCAGCGTGCGCTCGGTCACACCCAGCACATCGGCGATCTCGCACTCATCGAGGCCGCCGAAATAGCGCAACTCGACCAGCTGCGCCAGGCGCATGTCCAGACGCGACAGCCGCGTCAGTGCGGCATCCAGCGCGATCATGTTCTCAAGAGCGCTGTCCTCGAGCGCGCTGTCTTCGGCGGCATCGATCTCCTCGTTCAGCGGCAGCAGGCGCTGACCGTCGCCTCGTTTCTCGGCAAGATCCCTGCGCACCTCGTCCATCAGCACGAAGCGCATGGCGCGCGCGACCAGCGCGGTGAAATGCCGGCGGTTCTCGACGCTGAAATGCGCGCCGCTCAATCGCAGCCAGCTTTCGCTGACCAGCGATGTCGCCGAAATCCTGCCGGACGTGCGCTGGCGGATCTGCGCGCGCGCGATCCGGTGCAGATCGCCGTACAGCAATCCGTAGATCCGATTCCACGCGCCGTCTTCGCCCGCCTGCGCGTCGACCAGCAGCCGGGTGATGGACTCGGGCGAATCCATCGGCGGCTCGATCTGCAGTTCGACCGACGGATCGATCTGCGAATCCGTCCGCGAACCCGTGTGCGTGATGGCCATCGTCGTCTCCATGTCAGGAAACCGATCCCTCCTGCGAATACCAATCGAAGTAAAGCACAGCCGATCCCCCTGCGCACAACGTTCTGCCAAGCCGATCGGCCCGGGTCGAAACGCATGCCGCTCCGAGAAGGACCTCATGAACGCCGTGCTCGATGCCCAAGCCCAACCGCTGCTTGGGCAGCCTGATTCTGCGCCAGCTGCCGTTGCACTGGTTGTTGACCCGGATCGGGATCGGCAACGAATCGCCATTGCCCCGATGCGCGGCGCCGGGCGAAGATCGGGAAAACACACCCGATGCATACATGTCCACTCCCTCTCCCGGCTGGCGCGAAACCTTGATCGTTGCGCTGCAATGCACGCTTCATAGCGAATACAGCGCCGGACAGGTACCGCACGCGCTGCTTGAGGTGCCTGGACACCGACTGTCTGCACTCGAAGATGCCATCCGGCGCCAGTATTGGCATGCGGATCTCCCCGGCTTCACATGGCCGCTGGGGACGCGGCCCGACGAAGCCGCGACCGATGCCCAACTGTTCTGCGCAGGCTGCCACCGCGACGGCAGGATCCGCGAGCGTGCGCTGCGGTTGATGCGCGATCGCCCGGGGCCACTCGCGACCGCGCTGACCCTGATCCGCTGCGACGACTGGGTGCCGCAGGTCCGCGCGTGCGCCGAGGATGCGCTGCAACGGATCGTCGCCGGCGATCCCGCCGCACTGTTCGCGCATCTCGGCCTGCTGTTCGTATTGCGCGAGCGGCAGCGCATACGCTCGGGCGTCTGGCGCACGCTGATCGAGCCCGCGCTGCTGTCGCCCGCGCATTCGGCCGCGCGCTGGCAGTCGCTCGATCATGGCGGCAGCCGGCAACGCCTGTTCGTCTGCGATCTGATCCTGCGCGCCGAACCGACGCAGATCGATGCGCTCGTGCTGCATACCGTTCGCAACCGCGATCCGGTGATCGCCTGCTGGGGATTGCGTGAGCTGCCACTCGTGTCGGGTACGCCACTGAGTGACGCACTCATCGCGCACGCGCTGCGTCATCCGAATGCATCGGTGCGCGCGTATGGCGTGCGCCTGCGTGCGCGCACGCCCGACGATGCGTTCCGCGCGGTACTGCGCGAATCGCTGTTCGATCCTTCGACTTCGGTGCGCAACGTCGCAGCCTACGCGTTGCGGAATCTCGGATCGGACCCGCGCGGAATATGGCGCGATGCGATCGATCGCGGCATCGAACCCGGGCGCAGGTACGCGCTGCTCGCGCTGGGCGATTGCGCCGACGCCGAAGACCTCGCGCGGATCGCACCGTGGCTGCGACACAGCACCGGCGAATTGCGCTGCGCCGTCCTGCGCGCAGCCATGCGTGCCGGCATCGACAATCCTGCTGCGCTCCTGAGCGATGCGCTGGCATCGCCGTCGAGCAAAGTCGTCGCACTGGCGCTGAAACTCGGCGCGACCGTGCCCGCGTTCATCACCCGCGCGACGCTGGCGAACGCGTTGGCGGCCGCCGCGAATCGCCTTACCCGACAGCGCCTCATCAATGCCACTCACCAGCTGAGCCGTTGGGATGCGCTCGACTGCCTGCTCGACGGCATCGATCATGCCCCCCATGCAAACGATGCGCTGCGCGCCCTGATCGCCTGGGGAAATGAAGCCGGTCGGCGCTTCGCCCCGCTGTCCGCCGATCGCAAACGGGTCCTATTGCAGCGCATCGATACCATGACCCCACGCAACATGCACATTGCGTGGCTCCCGGTCAGGCGGGTCGTCGAAGCAGGCTGACCATCCCGACGACGGACTTCCCGAACGCAAGGCCCTCGCCCGCCTTCGCCATCGGGCGCGTGATCCTGGCGCACCCGCGTCCCTGCTGCACCGCAGCATCTAGGCAAGCCGCGTGCCGCGTGCTATTGAATGGACGAAGGGTTCGCCTTCGATCGATATCCAACGATCAACCTCCAGCCGGGATCGCTGCATGACGCAAAGATTCGACGAGATGCACGACGACGCTGGCGCGCCGCGCCCGCATTACCGCGTTTTCGACGAATGGCTGCGCAACACCTCCGGGCCGGTGATCCAGAACAAGCGTCACGAGGCCGAGATCGCCTTCCATCGGGTCGGCATTACCTTCTCGGTCTACGGTGAGGAATCCGGCAACGAGCGTCTGATCCCCTTCGACATGGTGCCGCGGATCGTACCCGCCGCCGAATGGCGGATGCTCGAAGCCGGACTGCGCCAGCGCGTGCATGCGCTGAATCTGTTTCTCGGCGATGTCTACGGCGAACAGCGGATCCTGCATGACGGCCGCGTGCCCGCCGACCTGGTGCTGAACAACGCAGAATTCCGCCGCGAGATGTGCGACCTGCGCGTGCCCGGCGGGGTGTATTCGCACATCTCCGGCATCGATCTGGTCCGCGCCGGCGACGGCGAATACTACGTACTGGAAGACAATCTTCGGGTGCCGTCCGGCGTGTCGTACATGCTGGAAAACCGGCGGATGATGGCGCGACTGATCCCCGAACTCTTCGCGCGCCAGCAAATCGCGCCGGTCGAACGCTATCCCGACGCGCTGCTGGACACGCTGCGCGAAGCCGCGCCGGAAGGCATCGACGACCCGCTGGTCGCGGTACTCACGCCGGGCTCGGCCAATTCCGCTTATTTCGAACATGCCTTCCTCGCCCAACAGATGGGCGTGGAACTGGTGGAAGGCGCCGATCTGTTCGTGCGCGACGACACAGTGTATGCGCGCACCACGCGAGGCCCGCAGCGCGTGCATGTGATCTATCGGCGCATCAACGACGATTATCTCGACCCCACCGTATTCCGCTCCGAATCGATGCTCGGCGTGCCCGGTCTGTTCGGCGCCTATCGCGCCGGACGCGTGACCTTGGCGAACGCGCCGGGCACCGGCGTCGGCGACGACAAATCGGTGTATCCGTACGTGCCGGAGATGATCCGCTTCTATCTCAGCGAAGAACCGATCCTGCATAACGTGCCGACCTGGCAGCTGCGCAAGGAAGACGATCTGCGCTACGTGCTGGACCATCTATCGGAGCTGGTGGTGAAGGAAGTCCACGGCGCCGGCGGCTACGGCATGCTGGTCGGGCCGGCATCGACGAAGGCCGAGATCGAGGAGTTCCGCCTGCGCATCCTCGCCAATCCGTCGAACTACATCGCGCAGCCGACGCTGTCGCTCTCGACTTGCCCCACCTTCGTGGAAAGTGGGCTGGCGCCGCGACATATCGATCTGCGGCCGTACGTGCTGTCGGGCAAGCGCATCCAGGCGATGCCGGGCGGGCTCACGCGCGTGGCCCTGCGCGAAGGCTCGCTGGTAGTGAATTCGTCGCAGGGCGGCGGGACCAAGGACACCTGGGTACTGGAGAGCTGACCGCATGTTGTGCAGAACCGCCGACGATCTGTACTGGGTATCGCGACACATGGAGCGCGCGGAGAACACCGCGCGCCTGATCGACATCACCACCCGCATCGCGATGCTGCCCGAGCGCCTGGATCGCGGCAAAGCCGAAGCCGCACCGTGGCGACGCGCGCTGGACGCGCTGGGCGCGGTCGAGACCTGCCAGAAACGCTACGGCACCATCGACGCCGACAGCGTCCTGGATCATCTGTTGCTGTCGCCGGACAATCCGTCGTCGATCTACAGCTGCTTGCGCGCCGCGCGCGAGGCCGCGCGCGCGCAGCGGGTGGCCATCACCTCGGAAATGTACGAAGACCTCAACACTTCGTGGCTGGAGATGCGCGGCCTCGGCGCCGCCAGCATCGGCCGCGAAGGGCTCAGCAATATCCTCGAACGGGTGAAGAGCCGCTCGGCCTCGTTCCGCGGCGTCACCATCGGCACGCTGGGCCGCGGCGAGGGCTATCACTTCATGCAGCTCGGTGTGTTCATCGAACGCGCGGAATGGGCGATCCGTCTGCTGGATGTCGTCGGCAGCGACGGCGACCTGCCCGAAAGCGGCGAAGCGCGCGACACCATCGAATATTTCCAGTGGAGCGCGCTGCTGCAATCCTTGTCCGCATTCGAAACCTACCGTCGCCTGCACCGGCAATCGGTCACGCCCGCGGGTGTCGCCGAAGTGATGCTGCTGCACGATGCCAATCCGCGCTCGCTGCAGATCTGCACTCACAGCCTGCATCAGGTGCTGAGCACACTGGCGGGCGACAAGACGCTGGAAGTGGTGCGCCAGGCCGGCGCGCTGTCGGCGCACACGCGCTATGCGCGCATCGACGAGATCATCGCCGACGGGCTGGAACCTTGGCTGCAGAATGCGATGGAGCGCCTGGATCGCCTCGGCAACGCCATCCATCGGCACTTCATGACCGCCGCCGATGCCGCCGAGTCGCGCCCGCAGCTCAAGGCGCCCTTCCGCCCACCGTCGCAACTCCAATTCCAGGCGCAGACTTCGGCCTGATCGGCTTCACACCGCAGCGCCGTTACGGGCAAAATCGACGCTGCATTTCCGCGGGTACCGCTTCGCCATGACGTCTTCACCATGACTTACTGCATCGGGTTGAACCTCGAACACGGCCTGATCCTGGCCTCCGACTCGCGCACCAATGCCGGCGTCGACGACATCCGCCGCACCGGCAAGATGCGGCTGTTCGTCTCCGAAGGCGAATATGTGATTGCGGCGCTCTCGGCCGGCAACCTGTCGCTGACCCAGAACGCGCTGAACCTGATCGATCAGCGCTCGACGCTGGACGGCGGGCGGCCCGGCATTGGCAAGGCCACATCGATGTTCGACGTGGCGCAGATGATCGGCGACGCCATGCGCGAAATCCGCAAGCGCGACGAAGCGTATTTGCGCGACAGCGGCATCGACCCCAGCGGCAGCTTCATCGTCGGCGGCCAGATCCGCGGCGAAGCCCCGCGGCTGTTCCTGGTGTATTCGGAAGGCAACTTCATCGAAAGCTCGCCGGAGATGCCCTACTTCCAGACCGGCGAAAGCAAATTCGGCAAACCCATCCTCGACCGCGTCATCACCCCGCAGACCTCGCTCGGCGAAGCCTGCAAATGCGTGCTGGTGTCGTTCGACTCGACCATGCGCTCGAACCTCTCGGTCGGCCCGCCGCTGGATCTGCTGCTGTACCGCCGCGACAGCTTCACCGCGAGCCTGCGCCAGCGCCTGGTCGAAGACGACCCCTACCTGCAGACCATCCGCCGCGAGTGGAACGAAACCCTGCGCCGCGGCGTGCGGGAGTTGCCGAGTCCGGATTGGCTGCGGGATGCGGGAGGCTGAGGCGCAGGAAGCCAGGACTCCTTTGAGTAGCCCGGGTAAGTGCACAGCATGCACCCGGGGAACGCAAGTCCCGCACGTATCCGTGTCGGTTCAAAGATCAAAAGCCCCGGGCGCGCTTCGCTTACCCGGGGCTACTCGTTATCCCTGGCTTGAAATAGCTGAGACTGTTTGGCCAGTTAGGCATTAGGTTAGCGTGACGACTAATCACCTGTACGATTTAAGGCTTCTAACGCACGATAGGCGGATACATGCAGAACTCGCTCTTCGGAAACCTGAAAAGAATCCTCACCAATGAAGTAGGCGTGGTCGTCTCGAATAGGATCCACCACGTATCCAATGGAATATTCATGTTGGAAGAACTCTCTCTGGGTCTTCCTATCCGTACCGCTAAAAAAAGCACCTAGATTCGGGTGGCTATGGAACCAGCCTACAACGAGGAAGCCCGCCTCCTTTCTGACTGAATTCCAGACTGACGGCCCCATATGAAGAGATACGCTGGTTCCGTGGTAGTCATTAGATGGAATCGCCTTCGAAATGAACACCACTGGAAACTGGATAGCGGCTGTTAGATTGCTCGGCACGAAGGCTTGGCCGAGCAGAAGACCTCCGCTCTCTTCGCGTCGTGCCGAGACGTGATCGCGTATATCTGCCATTGCCTCTGGTTCAAACAATACCAGGGGCCCCTTCATCAGCGCCACCGTAATTGCTAAAGCGTCGACGAACGAGAGCCGAGACAAAGCGTCGGCCAAGTCTCGCGCTTGCGAATCAGGCTCAACAGCCTTCCACTGAATCATGTTCGGGCCTGGAATGATTTCTTGCAACCGGGACAAACTACACTTTCCGCCTTACCGGCAGGAATTCTCAGACTCGTTTGGCAGTACGGGCAGGCAACCACGACTCGCTCAGCAGTAGTGGAGGTTACAGTGCTCTTGTCCGTCCAGCTTAAAGTCGGCTTTTGAGTGTCGCTCGTTAAAGGCAATGAATCACTAGGAAAGTCGCTGGGTCGAGAGGCTTTAACTCGTGCGTACCATCTCGCCGCATCACCATTAGCCGCAGATGAAGTGTTAATAATGGATTCGTCAAAAGCAAGAATCTTGAAGAGACGTTGTGCAAGTAGGTCAAGATATTCGGTCGCTATCCATTTCGAGCCGAGACAAACACGCCCACTAGTGTAGATATTGGGGTTGAATACTTTCGTCGTTATGGAAACGGCCGGCTCTTCAAATGGATATCTAGCGCCGAGCTGTATGAATGCATCCACCTCAGAGATTGCCTTAGCTGGATACTTGTCATCGGCCGCAGTCCGCACCGAAAACTTTAAGGAAATTCTTGAAATAGGGCTGCCCGATTGTTCGACCAATCGGATACGCCCTTTGGTTGCCAGCTCCAAGGCTTTAATTTTTGCTACGTCTTCCTCTCGTCGTGCGTTGAATGCATTCATATCGTTCTAACCAGCAACAAGGACGGGCTGGACTTCAAGAATGTCGCCATCCTGGATCCCTTGTGTATCCAGAGCAAGTGCCGGCTGGATCGACTTGGAAAGTCGCGTGTTCACCAATGAATAGTCTGTGTCTTTTGGCAAAGACCAGTTATCGACCGCAGCTTGAATTACGTCTGCACCAGTATGCGAACCGGGCAGCGAAATTTCGGCCTTTCGAGTCTGGTCCGCAGTGCGGATAATCACATTAACTTCACTCATTTTTCTCTCCGCCATAAAGTTCAATCAAAATTTGCGTGTCATTCTCAACTAGAGTAATGAACTTCCCGGGAAGGCTCTTACCCTTAAACTCAGAAAGTTCAGAAATTGTAAACTGGTCACGAATGCTCGCCAGACGTTGCTTGAGACCGCATCGATTGCAAGAAGTGTCAGCATCAGAAAAATGTGATGCTAAAGCAAAGATTACTTCTCGGCTCGGACCACAGCTAGAACAGTTCAAGATCTCCCACGAAACCAATATAGGGTCACTAACAGTAATCACTGCCTGAGGGGGTGGCACGATACCGAGAAGCAATCCACTGATGGAGCGTGTCGCTCTCAGTGTAACCTGTTCTTTTGGCCGCCCCCCGCAGCATGCGCACGCGGGGTTCTTTGGAAGAGATATTGTTGACGTAGATGAAGTGACTGTGTCCAGAAAAATACGTCTAGAGCCAGACGGAGCATCTTCTCGGAAGGAGTACAAGAACAGCGAGGTCGAAAGAGCGCCTGCAAAGCTAGCGGTAATTGCAGTAGTTGGCACTTTTTTCTCTTCAAATGCAACCTTTCGCAACCACCCGCACGAGAATCTATCAGAGATGCGCTGGTACACAGTAGGCGGAAGGGTGCACTCATAACATGCGGCGTCGGGGTCTCTCATGAAAGGAAACATTTCCGCAGAGACGAAGCGGGAATCAATTCCTGCATTGATTAAATCTACGCCGAGCAGACTGCAAAGTTGGTTAATCCGAATGCGTGTGATGAATCCATCGACGCAAGAGAAAACGACGGTAGAGGCCCGAAGCGCAGCAAAATCTACTGTGTCCCAAATATCCCCAACAATTGATCGGACCTTGCAATTTGGGTCCAGCTCCCTAGCCCCATCTGCTGCAACTTCGGCTTTGTACTTGCCTATGTCGCTTTCGTTAAAAAGAACGCTGCGTGTAAGGTTATGAAGCTCGATGCTGTCAAAATCAACAATGGTGATAGCTCCAACCCCAAGCAAAGCCAGATTCTTTATGACCTCATTGCCTACTGCTCCAGCACCCACAACGAGCGCATGCGTTGCCTTCAATTGCCCTTGGTCGAACCAATCAATTAGGTCATGGCGAAGATATCGTTCCATCATATCCCTCGAACGCGACAAATATGTTCGTAAGCAGAATTAACCACCTTGATGACTTCTTGGGCATGAAGCCTTATGAACTCGTCTTGGCGGTCTGGGTGATATGCACGCACCTTCTTTCGGTATGCAAGCCGTACTTCATCATTGCTTGCTGTGGGGCTGACTCCCAAAACAGCGAATGGATCTTCGGCAAGTTGATTTCTTAGTATCGCGACTCTGTCCTGATACGTACCAGGGATGTTCTTCCATTTCATCAAGATACTCCCAAAATCATTGCCGGGTCGTCTACGATGATTTCAGGACCGAAGATCTTGTCATTAATCAGTAGACCTCGGATAGTAAGCGTCCTGCCGGCGTAGCTCTTGAGCTTGGTTGCGCCGCCAAGGTTCTTCACTCCGCCACGGAATGCAACCATCTTCAAGCCTTTCGTCCATGGCTTGGATTCAAACATGACGGCGTAATCGACACCTCTGCGGCTCTGCTTCACATCGTAAACGTAGCCGCTGAACGTTACCACTTGGCCAATGTAGTCCTGATAGTTGGTCAATGTTATTGCATCAGGAGTGTGATTGCGCGCCCCAGCATTTGAGTCCCCTTCCCCATGCTTTACAAACTGCGAGCTGCCGCAAGCCATGCATTTAGAAGCATTAGCCTCTCTGAGGACCACCATGCTCGCCTCTTGATAGAAGACGTGGCAGTTCCTGCACTGGAATATGGGTTGCGCAAGGTCAAGACGTCTTCCGGTGAAGGCATCATTGATATCGCTAAGGTCTTCCGTTCGGGACGCAGAACTTTGCCCGGCACCGCCCAGCGCAAAGTTAATGGACTTTGCGCTGGGCCTACTAGAAGGTCGATATGTGTCGGGGGGCGGTTGCTTTACGCGTGGTTCTGGTGGGCGAGTGTTAGGGGGTGGAGACGAACTTCCGGAGCGTCCACTTCTCCCTGAACCCCTGCCGAGCCATGCGATCAGCGCACAGATGACAATGATGACAACAAAAATTTCCACGAACCTTCCCCTCCCCTGGGATACCACCCACGAATTGCCACTCCAAGTGGTGGGCCGTCGGTACTTCTTAAGTAGGCCACTTTAGCACTGGGTTCACAAGGGCAACTCCGGAACTGTAGTTCCGAAGCGTATACGTTATCAAGAACTGGGGCAGGTTGATATCCTGCCGAATAGCTCATCGGATCGAATGCAACACCGAGACCAAACTCTTTACCTGGCGCGGAGTCCGCCACCCACAGAAGAATAATTTCTACCGGAAATAAAGACGAATGGATAAAAAAGCATCCACAGGTAAATGCGTCGACGCGCGGGTGTTTTCGACTTCAATGCGCGATGCGACGGGTGCCATGTCGCGTGGGCAGTTCTGATGCCAGCCAGTTAGCGCTGACCGGCTTTTTTTTGCGCCAGCGGATTCTGTTTTCGTAGAGCGGCCTTCAGGCCGCTGATCGTTCGCGGTGCAGGCTTCAGCGGCCTGAAGGCCGCTCTACGGATGGATCGTTACGGACAGCCCGGGTTTTCGGCCTTCGGCCTCGACCCGGGCTGCTCATGCGCTGCGCTTACTTAGTTGCCGCCTGCGGTGCGGCGGCTTCGGCGGGCCTCGCGTTCTTCACGTGTTCGTCCAACCATGCGTCGGTTTCGGCCAGCATGTGCAGGATCGATTCGCGGGCCCGGTAGCCGTGGCTTTCCTTCGGCAGCATCACCAGGCGCGCGGTGCCGCCCAGGCCCTTGACCGCGGCGTACATGCGTTCGCTCTGGATCGGGAAGGTGCCGGAGTTGTTGTCTTCTTCGCCATGGATGATCAACAGCGGATCCTTGATCTTGTTGGCGTAGTTGAACGGCGACATGGTCTGGTAGGTGTCGCGGGCATCCCAGAAGTTGCGCTCTTCGGCCTGGAAACCGAACGGCGTGAGCGTGCGGTTGTAGGCGCCGCTGCGGGCGATGCCGGCCTTGAACAGGCGCGTGTGCGCGAGCAGGTTGCCGGTCATGAACGCGCCGTAGGAATGGCCGCCGATGGCCACGCGATCGCGATCCGCCACGCCGCGACGCACGGTTTCGTCGATGGCGGCTTCGGCGCTGGCGATGAGCTGCGGCAGGTAGGTGTCGTTGGGTTCCTTGTCGCCTTCGCCGACGATGGGCATCGAAGGATCGTCCAGCACTGCGTACCCGCGCGCCAGGAACGGATGCGGGCCCCAGAAGCTGATCGCGTTGAAGCGGTACGGCGAATCGGTGACCTGCGACGCCGCGGCGGCGGATTTGAACTCGGCCGGATAGGCCCACATCAGCAGCGGCAGCGGTTTGTCGCGGCCCGGCTCGAAACCCGGCGGCAGGTACAGGGTGCCGGTGAGTTCCACGCCGTCCTTGCGCTT
>JBKJTC010000044.1:0-3640 GCA_046590925.1 Lysobacteraceae bacterium | reverse complement strand
TCTCGAGCTCGCGGACGTTGCCGGGGAAGGCATAAGCCTCGAGCCGCGCGAGCGCGGCCGGCGACAGCGAGGGCGCGTCGACGTGCATGCGCCGCGCCAGCCTCTCGATGATCGCATCGGCGAGGTCGGCGACATCCTCGGCGCGCTCGCGCAGCGGCGGCACGCGCAGCTCGATCACGTTGATGCGGTAATAGAGGTCGTGGCGGAATCGGCCGTCAGCGACCAGCGCGGCGAGATCCTTGTGGGTCGCCGAGAGGATGCGCACGTCGACCGGGATTTCGGCGTTGGCGCCAACCGGGCGCACGGTCTTTTCCTGGATTGCGCGCAGCAGTTTGACCTGCATCGACAGCGGCAGCTCGGCGACTTCGTCGAGGAACAGGGTGCCGCCGTCGGCGGCCTGGAACAGGCCGGGTTTTTCGGTATGCGCGCCGGTGAAGCTGCCCTTCTTGTGGCCGAAGAACTCGCTTTCCATCAGTTCCGCGGGAATCGCGCCGCAGTTGACCGGGATGAACGGCCCGGCCGCGCGCGACCCCTGCGCGTGGATGGTGCGGGCGACCAGCTCCTTGCCGGTGCCGGATTCGCCGCTGATATGCACCGGCGCCTGGCTGCGGGCGACCTTGGTGATGGTGTCGCGCAGGCCGACCATCGCCGGCGAATCGCCCAGCAGCAGTGTCGCGCCCTCCGGGTTGGCCTGGCGACGCGTGTTGAGATCCAGCGCCTGGCGGACCAGGCCGCGCAGTACGGTGAGGTCCACTGGTTTGGTGACGAAGTCGAAGGCGCCGCTCTTCAGCGCTTCCACCGCCGCTTCGACGTTGCCGTAGGCGGTGATGACCGCGACCGGCGTGGTCGGAAAGCGGGTGGCGATCTCGCTGACCAGCTCCAGCCCGGAGCCGTCGGGCAGGCGCATGTCGGTGAGGCACAGGTCGTAGGCGACCGTGCTGAGCATCTCCCGTGCCACTGCCAGATTGGGAGCCGTGTCGGTGCGCAACCCCATTCGTCCCAGTGTCACCACCAGAAGTTCACGGATGTCATGCTCGTCGTCGACGATCAGCGCACTGCGTTGCTCGGTCATGTTGCCCTCCTGCGTCAACTTTAGCCCATTTGCGGCAGTTGCAACAGCCGCAGGCGTGGTCGAAACGTCCGGTCAAGGCCTTCGATCGCACTCAGGCAGGCAGCAATGTGTGCTGCCCGGGCATGCTGATCCGGAAACAACAGCCGCCACCGGGCACCGGCACATGATCGAGCGAGGCGCCGTTCGCGCGGCACAGTTCGCGGGCGATGTAGAGACCCAGGCCGGTACCGTGTTCCGACGTGGTGAAGAACGGCCGGAACAGCTGCGGCACCACCGCATCGGGAATGCCCGGGCCGCGATCGATCACGTCGATCACCGGCGCATCGTCCAGACGGTAGGTATGCAGCGTGATCCGCGCCGCCTCGCCGGGCAGATGGCCGTGGCGACGCGCATTCTGCACCATCGCGGTGAGCACCTGGTGCAGGTGTTTCGGATCGACAAGCGCGGGCACCATCGGCTGCGGCGCGGCGAGCGTGATGTTGTCGGTCTCGTCGGGCACGCTCTGCTTGAATTCCTCGATGAAATTGCGCAGGAACGAAACCAGTTCGATGTGTTCGGCGGTGGCGCGTTCGCGTCGCGCCAGCCCCAGCACGCTTTCGACGATGCTGTTGGTGCGCATGCATTGCTGATGGATGATCTGCACCATCCGGCGGTCGACGTCGGGCAGTTCGCGCGACTCCTCCAGCAACTGTGCGGCGTAACTGATGGCGGCCAGAGGATTGCGGATCTCGTGCGCGAGGCTGGCCGAGAACCGCCCCATCGCCGCGAGGGTCAGCGATTCCGCGCGCCGCGACACCAGCGAAGTGTCGTCGAGAAAAATCAGGGTGTTGTCGCTGTTGGCCAGCAGTCGGGCGAAGCGCGGCACCACTTCGAACTGGTCGCCGCCCAGGCGCAGCGGGGTGTCGTTGCCCAGCCCGTTGCGCAGCCATTCGCTGAGCCGCAGCGCCAGTTCCGGCGCGGCCTCGGCGAGGCTGCGGTTGCCGGCCGCGCCCTCGCCCAGCAGCAGCATCGCCGCTTCGTTCGCCAGCCGGATCTGCGCCTCGCGGTCCACCAGCAACACGCCGGTGCGCATCCGGCGGATGATCAGTTCGTTGATCTCCGCCAGTCGCACCGCTTCCGCGCCGCGCCGCGCCGCCAGCGCCTCGGTGGCGCGCATCTGGACCCGCAGCTGGTGGGTCAGGGTGGCGATGGCGAGGAAGCTCACGGTGAACATCATCAGTTCGGCCATCGGCCGCGGCTGCTGTTGTTCGATCAACAGCGTCCAAAGATAGCCGGCGGTCAGGCCCGCCGAGGCCAGCGCGGCCACGCTCAGACCCATGCGCAGCGACAGCAGCAGCGACGCCGAGCCGACGTTGAACAGCAGCATCAGGGCCACGCCGGAGGTCGCCGTGGGCACCGCATATGCCACCAGCGCGCCGATCACGATGTCGATACCGACGCCGATCAGGGTCGGCGTCACCACGTTCTTCGCCTTGCGCGCGTGAAGCACCAGAAGCAGTGCGAGGACGACATAGGCTGACGCCACCGTCGCCACCAGCCTTTCATGGCCGGCCTGCGGCTGCAACGTCGCGATGGGGCCGAATACCAGCAGCGCCAGCACACCCGCTTCAAGCACCCGGTACAGCGCGAACAGATAGAGTTCGCGCCGCTGGTAGTCCTGGGTCGGCTGGGTGGCGGTGGCGGAAGGGCTCAAACCCGGGTCCTGGCTGGCGATGGGCCGAGTATAGGCGTCCGGCCGAATTCAGGCCCGATCCCGGCCCGATGCCGGCCCGGGTTGGCTGTCGCTCCACGCATGGGCGACAATAGCCCGCTGTCCGCACCGGACCGGTCGCATCCGCTGCCCGGTCCGCCCGCGCCCCCCGCACCCGCGTGCGACACGTCTTTCCCGCATGGAACCCACATGAATTTCCACGAATATCAGGCGAAGCAGTTGTTTGCCGACTACGGCATCGCAGTCCCGGCCGGGCGCGTCGCGCGCACTCCGGAGGAGGCCGTCGACGCGGCCAAGGCCATCGGCGGCGATTTCTGGGTGGTGAAAGCCCAGATCCATGCCGGCGGCCGCGGCAAGGCCGGCGGCGTCAAGCTCGCGAAGACCTACGACGACGTCCGCGCCTACGCCAAGGGCATGCTCGGTACCAACATGACCACCTATCAGACCGCGGGCGTCGCCCTGCCGGTCGACAGCGTGCTGATCACCCAGGCTACCGACATCGCGCAGGAGCTTTATCTGTCGGTATTGGTGGATCGTTCCACCAAGGCCGTGACCTTCATCGCCTCCGCCGACGGCGGCGTCGAGATCGAGAAGACCGCGGTGGACAATCCCGACGCGATCAAGACCCTCGACGTGAACTACGTGCAGGGCCTGCAGCCGTACCAGTGCCGCGACATGGGCTTCGCGCTGGGCCTCAACGCCAAGCAGGTGGGCCAGCTCACCAAGATCATGATGGGTTTGTACAAACTATTTAACGAGAAGGACCTGGCGCTGGTCGAGCTCAACCCGCTGGCGATCCTCACCGACGGCAACCTTGCAGTGCTGGACGGCAAGATCAATTCCGATGACAACGCCAA
>JBKJTC010000311.1:0-7001 GCA_046590925.1 Lysobacteraceae bacterium | reverse complement strand
GTCCACTGGACCCTGCCCGACTATCTGCAGCGGTCGGCGCGGCACATCGCTTCGAAGACCGACCTCGACCAGGCGATGGCCGCCGGCAAGGCCGCGGTGCAGTTCGCGCTGAAGGGTCTGAATTCGACGATGCCGGTGATCAAGCGCACGTCGAACGCGCCGTACAAGTGGAAGATCGAAGCCGCGCCGCTGGACAAGGTCGCCAATCACGAGAAGACCATGCCCGCGAACTTCCTGCGCAAGGACGGCTACGGCATCACCGGCGCTGCCCGCCCCTACCTGGAGCCACTGATCCGCGGCGAATCGCCGCCGCCGTATGGCCGCGATGGGCTTCCGAAGTACGTGACGCTGAAGAATGTGGCGGTGAAGAAGAAGCTGCCGGCCTGGGAAGGTTGAGAGCCTATTCGATATCTGTCGATCGATTTCGTAGAGCGGCCTTCAGGCCGCTGCTTCCGATACGCAACCGTTTCGTTTTCGTCGGCCGTGGGCACGGCCCTGATGTCGTTGCCGGCCGGGTTCTGCCTGGGCCGGCCTGAAGGCCGCTTTACGGAGCCAGCCCCGCAATCGTCACCCGAACTTTGGGTACGACGCGGCGAAGAATTACCACCGCCTTTTGCGGCGATTCCACCGATACAACACCCGCGCGAACGCGTCGTAAGCCCATCGCATCGCCGGCCGTATCAACGGCAGCGTCGACAGTCGGCCCAGCCAGCGCTGCCCGGGAGTGTTGCCCATCACGAACGCGACCGCATCCGCGCCGACCAGCACCCGACCTTCCGCATCGCGGACGTGCAGGCGTTCGCGCACATCCTCGAGCTCCGCGCCGATATCGGCGACGGCATCGGGCGCATCGTGAACATCGATCCATTCGATTTCGCACGACGACACTTGGCTCTGCTGCCACTCGATGCCGGTGCGGCACACCGGGCAGGCGCTGTTGAAGTACACCGCAACCGCATGCCCGGTCGCGGCGACCGCCTTGGCCCGGCGATCGCGACGCGCGGCGGCGGCGGCGCCCGCCGACAAGGCGCTGAACACGATCATGAAGGCCACCCCGCCGAGGCCACCGAACAACCCCGGGAGCAGCGACAGCGCAAGATGCTCGGGGAGCATGGTCGCCATCTCCCAGACGCTCTTCGATATGCGGTATTCGAGCAGCCGCGGCAGCTTGTTGAGCAGGAAACCGATCGCGAAACCGCCCGGCACCATCCACAGCCAGCCCAGGCGTCCCGTCTTCAGCAGCACCAGGACATACGGAATTCCTAAGGGTATGAAGTGGGACGCGGAGAACAGGGTGGCAACCCCCATGACGAATGCCGCAGCGATCCAGATGTCGCCCGTGTCCGAGGACACGGTCGGCGGTAGGAACAACAGCAGCATCAGCGACAGGCCCGGGGCCGCGATCGCGGCCAGCGACGATAAAAACACGCGGACGGTCGTCTTCCGCCACGTCGGGGCGCTCGCGGTGAGATCGCCATTGCCGCGCATCGCGCTGGTGCTCATCGCGCATCTCCCCATGCGAACGCAGCCGCCACAGCGCGTGCCGGCGCCGGCGCGGCCAGCAGATGACTCACCGCCATCGACAGCATCGCCGGGGCGACGTAGCGGCGATGGGTGCGGTCGATCAGACGCATGTACACGGCGCCGAACAGATTGCGGTTGCGCACGCGGGTGCCCAGGGTGAAGCGGACCTTGCCGCCCGACAGGATTTCGACCCCGGCGCAGGAACGGAAGCGCAGATGTTTGTCGTCGGCGCCCAGCACCACCTGGGCGCGACGATCGTCGGCATCGATCAATTGCTCCAGCACCGGGAACCGGCCGGCGAAGCGCTGCGGCGCGTCGTTCAACAGCGACGACACCGGACAACCCAGCGGCGAGGTGCGCAGGCCCAGCGGTTTGACCAGCACGTTGCGCAGGCCCATCAGCCGCGACACGCCGGTCGGGCGGTTTTCGAGGAAGCCATCGAGCAGACCGGCCAGCAGTTGCGATGCCGACGCCGTGGGCAATTCGGCGGCATCGATCTCCAGCGCGAAACTGTCCTGATGCGTGAACGTGTCGCCGAACTGGCGCCACAGCAGCGACTGCGGCGGCGGCTCGGTCAATTCCACGACCGGCGGCGCGCCGCTGTCGGCGAGAAAACCGACCGGCCGGCGCCAGCGGCCCAGCGCGCGGCGCAGGCGTCCGGACAGGCCGCGCGTGCGTGCGCAGAAGCGGCCGCGCAGCGAGGTGGTCGCGGCGGTGAGCGACAGGGTGATCGTCGGCACGTCGCCCGCGTTCGCAGCCGCCAGCAATGCGGCCACGGACTCGGGCAGCAGTTCGGTGAGCGCGGGAATGTCCGCTTCGTTGGCCAGCACCCGGCGGCGCTGTTCGGCGTCGAGTTCGCCGCCGAGTTCGTTGGTGTGGCAGGACAGCGCGAACAGCGCCGGATGTCCCGCTGCGGCATCGCGCGGCAGGAACTGGTGCCAGGTGCCGCCGCCGAAGCGCACGGTGAACAGGCAGTCCGGCGGAATCTCGACGTGGCGCAGCGCGCGCAGGAACGCCTGCGGGTCGGCGTCGATCTGGTCCTGCGATGCGGTGGAGAAGCGCAGCTTTGCGCCGCCGCTGCCGGAAATGGCGGTAAACACGCGATGGCCGGCGTGGCGGTGGAACGGGTGGCCTTCGGTGCCGACGACGAAGCTGTACAGGGATGTCGCATCGCCGCGCTGGAAATCGGCGCCGCCGATGCGAGCGGACGGTTCGTCCAGCGCATCGACGAAGGTGTCGTGGCCGCGCTGCAGCGCCGCGGTCGACGCGATCAGCGGACTACCGGCGCCGATGCCGATCTGCGCGATCAGCACCACTTCCACCGGCAGGCCGCCGGACTGCGACGGCAGACGCACCGACGGGAAGGTGTCCAGAGTGCGGGGAGTCGCGGTCATGGCAATTCCCCTGTGTCCGTGCCGGCGGGTTCGGCAGCAGCGACCTTCGGCGCGCGTGCCCGCTGGCGGCTTTCGCGCTTGAGCGGCCCGGCCACCGGACAGAGTTCCGCGGCCCAGGCGAAGACCGTGTTGGCCAGCCGGTCCGGCATCAGTTGGAAATACACGAACTGGCCGCGTTTTTCGCGGGAGATCAGGCCGGCGTCTTCGAGGATCCGCAGATGGCCGGACAGCGCCGGCTTGCTGAAATCGAATCGGGAGCCGATCTCACCGGCGGTCAATTCGCCTTCGTTGAGATAGGCCAGAATCTTGCGCCGGGCGGTGGAGGCGAGGGCTTCGAACACGCGGTCCATGGGAACTTCGATAGTTAAGTAATTTCCTAATTAACTTCCAGAACAACTCCGACTGTCAAGCGGGAGGCGACCGACGGCGGATCGGCGGATGCGGCGCATCCGCCGGGGATTGGACAGACCTGCGGTGTTTGCAATAATCCGCGCCGCAAGGGGGCAATCATGTCTATAAAGTTCAAGGGCGCGCATGCGTCCGTGCTGCTGTCGTTGTGTCTGGGTTGCAACGTGGCGGGCGCCATCGCGCAGACGTCTCCCGTGGCTGGTTCAGCGTCGGCGCCGCCAGACGCGACAGCGCCAATCCCACCTCCGCCTTCCGATGTTGGAATGCCAGCAGACGCCATCGGCGACACGACGTCTGAAGCATGCTGCACGCTGGTCGACGGCAGCCCGGTGGAACTGCAAATCGCCGATGCCCTGAATACGATGACGCTCGAACGCGGCGATCGTTTTCGCATCCGTTTACATGCGCCGGTGAAGGTCGCTGCCGGCGTCCTGCTGCCGGCAGGCGTGGAAGGCGTCGGTGAAGTCGTGCACGTCGAGCCAGGACGCGCCTCCGGCAAAGCGGCCGAGTTGATTCTTGCCGCGCGCCATCTCGACTACAAGGGCAGGCAGATCAAATTGCGCGGAATGAAGCTGAGCGCCAGCGGCGCCAACCGCAGCGGCATGGTGGCCGGCGTCTCCATCGCGATCAGCGTATTCGCGGCATTCATCCACGGCGGCAACATCGAGATCCCGGCAGACACCGTCGTCAACGCAAAGATAGGCGAGACCCTTCAACTGCCTTTGCTCAGCGCGCCACCCCCTTCGACCGACGACACCGAACACCCGCAAGCGACCGGGACGGACATCGAAAAGCCGAGTAGCAACGAAGACCCACCCTCTCACTAAACCGCTGGAGCTCATCAATGCCTTTCTTGCCCAAGACCATCCTGTTCTACGCCCTGTGCACGGTCGCGATCGCCGCATCCGCCCAAGACACCACCCCGGCCGCTGCGCCGGCCACTGCGCAGACCGCCGAACAGCCGCCGGCTGTGCAGGACGCAGCGGGCACAGCCGAACAGCCGGCTGCCCAGGCCGCGCCCGCTGCGGCAGCCGTTGGGGATCTGCCTGAAGGCATCTCCGCACCGCCGGAAGGCAAAGGACAGATCGTGTTTTTCCGCCCCAGCAAGTTCGTGGGTGGCGCTATCGGTTACAAGGTGCGTGAGGACGACACCGAGTTGGGCAAGCTGAGCAACGGCAGCTATTTCGTCCATGTGGCCGACCCTGGCGCCCACGCCTACGTGGTGCATTCAGAAGCCAAGGATGTATTGAATATCGAGGTCGAGGCGGGCGAAACATACTTCGTGATCGGCGGCGTGACCATGGGCGTACTCGCGGGTCGCCCGAATCTCTCGCCGTCGGATCAGGCCGCCTTCACTGCCATCGCAGCCAAATTGAAGCCGGCCAAGCCGCTCAAGTCAAAAAACTGATGCCACTGGCGGGCTTGCAAGGCCGCGATGAGGGTTTCACCGAAAGGCCGCGCATGCGGCCTTTCTTTCGTCCGGGCCCGACCAGGCGCCATTTTTGTGACTGGCCTCAAACTTTGCCCGATACCGTTACAATTCAAGCGAATCATCGGGGGGACCGAATGTCTACGATCCGAAGCGTCCAGGCGCTGTGTCTGTCGCTCATCCTTGCTTTCACGCTTGCCGGCTGCGCGACCCAGGGCCCCGCGGCGGGCGCTCCACCCATGGATGGGGGACACACACCAGCCGTGGATGCGTACCGGATCGGCGTGGACGATCAGGTGCAGGTCGCGGTGTGGCGCAACCCCGAGCTCGGCATCACCGTGCCCGTGCGCCCGGACGGCATGATCTCGGTGCCGCTGATCGGCGACGTGCTGGCCGGCGGCCGCACCCCGCCCGAAGTGGCCAAGGACATCCAGGAAAAACTCGCCGCCTATGTCCGCGACCCCCAGGTCGCGGTGATCCTCACCGAGCTGCGCAGCCACGAATACCTGTCGCGCGTGCGCGTGACCGGCGCGGTGCGCCAGCCGGTGTCGGTGCCGTTCCGTCCGGGCATGACCGTGCTCGACGCCGTCCTCGCGGCCGGCGGCCTGACCGAATTCGCAGCGCCCGACCGCTCGGAACTGCACCGCAAATCCGGCGAAGGCGCGCGCACCTATGCAGTGAAGCTCGACCGCATCCTCAACCGCGGCGACCTCGCGACCAATTACCCGGTCGCGCC
The DNA here is from genome assembly GCA_046590925.1 of Lysobacteraceae bacterium. GTDB lineage: Bacteria > Pseudomonadota > Gammaproteobacteria > Xanthomonadales > Xanthomonadaceae > Lysobacter_I. The sequence goes on along the minus strand of JBKJTC010000311.1, from coordinate 1,510 downwards.
GGGCGATGTGATCACGGTTCCCGAGCGCACGTTCTGATGGGCACGCTTCGATGGGCACGCTTCGATGGGCACGCTGCGATGAGCACGCTCCGATGAGCACGCTCCGATGAGCACGACATCGCTGCCCGTCCGGCGCACGCCGGGCGCGCGCGCCGGCGCGCATGGCGCGCAGTCCGGATTGGCGCCGAACGAACTGTTGCCGGCGCTGCTGCACGAAGCCCGCCGCTATCAGCTGGTGTTGGTCTCCATCTTCGCCGCGATCGCGCTGATCGCCCTGCTGGCCGGGCTGTTCCTGCTGCCGCGCAAATATGTCGCGTCCACGTCGGTGCTGGCGCAGGAAAGCGACATCCTGCAGCCGCTGCTGGAGAACCGCGCGGTCTCCACCCAGGCCGTGGATCGCGCCGGGCTGGCGCGGCAGGTGGTGTTCGGCCGCAAGGTCATGGGCGAAATCCTGACCGTCGGCGGCTGGATGGACGAGAAGCCGTCTGCGGTGATGCAGGATCGGTTGATCGAACAGGTCCGCGACCGCACCCGCATCAGCAATGCGCGCGAGAACCTGGTGCAGATCACCTACACCGACAACGAGCCGGAGCGCGCGTTCAAGGTCGCCGATGCGATGGCGAATCTGCTGATCGAGGAAAGCCTGGCCAGCAAGGAGCGCGAAAGCCGCGAGGCCTACGAATTCATCGACAAGCAGGTCAACGACTATCACGCCAAGCTCACCGAAGCCGAAGCGAACCTGCAGGCCTACCGTTCGGCGAACGCCGACGCGCAGCCCGGCAGCGCCACCGACACGAGCAGCCGGATCGGCGTGCTGCGCACCCAGGTCGAGCAGACCCGGATGAGCCTGATGGAATTGCGCTCCCGCGAGCAGGCGCTCACCGCGCAATTGTCGGGCGAATCGGCGGTGACCGCGGTGCAGACCCGCGAGACGCTGTACCGCACGCAGTTGCTGGATCTGCAGAACCAGCTCGACACCCTGCTGCTGAGCTATACCGACAAGCATCCCGATGTGGTCCGCACCCGCCACCAGATGACCGACATCCAGGCCGCGATGCGCCAGGAAGAACAGCGCCGCAGCCAGCCGCGCAGCGACGATGCCGGCGTCGACGCGCGGCTCAATCCGATGTACCAGGAACTCCGCAGCCGGCTGGCGGAAACCCGCCGCGAGATCGCCGCGATCCAGTCGCGGATGGGCGCGTCGGAAGGATTACTGGGCGAAGAACTCGGCCGCGGCCGCCGCATCGCTTCGGCCGAAAGCGCGCTGGCCGAACTCACCCGCGATTACGAAGTGAATCGCGACATCTACCAGGACATGCTGCGTCGGCGGGAGAACGCGCGGGTGTCGATGGAACTGGACCGCGAACGCCGCGGCCTGACCATGCGCATCCAGGATCCGGCGCAGATGCCGGTGCGTCCCAGCGGCCTGCGTTTCATGCATTTCGCGATGGGCGGGCTGGCGGTCGCGGCATTGGTGCCGCTGGGTTTGCTGTTCCTGCTGGTGCGCTTC
>JBKJTC010000075.1:0-6727 GCA_046590925.1 Lysobacteraceae bacterium | reverse complement strand
GCCATGCCGCCCAGCACGATGGCTGCGATGCCGACCAGCGCGTTGAAGATCTGCTGGCCCGGGAACGTGTAGCGCTTGTCCATGCGGCCGTCGAGCTTGGCCCAGGCGATGACCGAGCCGGTGAGCGAGACCGCGCCGATCAGCGCGCCGATCACCGCAAGGCCCAGGGTCACGTAGTTGGGGCCGGTGCCCGCTGCGGAATACTTGAACAGTTCGACCGCGCCGATAGCCGCGGCCGAACCGCCGCCCATGCCGTTGAACAGCGCAACCATCTGCGGCATGTCGGTCAGCGCGACCTTCTTGCCCCAGTACCAGTTGGCGGCGGTGCCGATGACGATGCCGGCGACGATCAGGCCGATGTTGTGCAGGCCTGGAAGGAACAGCGTGGCGACGGTGGCGATGAGCATGCCCACGCCGGCCCACTGGATGCCGCTGCGCGCGGTCTTGGGCGAGGCCATGCGCTGCAGGCCGAGCAGGAACAGGGTGGCGGCGACGAGATAGCTGGTCTTGACCAGCAGCGAGAGCACTTCTTCGCTGGTGAAGTTCATGCCTTGTCTCCCGGCTTGGCGCTGGACTTGGCGTCGGGTTTCTTGGACGACTTGAACATGTCGAGCATGCGTTCGGTCACCACGTAACCGCCGGCGGCGTTGCCGGCGCCCAGCAGCACGGCGACGAAGCCGATGGCTTTCTCCAGCGTGGTGTCGGCGTGGCCCAGCACTACCATGGCGCCGATCAGGACGATGCCATGGATGAAGTTGCTGCCGGACATCAGCGGCGTGTGCAGGATCACCGGCACCCGCGAAATGATGACGTGGCCGGCGATCGCCGCCAGCATGAAAATGTAAAGCGCTACGAAACCATCCGCCATCGTCGTTCTCCAAGGGTCTGCCGGCATCATAACCGCCGCGTCGGGACAAACCATCGGGCAGCGGGCGCCCCCATCCCGGCCTTCCCCCGCTGGCGGGGGAAGGAGACAAGCGGGGCGGCGGGGAAGGAAAGATGCCTTGCGGTCGCCAGTTGCGCATCTGCACCCGGATTTCCGGCAAAACGCTGTCAACCGCGCCGCTTCCAGAGCGTTTCCCTCCCGGCGGGCCCGCCGCCCCTCCGACATCTGCTTAGAAGGATTCGCCATGAAGCATCAGATCCCTGCCCCGCTGCTGTCCGCCATGCCGGATGCGCGTGCAGCCGCAATCGACAGCCGCCCGGACCGCCACGGCGAGCGCTCCGATCGCCTCCGGGACCGCAGGCATTGAGGTTGGACCGGCATGGCCGACGGCCGATCCAGCGATGGTGACCTCCCGGGCTTTAAGCTTGCGCGCGTGAGCTCCGAAGACACCCCCACGCGCGTTCCCTCGGCCGTCCACTCCCCGGTGGCGGCCGAGGGATTTTCTATCGATGCCAGCCTTTCGATGGACACGTTTCTCGAAGGCATCTCGGCGCGCGCGTTCCGGTTCGCCGAACTGGGGTTACGGCACCGCGATGACGCCCTGGACGCGGTGCAGGACGCGATGATCCGGATGATGGGGTATCGCGAGCGGCCGTCGGCGGAATGGACGCCGCTGTTCTGGAGCATCCTGCGCAGCCGGATCGTCGACATCCAGCGGCGCAGCCTGTTCCGGATGCGCTGGCTGGTGTCGCCCAGCGCGAAGACCGCGGACGACGACACCATCGACTGGATCGAGCAGGCGCCCGACGACGCGCCCGGCCCGGCCCGGCTGCACGACGACCGCGAGGCGTATCGATCCGTGGCCACCGCTCTGCGCGCGCTGCCCGCGCGCCAGCGCGAAGCCTTCACCCTGCGCGTGCTGGAAGACTGCGATGTCGCCACCACCGCGCGGATCATGGGCTGCAGCGAGGGATCGGTGAAAACCCATCTCTCGCGGGCCCGCGACACTCTGCAGAAACAGCTGGAGGATTTTCGATGACTTCGGGCCATTCACACGACGACCGCGACGCACGCCCCGACGACCGGCTTGCGCAGGCCGCACGCATGGCGCATGCCGCGTCGCTGGACCACCTTTCGCCGCGCGTCCGCGCACAGCTCGCGCAGCGCCGTCGCGCCGCGCTGGCGGAACACGGACGGCCGCGCGCGCCGCGCCGCTGGCCGATGTTCGCGCTGGGCAGTGCGGCTGCGTTGACCCTGGCGATCGGGCTGTTCGCGCTGCGCGACGTCGGCAACACCGTCGCGCCGTCGCCGAGCGAGGTCGCAGCGACGCCCACCGGCGCGGTGCCGGTGCGGACGCCCGCAGAACCCGCAACAGTGCCGCCCGCAGTCGCACCCGCAGTCGCAGGTACGGATACGGGTGCGGACATGCCAGAGCCGGCGGTCGACAGCATCCTCATCGACGACGCACTGCCGGCCGAACTGCTCGCCGCCGAATTCTCCGGCGCCGACGAGGCCATGGGTTTCGACGCACTGCAGGAAAGTCCGGATTTCTATCTGTGGCTGGGCTCGGACAGCGCCCAGGCCCATCGCTCGGAATTGTTATGAACTTCGGAGTTGTCATGAATCGTATGAACCCATTGCCCACCCTGCTGTGCACGGCGCTGCTCGCCTGCGCAGGCATGGCTTCCATCGGCATGGCGTCCGCGCAGAGGCCGCCACCGCCGCATCGGCAGGCGCAGAACGCGCCGCAGCCGCCGGAGTGGGAGCGTCTGTCGCCGGCGCAGCGCGAAGCGATCGTCGCGGTGGTGCGCGAGCGCTGGAACAGCAATCCCCGCGAGCGCGGACGGATGCTGCAACACGCCGAACGCTGGCAGCGGATGACGCCCGAACAGCGCCGCAGCGCGGAAGAAGGCAAACGCCGCTGGGACCGGATGACGCCCCAGCAGCGCAAGGAGGCGCGCGCGGCGTTCGAGCGCGGCCGCGGCCTGCCGCCAACGGAGCGTGCGGAACTGCGCGAACGCCTGAAAGCGATGACGCCGGAAGAACGTCGCGAATGGCTGCGCGCACATCGCAACCCGCGCGAGCGCAAACCGTGAATACCGCGTCGCGCCGTTCGCCCTGGCCCGGGCTGGCGTTCGTCCTGCTGCTGGCGGTGGGCGCGGTGTTCCGCCAGCCCGCGCCGGCCGCCGCGCAGACGTCCGCGATGCCGACGACGCGCGAGGTCGCCTACGGCACGCATCCGGCGCAGCGCTTCGATGTGTATCTGCCGGCGCAAACGACAGGCGCGGCGACGATCTTCTACGTCCACGGCGGCGGCTGGCGTCGCGGCGACAAGGCGATGCGCGGGTTGATCGAAGCCAAGCAGAAGCGCTGGACCGCCGCCGGCGCGATCGTGATTTCGACGAATTACCGCATGCTGCCCGACACCGATCCGTTGGAGCAGGCGCGCGACATCGCGCGCGCGGTCGCGAAGGCGCAGGACACGGTGGCCGCGCTCGGCGGCGATCCCGAAGGCTTCGTGCTGATGGGCCATTCCGCCGGCGCGCATCTGGTCGGCCTGCTGGCCGCTTCGCCGAAGATGGCGGACGAGTTCAACGTGAAGCCCTGGCGCGCCAGTGTTTTATTGGACGGCGGCGCGATCGACACCGAAGCAGCGATGCAGGGCCGCAACCTGCCGCTGTTGGACAATGCGTTCGGCGACGATCCCGCATATTGGCGCGCGGCGTCGCCGGTCGCGCAGATCGGCGCCAGAACCGCACCGGTGCTGGCGGTCTGCGCCAGCGGACGCCGCGATTCCTGCCCGGCCAATCGCGTATTTCTCGACAAGGCTGCGGGTTACGGCACGCGTACGCAGTTGCTGGAAAAACCGATGTCGCACATGGAGATCAATCGCGACCTGGGCGAGGACAACGACTACACACGCGAAGTGGAAAATTTCCTGCGCAGCGTCGGGGTGGCGTTGCGCGGCTGAGGCGCGCCGCTCTGCTTTCGTCACCTTGCTTCTTGTCATGACTCCGTCCGTCGTCCCCGCGAAGGCGGGGATCCATGCCTGCGAATCTTCAGCACAGATGGCGAGCCGCTTCATGATTCCGGGCATGGATCCCCGCCTTCGCGGGGATGACGTCGAGGCGCTTCATGATTCCGGGCATAGATCCCCGCCTTCGCGGGGATGACGGACGAATTCATGCAGGGATGTTTCGAACGATATTCGACCGTTCGCCATCACTCTTCGCCCTGTAGTCGCCCTGTAGCCGATCTTCCCGCACGTCAAAACGTGGCGTGAGCGCAGCCGGTCAACGGCATCCGCCTTCCATCGTCAGCACCGCCGCGTACTGCGCCAGCGGCGCGATCTTCCCCGCAGCGGCCTGACGCTTGGCGTCTTCCAGATAGATCCGCGGGCGGCCCTGGGCATCGGCGGGCGGCGGGACGTTGTTCGCGGGTTTGCGCCACACCCGGATGACCGCCTGCTGCGCCGGGCAGGCGGCGTTGGGAATGCGGATCAGGTCGTTGAGGATCCAGCCGCTGTCGGCCGACGGTTTCGCCTTGACCGGATCGACCAGCCGCGCCCGCGGCTGGCAGCGCTTGCCGGTGGATGCGGCGCCGTAGCGGTAAGGCGTGGCGGCGTCTGCGACAAAACCGCCGCGCAGGTAGGCGCAGGTTTCCGGAATGATGCGGATGGTGTGGACCTGGCCGGGCGTCTGCGCGGGGAAGGGTTCGCGCTGGATCTCGGGCTGCGGACCGGCGGCAAGCGCCGTCTCAGCAACGAACAGCAGTGATACGGGCAGGAAGATCACAAGACACCAGGGACGCATTCGGACTTCTCCACACAGTTGGATCGGGGCGAATCGGCCGTGAAGCCGGATCTCGAAACGAGATCGACAGGTCATGGCCGTCGCACGCTCGAACGGATCGGAACGTTGACCAGCGGGGGTCACCCTGCCCCGCAGCGGCTGAACCCGGACCGCACGGCACGGCTGTGGATGCTGCGACGCAACATCCATGGTGCAGGTCGCGACGCGTCCTCAGGACCGTCATCACCCACTCAATATCAGGTTCCAACGGAGGCGGCGGCTATGCCATAGTCGGGCGGTTGCATACGGCCGAGCCGATCACGGCAGGCCGCGTGGCTGCAGCATTTCCGCGTGCTGTCTACCGTTGTCACACTTTCGACTCTGGGGAGGGTTTCATGCTTGAGCAATATGGACTGATGATCGCGCTGGCCTGCGCGGTCGTGGCGATCCTGTACGGCATCATCTCTGCGCGCTGGATCAATCGACAGCCCGCCGGCAACGCCCGCATGCAGGAGATCGCCGGCGCCATCCAGGAAGGCGCACGCGCCTATCTCAACCGCCAGTACGCCACCATCGGCGTCGCCGGCGCGGTGCTGTTCGTACTGATCGGCATCTTCCTGAATTGGCCGACCGCGATCGGCTTCCTCATCGGCGCGGTGCTCTCGGGCGCCGCCGGTTATATCGGCATGAACGTGTCGGTCCGCGCCAACGTCCGCACCGCCGAAGCCGCGCGCAGGGGCATCGGTCCGGCGATGGACGTGGCGTTCCGCGGCGGCGCGATCACCGGCATGCTGGTGGTCGGCCTGGGCCTGCTGGGCGTGGCCGGTTACTACGTGGTGCTGACCGACTACATGGGCATCACCGGCGAAGCGGCCCTGCACGCGTTGGTGGGTCTGGCCTTCGGCTCGTCGCTGATCTCGATCTTCGCGCGCCTGGGCGGCGGCATCTTCACCAAGGGCGCCGACGTGGGCGCGGACCTGGTGGGCAAGGTCGAAGCCGGCATCCCCGAGGACGACCCGCGCAACCCGGCGGTCATCGCGGACAACGTGGGCGACAACGTCGGCGACTGCGCCGGCATGGCGGCCGATCTGTTCGAAACGTATGCGGTCACCGTCATCGCGACCATGCTGCTCGGCGGGCTGATGATGGCCGAAGCCGGCAAAAACGCGGTGCTGTATCCGCTGGTGCTGGGCGGCGTGTCGATCATCGCCTCTATCATCGGCGCGTTCTTCGTCAAGGTGAAGGAAGGCGGCTCGATCATGGGCGCGCTGTACAAGGGCGTGATCGTCTCCGGCGTGCTGGCGGCCATCGCGTTCTATCCGATCACCATGCAGCTGATGGGCGACAACGCCTACGGCCCGATGAATCTCTTCTACTGCGCGCTGATCGGCCTGGTGCTGACCGGCGTGATCGTGTGGATCACCGAGTACTACACCGGCACCCAGTTCAAGCCGGTGCAGCACGTGGCGGCGGCCTCCACCACCGGCCACGGCACCAACATCATCGCCGGCCTCGGCGTGTCGATGAAATCCACCGCGCTGCCGGTCATCGCAGTGTGCATCGCGATCTGGGGCGCGCATGCGCTCGGAGGCCTGTACGGCATCGCCATCGCCGCTACCGCCATGCTGTCGATGGCCGGCATGATCGTGGCACTGGACGCCTACGGCCCGATCACCGACAACGCCGGCGGCATCGCCGAAATGGCCGAGCTTCCGCCGGAAGTGCGCGCCGTGACCGATCCGCTGGACGCCGTGGGCAACACCACCAAGGCCGTCACCAAGGGCTACGCCATCGGTTCGGCCGCGCTGGCCGCGCTGGTGCTGTTCGCCGACTACACCCACAACCTGCAGGCGGCCAATCCGGGCGTTGTGTTCGCGTTCGACCTGTCCGACCACAAGGTCATCATTGGCCTGCTGATCGGCGGCCTGATCCCTTACCTGTTCGGTGCGATGGCGATGGAGGCCGTGGGCCGCGCGGCCGGCAGCGTGGTGGAGGAAGTACGCCGCCAGTTCCGCGACATCCCCGGGATCATGGACGGGACGGCGAAACC
>JBKJTC010000072.1:0-14297 GCA_046590925.1 Lysobacteraceae bacterium | reverse complement strand
CGCGGAGCAGCGCGACCAGTGGGTGACCACCAACAACTTCACCCACAAGGTCAACGAGAGCTTCCGCATCGCGGCGCGCTTCAACTACTCGAAGACCGAGGACGAGCTGCTGGCCACGGCAGGCGCCAAGTTCATCGAAGGCAACGTCGGCTTCGCGTGGCGCCCGTTCGATTCCACGAAGTGGGCGCTGCTGGGCAAGTACACGTATCTGTACGACGTGTCGTCGTTGCCGCAGATCGGCGACAACGTCGCGTTCTACGACCAGCGCAGCAGCGTGCTGTCGCTCGAAGGCATCTACAAGCCGAACCAGCACTGGGAATACGCCGCCAAGCTGATGCGTCGCGAAGGCGAAGTGCGCTTCGGCCGTCTCGCCGGGCAGTGGGCCGATTCGGGTGCGACCTTCGCGGCCGGCCAGGTGCGCTACGGCTTCGCCGACAAGTGGCACGCGCTGGGCGAATACCGCTGGCTGGGCGTGGAGGACGGCGGCGACCGCCAGGGCGCGCTGCTGGGGATCGACCGGGATCTGGGCAAGAACCTGCGCATCGGCGGCGGCTACAACTTCACCACCTTCAGCGACGACCTCACCGACTTCGATTACGACCACAAGGGCTGGTTCATCAATCTGGTCGGCTGGTACTGAGGGCGACGGCCCGATCGCGACGGATCGTGTCCGCGAAGCGGGCACGATCCTGCGGCGATCGGACCCGCACCGGAACGACGACGGCGAGCACAGACACGATCGACCATGCCTTGCATCGAAATGCACGGATGGCGGGCGGTCAACGAAACTGCGCTCTACATGAGGAAATCGACATGAGGAAATCGACATGGCACTGGTGATGAAGTATCGCGACGCGCTGCGGATGGGCACGATGACGGCATTGGCCACCGCGCTGTGCGGTGCGATGACGATGCCCGCGCAGGCGCGCGTGCCCGGCAAGGATGGCGCGCTCACGGTCGGCGTCGCCAACACGGTCGTCAACAGTTACACCACGCTGAGCGTCGGCGCGGCTGCCGGCGCCACCACGCTTGCGGTGGCCAGCGCCGCCGGCATCACCGTCGGCGATGTGCTGCTGGTGTATCAGGCGCAGGGCGCGACGATCAGCAACGCTAACGCCAGCACCTACGGCGCGGTGACCGCGCTGGGCAATGCGGGACGCTACGAGTACGTGAGCGTCGCCGCGGTGACGGGTACCACCATTACCCTCGGTAGCGCCTGCGACACCACGCCGCTGCGCTTTTCCTACGACAGCGGCGCGCAGGTGGTGCGGGTGCCGCAGTACAGCGCCCTCACCGTCAACGCCGGCGCGTCGATCGTGCCGCAGGCCTGGAACGGCAGCATCGGCGGTGTGGTCGCCGCGATCGTCGACGGCACTGCGACCGTGAACGGCTCGATCAACGCCAACGCCGCGGGTTTCCGCGGCGGCGCGATCGATAACGTCACCACCGCGGCGGGCACTGACGTCCCCGCGTATGTCGCCGCCACCACCGCCGATGGCGCCGAAAAGGGCGAGAGCATCGCCGGCAGCCAGGCCACCTACGACGGCCTCGGCGGCCGCTACAACCGCGGTGCGCCGGCCAACGGCGGCGGCGGCGGCAATGCCCACAATGCAGGCGGCGGCGGCGGCGCCAACGGCGGCACCGGCATCTGGACCGGCCAGGGCGTGCCCGACAACAGCAATGCGGCCTGGGCGGCGGCATGGAATATCGATGGCACGCTGACATCCACGACCAATTCCCCAGGCGGCGGTCGCGGCGGTTACACCTACGCAGCCAACAACCTGGACGCATTGACCATCGCACCCGGTACCGGCACATGGGGCGGCAACAGCCGGCGAGAACGCGGCGGCCTCGGCGGCCGTCCATTGGCCAACAATCCCAGCATCGTCGGCGACACCCGCCTGTTCTTCGGCGGCGGCGGCGGCGCGGGCGACGGCAACAACGGTGCTGCCACTGCCGGTGGCCTCGGCGGCGGTCTAGTGCTGCTGATCGCCAACGCGGCGGCCGGCAGCGGCAGTCTGCAGGCCAACGGCGCTACTGCAACAAATACGATTCCAGGGCACAACGACGCCCCCGGCGGCGGCGGTGCTGGCGGTTCGGTGGTGTTGGTCGCGCCCAGTGCCGGCGCGCTCTCGCTGTCGGCCAACGGCGGCGGCGGCGGCAGTCAGCTGATCACCGGCAACGAGTCGGAAGGCCCCGGCGGCGGCGGCGGCGGCGGGTTCATCGCATCGCCTGCCGGCACCGGCACGGTGACCGGCGGCAACAACGGCACCACCTTGTCGGCTGCGGTCACCGAGTTCATCCCCAACGGCGCGACCAGGGGCAACGCCGGCAACGCCGCGACCGCGCCGTCGCTGGCGAATCTGCCGCTGTGCAACGTGCCCAATCTGGCCGATCTGAGCATCGCCAAGACCAACACCCCGCTGTCCGGCCCCGACGACTTGGCTGCGGATACCGTGGCCTCCGGCGCGCCGAGCGCCTACACCGTGGTCGTGACCAACAACGGCCCGGGCCCTGCGGTCAACGCGGTAATCACCGACACGCCGGGCGCGGGCATCACCTGCCCGGCGGCCAACGTCGTGACCTGCGCCAGCCCGGCCGCCGGTGCCTGTCCGGCCGGGCCGCTGACGGTCGCCGATCTGACCGCCGGCGTCGCGCTGGGCACGCTGCCGGCCACCGCCGGCAGCAACACCGTCACCTTCACCTTCACTTGCAGCGTGAATTGAGAATGGGCCGGCTCGGTTGCAGGGTGCCGAGCACAGGCTGGAAGGCCGTGGCGTAGGGTCGAATAGGGGAAAGCGATCGAGCGGCTCGATACGATCGCTTATTGGAATCAAGGCGAGCGACTGCCCATGCAAACCGAGACATAAACCGGACTTTTCCGCGTAAAAACCATCCAACCTGCAGCAAGTGACAGTATCTGCAGCTCAAATGCCGCGCTTACTCTTGCAATGCTTCCTCGATACTTGGTTTTTTGCCGGTGATGGCAGAAACTTGATCGCTTCGTCGGCAAAAACAGCTGCAAAGTTGTTCCCTACGGAGGCACCAGCAGGGACGCGAGTCAAAGCAGGGGTGGCTGTATGGACGCGAAAGGGTGGCTTGGTTGTCCTGATGCTCTGCGTGACATGCGTCGGCATGTCCTCGCGTTTAGGCAGGTCATTCCTTTTCGCCTCAGGCAAGCCTTCGCGGTGCTGCTGCTCTGCCTGGGCGGCGCTCAGCTTGCCCATGCCGCGCAAGTCACGAATCTCAATACCCAGACCAATACCGCGACCGGGGCCGGTGCGACCGGCACGCCGACCATCGGCAGTTTCAATATCCCCGCGGGCAAGAACCGCGCGATGTTCGTCTGGGCCACGTTCGAGCGCGATCATTGTTCGAATGCCGATGCCGCCGGTGGGTTGTGCGTCAATGGCAACATCATTTCCACCGGCCTTGGCGACAACTGGCCCGAGCCGCGCATCGGCACCCCGCCCGCCACCACCACCAACAGCCAGATTACCGCCCGGGTCGTCGGCCCTGCCGGCACCGTCGACAAACAGAACGCGCTGGTGATCGGCGGCACCCCCAGCGGCGACACCCGCTTCATCACCATCAGCACGATTCCGAACGACATCGACCCGGTCGCGCCGCCGAATGTGCCGCCGGGTTCCGCCTTCTTCTCTATTTCGAGCTTCCACATCGTCCTGTTCGAGAACGACATCGATATCCTGCTCGGTGGCGCCGCATCCGGCACGGTCAGCGTCACTTTCCCCGATGTCACCACGCCTTCCAATGCCGGCGATGATGCGTTGTTGATGGCCGCGATATTCCAGAATGTCGAGCAGACCCCCACCGGTTTCGTCCGCAACGCTACGGGATCAGCGCAGGCGGCGCTTGGAGTCGACCCTGCCGGCAACTACACGATGACGGTTGCCGCATACGATGCCGGCCAGTCGTCGGACGAGGCCGATGACGGCAATCTGGTGATGGGCGCCAATGGCACCATCGCCGGCTTTATCCTGCCGGCGGGGCACGTTACCTTGGCCGCTGCGGGTCTGGTGACTGGGAACAGCGGCGGCAACTACGACACGCCCAACGGCGGTGTCACCAATGAACCGAACGGCATGTCCGGCGCGGCCTACTTCCGGAACGGCATCGCGGCCCCCTACACACTCACGTCGGCTGGAACGGCCACCCCGGCGGTTTTTGGCGGTAGCACCGCCTCATTCCTGCTCGAATCCGACAACGCCGACGTCGGCGACGCACCGGCCAGTTACGGCAATCCCACCCACACCATCGCCGGTATCCGCCTTGGCGCCAGCGTCGATGCAGACAGCGGCCTGCTCAACAACGCCACCGCCACCGGCGACGACACCAACAACACCGACGACGAAGACGGCGTAACCCTCACGCCGCTGCTGCCGACCGGAGAAATCACCATCGTCCCGGTCGATATCCAGAACGGCGGCGGTTTCCTCAACGTCTGGTTCGACTGGAACGCCGACGGCGATTTCGTCGATGCCGGCGAGCAGATGGTGACCAATCAGGCGGTCGCGGCCGGCACCACCAATCTCAACATCGCGGTGCCGCTCACCGCCATCATCGGCCCCACTTTCGCGCGCTTCCGGGTCTGCACCAGCAACACCGCGCTGGACAATTGTTCGAGCCCGCGCGGCACCGTGCAGAGCGGCGAAGTCGAGGATTACCAGTTCACCGTGTCGCGCAAACTGACCCTGTTCAAGAGCACGCTCGGCGGGGTCGGCGGGCCGTTCGGTTTCACCCTGACCAATACCGCGCAGACCACAGGCACCGTCGCCACCACCGTGGCGAACACGCCGACCCAGATCGACGGCAACACCGCCAGCGCCGCGACCCTGGCTTACGCCATCGTCGCGCCCACCACTGCCGTGACCATCGACGAAAGCAGCCTGCCTGCCGGCTGGTCGCTCACCGGCGCGACCTGCGTCAACGCCGCAAGCGCGACGGTCGGCAGCCTCAGCGGTACCACCTACACCATCACCGGCGCGGAAATCGGCGCGAGCGTCAGCTTCACCTGCACCTTCACCAACAGTAAGCTGCCGATCCTGCGGCTGCAGAAGGCGCTGCCGAACGGCCGCTTCGTGGCGACCGACCAGTTCGCGCTCGACATCGCCGGCACCGGCGGGCCGGCCACCGTCACCACCACCGGCGCGGGCAATACCGCGACCGGCGTGGCGACGCTCAGTCCGGGCGCGATCGGCGCGGTCTACACCCTCAGCGAAACCGGCGCGGCCGGCGCGGTCCTGACGAATTACGCGACCACGTATGCCTGCACCAATGCGCTTGCCGGCGGACAGACGCCTTCGGGCAGCGGCATCACGTTCAACATCACCGCGGTGGTGGGCGACGATCTCACCTGCACGCTGACCAACGTGCGCAACAACCAGGCCGATCTGCGCCTGACCAAAACCAACACGCCCGGCGTCAACGGCGAGGTCGATCAGGCTGCGGACACGGCGGTGTCCGGCGCTTCGGCCAACTACAGCATCGTGGTGACCAATCTCGGCCCCGATGCCGCGAATGGTTCAGTCGTGACCGACCCCGTGCCGACCAACCTCACCTGCACCACCGCCAGTTGTACTGCGGCGGGCGGGGCGGCGTGTCCGGTGCCGACGGGCGCGGCGCTGGTCGTGGCGCTGCAGGGCGCGGGCGCGACCATTCCCACGCTGCCGTTGAATGGCGCGGTCACGATCACGCTCAGCTGCACTGTCGAATGATGTCGCAGTGCCGCATCCGCCCCATGATCGTTGCCGGGCCGCGGTCGTGGCCGGCGCCTGGGGTTTTTCGCGTACCATGAAAAACGCTGCGGCCACCGATGGCCGCGACCTTTTCGTGCGGACGGGGGGGCGATGACGGTCAGCGCAGGAAGCCAGCGGCAACTCGAACGCGGCGCGCGGGCGCGGCGTCACAACCATGCGCTGGTCGCGCTCGGCCGCCGCGTCTGGCATGAGGACTGCACGTTCGAATCCGCAGTCGCCGAAATCTGCGAAGTCGCCGCCGAAACCCTCGGCGTGGAACGCGTGAATGTCTGGCGGGTGGATACCGCGATCCATCGACTGCAGTGCATCCACGCCTATGTGCGCAGCACCGGCATGCACAATCCGGCCGGGTTCGACGAAAGCCTGCCGCTCGATTCCGAATACGGCAGCCAACTGGACGAAGTGCGCGTCATCGACATCGCCGATGTCGCCAAGGACGCCACCGTCTCCGCCTCGCAGGAAGCGCTGGGCGCCTACCTGCGGCTTCACGACGTCCACTCGCTGCTCGATGCGCCGATCCGCGCCGAAGGCCTGCTGATCGGCGTGATCTGTCACGAACACGTCGGCAGTGCGCGCATGTGGTCGCCGGAAGACCGTGCCTTCGCCGGCAGCATCGGCGACTACATCGCGGTCGCCTACGAAGTCGGCCGTCGCCGCGAGATCGAAAGCCGCCTGCGTTTCCTGGAGCGCCACGACGCCCAGACCAACCTGCCCAATCGCGACCATCTGCTGGAAGTCGCGCATAGCGCGCTGCGGCCGCTGCACGACAACGACGCCGGCCTCGCGGTCATCCATCTGCAGATCGATCCGCCGGCCGGCAACGAAACCCTGGACATCGAAGGCTTCCACCGCTTCCTGATCGACTGCGCCGAGCACCTGCGCGAACTCACCGCCGACAACGCGGCGCTGGCGCGGGTGCGCGAGGATGCCTTCGCGATCATCCCGCATCGCCATCTGCGCGAAGTGGAAGCGCTGGAGCTCGCAGAGCGCTGCATCGATCTGGTGCAGACCGACGCCGCCGCGCCCACCGGCTATCCGGCCACGGTGACCGCCGGCATCGCGTTCTCGCGCGATCTCGCTGCGCCGTCCGCCGACGCGCTGCTGCGCAACGCCGAAAACGCCAGCCTGCGCGCGCGCGCCCACGGCATGGGGCGGTGCAAGGTCTTCAACGCGGTTCGCCATCGCGACCTGCTGACCCGCATGCGCACCGAGCAGGCGCTGCGCGAGGCGTTCGCCGACGGCCAGCTGATGCTGTACTACATGCCGGAAGTGGATCTGCGCGACGGCCACTGGCGCTCCGCCGAAGCCCTGCTGCGCTGGCGCAAGGAGGACGGGCGCATCGTCCCCGCCGGCGAGTTCATCGACGCGGCCGAGAGCTCCGGCCTGATCGTCCGGCTCGGTCGCTGGGTGCTGCTGGAAGCCTGCAATGCGGCGATGCGCTGGCCTGCGCGCAACGGCATCGCGCCGATGCTGCGCGTGAACGTCTCGGCGCGGCAGTTCGAGGAAGCCGGACTGGCCGCGGACGTCGACGCCGCGCTGGCCGAATCCGGGCTGCCGCCGGAACGGCTGTGTCTGGAACTCACCGAAACCATGCTGCTGCGCGATGCCGATGCCGCCGCCAGGACGCTCGCGCGGGTGCGCGCACTGGGCGTGCGCGTGGCGCTGGACGACTTCGGTACCGGCTTCTGTTCGCTCGGTTATCTGAAACACCTGCCGATCGACACCATCAAGATCGACCGCGGCTTCACCGCCGGGCTGCCGCAGGACCGCGCCGATCTGGCGATCGTCAGGGCGCTGGTCGGGCTGGCCACCGACCTGGGCATCGACGTGGTCGGCGAGGGCGTCGAAACCCAGGCCCAGGCCGATTGCCTGCGCGCCTGCGGCATCCATGCGGTGCAGGGTTATCTGTATTCGCCTGCGATCGAGAACGATGCGTTGATTGCGGGGTTCGGCGAGCACGGCTGATCGGGGCCGCGCCTGATCGGGGTGCGTCCTCGGACGGAGGCCGCACACTGTTCTGTTGCGTGTTGGCGCGTAGTGCCAGAGCAGGAGTGCCAGAGCAAATCCCCCGTAGCCCCCTTTTTCAAAGGGGGCGAAGCGAAAGCGACGAAGCAAAGGCAGCGAACCAAAGGCGGCGAATCGCGAGCGCAGTTGCTGTTTCCCTTTGAAAAAGCAGCCGCTGTTCCCCCCTTTGAAAAAGGGGGGCAGGGGGGATTTGCTCTTGCCTCGAACAGATCCACAACCTGTCTGCGGATCGGACGCGTTACGCTGTGCATTCCAGTCCCGAGGCGGTTTCCATGCGCATCCTGTCGACGACCTTCGCATTCACGTGTCTGCTGTCCATCGCGACCTCCCATGCGGACGCCGCCGACCGCGTCACCGGCAAACCCTTCGCCACCCGCAGCGAGATCTACGCGCCGAAAGCGATGGCCGCCACCTCGCATCCGCTGGCGACCCAGATCGCGCTGCAGACGATGCGCGACGGCGGCAGCGCGGTCGACGCGGCCATCGCCGCCAACGCCGCGCTCGGATTGATGGAGCCGACGGGCAACGGCATCGGCGGCGATCTGTTCGCGATCGTGTGGGATCCGAAGACGAAAAAACTGCACGGTTACAACGGTTCCGGCCGTTCGCCCAAAGCGTTGACGCTCGACGAATTCAAGCGTCGCGGCATCAGCGACATTCCGGCGCATGGCCCGCTGCCGGTCAGCGTGCCGGGCACGGTCGACGGCTGGTTCGCGCTGCACGGCCGGTTCGGCAAACGCACGATGGCGCAGAATCTGGCACCGACGATCCGCTACGCGCGCGACGGCCATCCGGTGCATGAAGTGATCGCCTATTACTGGGGCCGCAGCGTGCCGGTGCTGTCGAAGTGGCCCGGTTTCGCCGAACAGTTCACCGTGGATGGCGGCACGCCGGAAAAACGCCGCGGCCCGCGCCGCGGCGAAACCTGGCGCAACCCGAATCTCGCGAACACCTTGGAGAAGATCGCGAACGGCGGCCGCGACGCGTTCTACAAGGGCGAGATCGCGCGCACCATCGATGCCTACTTCAAGGCCAACGATGGTTTCCTGCGCTACGAGGACATGGCCGCGCACCGCGGCGAATGGGTCGAGCCCGTCAGCACGAACTATCGCGGCTACGACGTGTGGGAACTGCCGCCGAACGGGCAGGGCATCTCCGCGCTGCAGATCCTCAATCTCCTCGAACCCTACGATCTGAAAACCTACGGCTTCGGCAGCCCGGAGCACGTGCATCTGTTCGTCGAAGCGAAGAAGATCGCCTTCGCCGACCGCGCGGCGTCGTATGCCGACCCCGCGTTCTACGACGCGCCGGTCGAACGGCTGATCTCGAAAGCCTATGCCAAGGAACGCAGCAAACTGCTATCGATGGAACGCGCCGCGCGCCGCGTCGAGCCGGGCATCATTCCGGAATTGAACGAAGGCGACACCATCTACATGACCACCGCCGATGCCGACGGCATGATGGTGTCGCTGATCCAGTCGAACTATCGCGGCATGGGCAGCGGCATGGCGCCGCCGGGGCTGGGCTTCATCTTCCAGGATCGCGGCGAGATGTTCGTGCTGAAGGGCTGCGACGCCAAGCCCGCTCACCCGAACTGCTACGCGCCGGGCAAGCGCCCGTTCCAGACCATCATTCCGGCGTTCGTGACGAAGGACGGCAAGCCGTGGCTGTCGTACGGCGTGATGGGCGGCGCGATGCAACCGCAGGGGCACGTGCAGATCCTGCTCAACATGATCGATTTCGGCATGAACCTGCAGGAAGCCGGCGACGCGCCGCGCATCCAGCACGACGGCAGCACCGAGCCCACCGGCCAGAACACCGCGATGACCGACGGCGGCGAAGTGGATCTGGAGACTGGTTTTGCTGTCGACACCATCCGCGCGCTGATGCGCAAAGGCCACAGCGTGCGCTACGCCGACGGCCCCTACGGCGGCTATCAGGCGATCATGGTCAATCCCGAAGGCGGCTACGTCGGCGCCAGCGAATCGCGCAAGGACGGGCAGGCGGCGGGGTATTGAGCGCGCGTCCACTGGCCCAACGCACAGGTTTTTTTTGTGGGAGGGACGCAAGTCGCGACAGGCTGCGGAAAAACTTGCCGCAAGTCGTCGCGACTTGCGTCGCTCCCACAAACCCCTCAAGCCACAAACCCCTCAAGCCGACAACCCCTCAAGCCGACAACCCCGCAACGATGACCGGTAGTCGCTGACCCAATGGCTTTCGACGCATTCGCCCTGATCCTTGCGATGCTGGCGCTGGGGTACGCCTTCCAGCGCCTGCGCGTATTGCCGGACAACGCTGCGCAGACGCTGAATCTGGTGGTGCTGTACGTATGCCTGCCGGCGGCGGTACTGCGCTACGCGCCCCGACTGCATCTGGAGCTGGCGCTGTTCGGCGTGGCCGCGGTGCCGTGGCTGTTGCTCGCAGCGACGGTGTTGCTGGTGCATGCGCTGGCGCGGTGGTTGAAATTCCGCGACGACCAACGTGCGGTGCTGCTGCTCACCGTCGCGCTGGGTAACACCAGTTTCCTCGGCTACCCGCTGACCCGCGCGCTGATCGGCGAACACGCGCTGCCTTATGCGGTGATCTACGACCAGTTCGGCGCGTTCCTGATGCTGTCGACCTTCGGCCTGTGGGTGCTCGCGCGCTATGGTGGCGACGCTCGTCCCACTGCGCGCGGGATGCTGCTGCAGGTGCTGAAATTCCCGCCGCTGTGGGCGCTGATCGTCGGCTTCACGGCGATGCCGGCCGAGCCGCCGCACTGGATCGCCGGCGCATTGCAGCGCCTCTCCGACGCGCTGCTGCCGCTGGCGATGCTGACCATTGGCCTGTCGGTGAAGCTCGCGCTGCCGCGCGACGAACTCAAGCCGCTCGCGACCGGCCTGATGCTGAAACTCGCGGTGATGCCCGCGCTGGCGCTGCTGCTGGTGCCGCTGCTGGGCCTGCACGGCGACATGGCGCGCACCACGGTCTTCGAATCGGCGATGCCGTCCATGGTCACCGCCGGCGCGCTCGCGATCTCGCACAACCTCGCGCCGCGACTGGCCGCGGCGATGGTCGGCTACGGGCTGCTGCTGTCGCTGCTCACGCTGCCGCTGTGGGCGGGCGTGGCCGCCGCCTGACCGCCGCCTTGGAGCGCGCGCCGACAAAGGAGCCTGCATTTCAGCGCGGCATCCGCGCATGCGGTCTGTCGCTTCGTTCATGGCGGGTCGAGACCCGCCCTACGCGGCTGACGCGTCAGCCATATGTCGCAGCGAAAATGCGTTTGCAGCGAGCGCAATGCCTCTGCCGCGGGCGTGTCGAATCGCCGGAATCGCGATTTGCTCCCTCCCTTTCGCGCTGCGAAGGGGAGGGTCGGGGTGGGCTGCTTTTCAGAAGCCGGCAGCGCGCGACTTTGCCTCGACCGCCCGGCCTGCCGTCGACATGTCCCGCAGCATACGTTCTGGATCGACGATGCCGTCGATGGCCACGGCCTTTCTATCGCGAGGCCTCGCGCTGCCGTGCCAGCCAATCGCGCGGAGACACGCCGACGCGCTCGCGGAATACGCGCGACAGCGCGGTGGCGTTGGCGTAGCCCAGTTCGTTCGCGATCAGATTCAGCCGCCGGCCGCGGTCCAACTGCTGCTTCGCGACCGCGATCCGCCAGTCGGCCAGATACTGCGCCGGTGTGGTGTCCAGCACCCGCCTGAATTTCGACGCGAACGCGGTGCGCGACATGCCCGCCGCGGACGCCAGCGATGCGAGCGACCACGCTTCGCCAGGCGCGGTGTGCATCGCGGTGAGCGCCTTGGCCAGCTGCGGATCGGCGAAGCCGTGGATCAGACCGCGTTCTACGCCGAGCCGCTCGGGATGGTCCATCGCCCAGCGCAGCAACTGAATCATCGCCACTTCGAACAGCTTGTCGGCGACAAGCCGGTGACCGCAGCGCACGCGATCGGTTTCCGCGAACAGCAGCCGCAGCACGTCGTCCAGACCGTCGATGGCGTCCAGCGGCACCACCAGCACGTCCGGCAGTGCGCGCACCAGCGGGTGCCGGTCGCCTTCCTCGAATTCGATGCTGGCGCAGGTGAAGTCGGACCCGTCCTGCAGCCGGTGGCGGAACTGATGGGCTCTGGCGCGCGGATAGAACAGCAGGCTGGGCTGGTCGATGGAAAAGCCCGCCGCCCGCCCGCCCGGCCCGGGTTCTCGCACCTCCAGCGCGCCCTGCCGCAGGATATGGAGGAAGCCGCGGCCCGGGACCGCCTCGAAATCCTGGATGCCGCACAGCCGGCCGCTGTGGAACAGGTGGGCACGCATGCGGAAACGGTCGAAGAGATCGGAGAGCCGGTCCATATTCTGTACGCAATGGTCGAAAAATTGAACTTATCGTACCGATAAGTACAAAGGTTTGCGGAAGAATGTCCTCCACGCGATGTCGATGCGACATCGCTCCCTTCGAGGACAGTCCCATGCGATCCCCCCTGTTGACCGCCTGCATCCTTGGCGTATGCGCCACCGCCACAGTGTCTCCTCCTGCGAACGCCCATGACGGCACGCATGCCGGCGGCATCTCATCAGCGCCCGCCAAGGCGACATCGGCGCCGTTCGATCTGGTTCACACCCGCATCCGCACCGAGGGCAATGTGGCGGTCTTCCACATCGCGGTTTCCGGCAATGCCGGCGCTTCCCGGCCCGCCAGGTCGGGCAAGCTCGCCGGCAGCAGGGTGTTTTCCTATGTCTGGCCCACGAGCCTCGACCCGGCGACGGTCGGTTTCGAAGCCGCTTCCGGCATTCTCGCGTTCGCGGTCACCGCGCATCCGGATTTCGACGACACCCCGCTGTTCGACGAGAACGGCGACGGCGATGCGGCCAACGACGGCGACCTGTGGCATTCCCACTGGGTCGTGCTGACCCCGGACGAAGCCTGCGGCAAGGGCGCGTTGAAGGTGGTCGACATTCCCCAGGGCTCGAAACCGCGCCTGCCGAAGACATGGCCCGGATTGCCGCTGCTGATCGACAGCCCGGGCTGGCAGCCGCGGTTCGCGCGCGACACGCTGGAAGTCCGCGTGCCGTTCGACGACATCGGCGCGGTACGCGCCGCCCGTTACGACGGTGTCGCCGCGGCGCTGCGGGTCAACGCCAGCGTGCACAGCCCGCTGCTGTGCGTGAGCGATGTGTTCAAGGTCGCCTCGGGGGATCTGTCCCTGCCGGGCGTCGTGAGCGAATGAATCAACCTTTCCCTTCCCATCCCCACTGGAGTCAACGATGAACCGTATTCCCCTGATCGACCGCAACCAGACCACCGCAGACCGCAAGGCGCTGCTCGACGATGTCCATGCCGCGTTCGGAACGGTGCCCAACATGTTCCGTGCGGTCGCCAATTCGCCTGCCGCGCTCAAAAGCATGTGGGGCGCGTTCGGCGCGCTGGGCGGCGGACGCCTACCCCCCGCGCTGGGCGAGCAGATCGCGGTGGCGATCGCCGACCGTAACGCCTGCGAATACTGTCTGGCCGCGCATACCGCATTGGGCAGAAAGGCCGGTGCCAGCGCCGAGGAGATGCAGGCGGCGCAGGCCGGCCGTTCCGCCGATCCGAAAACCGGAGCGGCGCTGCGCTTCGCGCTGAAGCTCGTGTCCGACCGTGGCCAGGTGTCCGCACACGACCTCGAAGCCGTACGCGCAGCAGGATTCGACGACGAGGATCTCGTCGAGATCATGGCGCACGTCGCGCTGAACCTCTTCACCAACTACGTCAACGTCGCGTTCGCCACGCCGGTCGATTTTCCGGCGGTGAAGCTGGCCCGCGCCGCCTGAGCGTTTACTGCGCGGCCGTTAACCGCGTCGCCATCGCGATTTGCTCCCTCCCTTTCGCACAGCGAAGGGGAGGGTTGGGGTGGGGTGCTTTTCGCACTCAAGGGGTCAGGTTCACTTCGAAAGAAGTGAACCTGACCCCTTGAGTGTCGCGGGTCGGGGCCCGCCCTACACTGCTACTAGAAAGGAATGTCATCATCCTGGCTTGGAACTTCATATCGAGTGATGGAATCAAGTCTAGTCTGGAGGTTCGCTAGTGCAATGCGTTGCTTTTCGATCGGGGCGCTACGCAAGAACTGTAGAAAGCTACGCAGAACCCAAGTTTCAAAGCCGGTTTTCTTGTAATGATACTGACCAGACACTAGTGCGCGAAGTATCGGCGAGCAGTCGAGCAGTTGATTTTCAAGCATACAGTTTCTATGAGCTGTCTCAAGTTGTGCGCGTATGCGGTCGAGGTCGGTGTTGTATTTTGTCCCTACCTCTATCTTAGTTATACGGCTGCTTACAGCATTAGCGAAGTCCTGGTACGCTTCCCGCTCATGCTCCTCAAAATCTATATCCTCGGAGCGGCGGAGGCTGAGTTCATTTTTTGCGTCTAGCAGCCTGTCGGACTTGGCCTGATCGCCGCGCGCCTTGGGTGCTTTATTCAGACAATGCGCCGTATTGGTGCGCAAATAGTCCTTTGATCCGCCGATTTTTGTCGGGACGAAC
>JBKJTC010000184.1:0-10418 GCA_046590925.1 Lysobacteraceae bacterium | reverse complement strand
TACAGCGCCGCGCCCGCGTTGTAGGCGACGATCTTGCGCGGCAGGCCATCATGGTTGTCGAGCGCCTCGAACAGCATCGCCATCGACTGTTCTGGATCGGACACGCGCAAGTTGCGGCTATGCGCCATCGGGATCCCGAAATCCTCCGGATGCAGCTCGTATTCGCGCACCTTGCCGTCGCGCAGTTCGCCCACCAAGGTGGAGGCACCGAGTGACAATTCGTCCATGCCGTCGCGGCCCCAGACCACCAGCGCGCGCTCCGCGCCGAGTTCCTGCAGCACGCGCGCCTGGATGCCGACAAGGTCGGGATGGAACACGCCCATCAGGATGTTCGGCGCGTTGGCGGGATTGGTCAGCGGGCCGAGGATGTTGAAGATCGTGCGCACGCCCATTTCGCGGCGCACCGGCGCCACCGCCTTCATCGCCGGGTGATGCAGCGGCGCGTACATGAAACCGATGCCGGTCTGTTCGATGCAGGCCGCGACCTGTTCGGGCCGCAGTTCGATGTTCGCGCCCAGCGCTTCGAGCACGTCGGCGCTGCCGGATTTCGACGACACGCTGCGGTTGCCGTGCTTGGCGACTTTCGCGCCCGCGGCGGCGACCACGAAAATCGTCGCGGTGGAGATGTTGAAGGTGTGCGCGCCGTCGCCGCCGGTGCCGACGATGTCGACGAGATGCCGGCGGTCGGCGATCTCGACCTTGTGCGAGAACTCGCGCAGCACCGACGCGGCGGCGGCGATCTCGCCGACGGTTTCCTTCTTCACCCGCAGGCCGGTGAGGATCGCCGAAGTCATCGCCGGCGACACTTCGCCGCGCATGATCTGGCGCATCAGATCGACCATTTCGTCGTGCAAGATCTCCCACTGCACGATCGTCCGCTGCAGGGCTTGTTGGGGCGTGATCGACATGGGTGACCGTGGATTGGGAAATGGAAATTCGTGCAACGCCGCGCGATGCGTCAGGCCGCGCGGGCGAGGAAATTCTTCAGCAGCGCGTGGCCGTGTTCGGTGAGGATGGATTCCGGATGGAACTGCACGCCTTCCACCGGATGCTCGCGATGGCGCAGGCCCATGATCTCTTCCATCGTGCCGTCGTCGTTCTCGGTCCAGGCGGTGACTTCCAGCGCTTCGGGCAGACTGCCCTGGGCCACCACCAGCGAGTGATAGCGGGTGGCTTCGTAGCCGTCGGGTAGGCCAGCGAACACGCCCTTGCCTTCGTGATGGATGCGCGAGGTCTTGCCGTGCATGATCCGGCCGGCGCGGATGACATCGCCGCCGTACGCCTGACCGATACTCTGATGCCCGAGGCAGACGCCGAGGACCGGAATGCGATGACCGAGTTCGCGGATCAGGTCGACCGACACGCCGGCTTCGTTCGGCGTGCACGGGCCGGGCGAGATCACGATGCCGGACGGGTTCAGCGCATCGATCTGGGCGACGGTCAGCTCGTCGTTGCGCACCACCTTCACCTCCGCGCCCAACGCCTGAAGGTACTGCACGAGGTTGTAGGTGAAGCTGTCGTAATTGTCGATCATCAATATCACGACAGCGGTCTCGCGGAAGCCGGGGGAGCGCGCAATTTATCAGGAAGCCCCGAAAACTTCGCCCCGGCACGCGTCCAGGGCGCAGCGCGCGCCCCCGGATGCGCAGCGGCTCAGCGGCGCTCGCCGAGCCTGCCGGTGTCGCGCGCGCCGCCGTCGCGGGGCGCGCCCAGGTCGGACGCGGGCGTCGCGGCCGACGCCGGCTTGGGGCTGGCGGACGCCTGCACGCTCTGGCCGGGGCGGCTCATGCGAGGCGTCGGACGCACGGTGAGGACGAAGCCCTCGGTGGTGGCGGACTCCACTTTCACCCGGAACGCGTAATCCGGCGAGATCCAGGTTTCGCCGACCTTGAACATGCTGCCTTCGTTGTTGGCCCGGTTGGCCGCCGGCTTGTCGGCATCCATGCTCCAGGCCGGTTCGCCGCGCGACGTCAGCACTTCGTGGATGATCACCGCATCGCCGGCGAGCCGGTTTTCGTAATTGCCGGTGCGTTTGCGCACTTCGACCGTGTAGTAGCGGGTCGACTGCTCCGGATAATTGAGGATCAGCATCTGGGTGTTGGCCGAACCCGGCAAGCTGATGCGGTCCATGGTCACCGATGCCGCGCCGGCCCCGGCGCCGATGGTGCGTTTGCGCGCGGTCGCGACCCAGCCCAGCCGATTGCGCGAATAGACGTTGATATGTTTCGGCAGCGAGCCGTAGGTGGGGTTGCTGACGGCGTTGTTCCAGGCGTCGCTCATCACGTCCCACGGATTGTCGTAGGGGTCGCTGTCGGCGTCGGAATTGTTGGCGTGCGGCAGGCCGTAGGCATGCCCCATTTCATGCGACAGCGGCGCGAGGTTGCCGAACGACCACGGCGGGTTCCAGGTGGTGCTCCAGCATTTGTTGACGCCGTCGAGCGTGGCGCAGCGGCCCCCGCCCCAGGCGAAGCCGTCGAGGTCGCCGTTGAACATCATGTTGACACCCTGCACGCCGCCGTTGACCGCGAAGTTGACGTTGGCATCGTGCGCGGCGACGCAATCGGTGAACAGCTTGCCCAGATCGGCCTTGTCCTTGCCGGCGGCATCCTTGGTCACGTAAACGCTGCGCGGCTCCGGCAGATCGGCCCAGCCGTAGGCCATGCTGCCGGCGAGGTTGATCTGGCCGTAGGACACTTCCTGCCAGTAATGGTCGAGCTGGCCGATGGCGGTGCCGTACTGCGACTGGAAGAAGCTGAGAGTCTTCTGCTCGGTAGCGATGTCGCTGAACTTGCACATCAGCGTGACCCAACTGGTCACGCCGGTGATCTTCTCGCCGCCCTGCACGGGCGCACGCGTACCGAAGCCTGCGCGGGTGCGCGACGGCGCCAGATCGTCGGCCAGATCTTCGATTGGCACGATCGCATCGATGACCCGCAGCGCCCGGCCGCCGGTTTTCGCGGCGGTGGTGGTGGTCGACACCGCAATGCGGCGACCGTACAGCGCATACAGATCGTCGGCGGCGCGCAACGCCTGGTCGGGATCCAGCGCATGGCGCCGACCGGCATCGTCGACCAGGGTGACCTGGAAACGAGCGCCCGATCCCTCGCTGGCTTTCGCGGCCGCGCCCGGGTCGCCCCAGACCAGTTCCAGCCGGCCGGTCATGGTGTTTGCGGCAGCCTTGCCGGTGGTGACGTCCATGCGTCGGGCGGCATCGGCCTGCAGGCCGCAGGCCAGCGCCAGAACGGTGAAAACGCATGCGTGCAGAATGCGCATGGGGTCGCTCCCGTAGGTGTGAGGATGAAGACAGGGGGTCGACCGGATCGTAGCACCGCCCTCCACGGCAAGTCCGGATCGATGCCCGATTCCGGCACGGTCGGCACGGTAAGCTGTCCGGCCCACGCCCGACCGTCCGCCGCCATGCCTTACCTCGAACTCTCCCTGCATTGCCGCGAATCCGAGCAGCCGCGCTACGAAAACGCACTGGAGGACGTAGGCGCACTGGCAGTGACCCTGCTGGACGCCGATGCCGAGACGCCGAACGAGCGCGCGATCCTGGAGCCCGGCGTCGGCGAAATGCCGATCTGGGGCGAAGTGGCGCTGTCGGCGCTGTTCGCCGAGGACGCCGACCCGCTGCTGCTGCTGGCCGCGCTGGAAGCCTTCGACCCCGGCCTGGACTGGTCGCGGGCCGGTTTCCGCAAGGTCGAGGACCAGGACTGGGAGCGCGCGTGGATGGATCAATACGTGCCGCTGCACTTCGGCGCCCGCACCTGGATCGTGCCGTGGAACCACGACCTGCCGGAAGGCGCGGATGCCGCGGATGCCGCGGTGATCCGGCTCGACCCGGGGCTGGCGTTCGGCTCCGGCACCCACCCCACCACCTCGCTCTGCCTGCAATGGCTGGACGATCTGGCGGCCCGCGGCGAACTGCAAGGGCAGGCCGTGCTGGATTTCGGCTGCGGCAGCGGGATTCTCGCGCTCGCCGCGCTGAAACTGGGCGCCGGACGCGCGGTGGGCGTGGACAACGACCCGCAGGCGATCCTGGCCACCCACGACAATGCCGAACGCAACGGCGTCGGCCAGCGGATCTCGGTACATCTGCCGGCGGATGAACCCCCAGCGGCGACGTATCCGATCGTGGTCGCCAATATCCTCGCCGCCGCACTGGATGCGCTGGCCGACACCCTCGCCGCACGGGTCGCGCCCGGCGGCCGCATCGCGCTGTCGGGCATCCTCAACGGCCAGGAAGACGAACTGCTGGTGCGCTACGGCGCCTGGTTCGACGATCTACGCGTGACCCGCGAGGACGACTGGGTGCGGATCGACGGCTGTCGCCGATGAAGCCGTCACCCTTCATAGCGTCGATATTGATGCTTCCGTCGCTGTTCGCGAACGGGCGCACGGCTTGTGGCGTTCGACCGTGATTGAATAGCCGGATGTTCATCAACTGCCCCTATTGCCGCACGCTGGTCTCGACCGATCCGGTCACCGACCTGCCGCCGACCCACTGCCCGCACTGCATGAGCCTGCTGCGTCGCGACGACACGGTGGAAGATGCGGCGGATACCGAAGGCGACGGCGCGCCGCTGGATCTTGTCGCGCTGATGAACTCGCCGGTGATGAACTCGCCGGTGAGGGACATGCCGGTGAGGGACATGCCGGTGGCGAGCGCGTCGGCGTTGAACACCCCGGCATTGGAAACAGACACGAAGACAGTCACGCAAACGGGCGCCGTCACGGACGAGGAAGCGCCAGCCGAGCGCCAGCCGGACATGGCGCGCGACGACAGCATGATCGAACCGACGCCGGAACCGGGCGACGCAACTGCCGTCGACACCGGCACGACGACCGCTCCCGCAACCTTGACGCCGCCGCCACCCGCGCCCGGCAAGCGCGGATCGCGCGCGATGCCGAGTTTCGCGCGCGTCGCCTCCGCTGCGAACAAGGGCCCGCGCGAACGCTGGATCGTGGCGGTGTTCGTAGCGCTCGCGGTGCTGCTGATCCTGCAACTGCTGCTCGCGGACCGCGCGCGCCTGTCCGCCGATGCGCGCTGGCGGCCGACGCTGCACGTACTGTGCGCGGCGCTGTTCTGCGAGCTGCCGCCGTGGCGCGAACCCACCGCGTTCACCCTGCTGCAGCGCGACGTGCGACAGCATCCCAGCACACCCGGCGCGCTGCGCGTTTCGGCGACGTTCCGCAACGATGCGCGCTGGCCGCAACCGTGGCCGCGTTTGCGGCTGACCCTGTCCGACGCCAACGGGCGACCGGCCGGCGCGCGCGATTTCCGCGCCGAAGACTATCTGGGCGGGCCGGCCAGCCAGCCCGAACTCGCCAGCGGCGAAAGCGCAACAGTGGCGATGGATATCCTGGAACCCGCGGCGCAGATCGTCGGTTACGATTTCAATTTCCGCTGAAGCTGCACCTTCAAGTTTCACGTATCGACTTTCGCGCGTGAGCAACGCGAAAGCGCAGCATGTCCGGCCAGGACATCCACGCATCGACATCGCGCACGCACGATCAAGCACTTGCCGGAATCGATGCACCGAACCTATCGCCATTCATCGGACAACATCCCCATGCGCCTGTTTTTTCCGCGATTCCTCATGGCAGCCGGCGACGGCCCACGCTAGACTCCCTTCCCCCTTGTCGCCCTGCGACACGGCACGGCCAGGGATGGGGCCGATGCGACGACGCGCTACCAGAGAGATGCCGCTTGAACGCCGAACGCCATGACCCCAGCACAGCCAGGCTGCGCGAACCCCATTGCGCGAACATGTCGCCAATTCCGTGCGCCGCTACATCGGCGATCTGAACGGATCGGACGCTGCGAACCTGTACGACATCGCGCTGCGCGAACTCGAGATTCCGCTGTTCGCCGAAGTGTTGTTGCACTGCGACGGCAACCAGAGCCGCGCCGCGGCGATGCTCGGCATCCACCGGGCCACCCTTCGCAAGAAATTGAAGGACTACGGGTTGGGTTGACCGAACGCGCCGAGCCGATGCGCCCGTAGGAGGGCCTTCAGGCCCGAGCTGTTCCGAACGATCGCCGCGCTCTTTGCAGAGCTCGGGCCTGAAGGCCCTCCTACATCGACGCTTCGATCGCCTGCGCGTTTGATTTGTCGGCGCGGCGCGTCGAAAGGGCTCGTATCGCGGGCCGTATAATCGAAGCCCCGCCGCCGTATTCTTCCCCATGACCCAGCCATTGCCCAGCGCCCCGGTGACGATCCGCCGCGCGCTGTTGTCCGTGTCCGACAAGACAGGTCTGCTCGATCTCGCCCGCGCGCTCGCCGCCCGCAACGTCGAATTGCTGTCCACCGGCGGCACCGCCAAAGCCATCCGCGACGCCGGCCTGCCGGTGCGCGATGTCAGCGACGTCACCGGCTTTCCGGAAATGATGGACGGCCGCGTGAAAACCCTGCATCCGCTGGTGCACGGCGGCCTGCTGGGCCGCACAGGCATCGACGATGCTGTGATGGCCGAACACGGCATCGGCGCGATCGATCTGCTGGTGCTGAATCTGTATCCGTTCGAAGCGGTGTCGGCGAATCCCGACAGCACCATGGACGAGATCATCGAGAACATCGACATCGGCGGCCCGGCGATGCTGCGTTCCGCCGCGAAGAATTACGCACGCGTCGCGGTCGCCACCGATCCGGCGCAATACCAGCGCCTCCTCGACGAACTGGCTGCGAACGACGGCGCGCTGTCCGCGAAGACGCGATTCGCGCTGTCGATGGCCGCATTCAACCGCGTCGCGCAGTACGACGCGTTCATCAGCAATTATCTGTCGTCGATCCAGGACGACGGCAGCCGCGCGCTGTTCCCGGCGCAGAACAACAGCAACTTCGTCAAAGTGATGGATCTGCGCTACGGCGAGAACCCGCACCAGCAGGGCGCGTTCTATCGCGACCTGTGGCCGGTGCCGGGTACGCTGGCCACGTTCACCCAGTTGCAGGGCAAGGAACTCAGCTACAACAACCTCGCCGATGCCGATGCCGCCTGGGAATGCGTGCGCCAGTTCGAAGCGCCGGCCTGCGTGATCGTCAAACACGCCAATCCCTGCGGCGTGGCCGAAAGCGGCGACTGCGCTCACGCCTATGAACTCGCCTACGCCACCGACCCCACGTCGGCATTCGGCGGCATCATCGCGTTCAACACGACGCTGGATGCGGCCACCGCGAAAATCATCCTTGATCGCCAGTTCGTCGAGGTGTTGATAGCACCGGATTACGACGACGGCGCGCTGGACTACGCGAAGAAGAAGGCCAATGTCCGCGTGCTGCGCATCCCGCACGGCGACGGCCGCAACAACATCGACGTGAAGCGCGTCGGCTCCGGCCTGCTGATGCAGACCGCCGATATCCGCGAAGTCTCCGCCGACGAACTGAAGGTCGTGACGAAACTCGTGCCGACCGCCGAGCAGCTCGGCGACCTGCTGTTCGCGTGGCGCGTGGCGAAGTACGTCAAGTCGAACGCGATCGTCTACGCGAAGGACAAGCGCACCGTCGGCGTCGGCGCCGGGCAGATGAGCCGCGTGTACTCGGCGCGGATCGCCGGCATCAAGGCCGGCGACGCCGACCTGGTGGTGCCCGGCTCGGTGATGGCCAGCGACGCTTTCTTCCCGTTCCGCGACGGCATCGATGCCGCCGCCGAAGCCGGCATCAAGGCCGTGATCCAGCCCGGCGGTTCGATGCGCGATGCGGAGGTCATCGCCGCCGCGGACGAGCATGGCATCGCGATGGTGTTCACGGGCGTTCGGCATTTCAGGCATTGAATCCAGCGCATGCCTAACTCTTCTCCTGACAAGAACTTTTTGCATTCGTCTTACCGCGAGAAACTGGTTGAGCACCTCTTTGTCGGCGAACTCCTAAAGCATCTGTGGCTGATGAATATCGTCAGTGTTAGCGTGCTGCGTCCCGAGGTCGACAATGCTGGCTACGACATCGTGCTGACACATGGCCACATTGTTCGCCATGTGCAACTGAAATGTTCACACTGTGGCGCGCGGGCTGCCAGCCAAAATATAAATTTGAGCCTCGGCGGCCAGCCGAGCGGTTGTGTCGTGTGGCTTGTGATTGATCAGGAACTGAATTTCTACAGATTTTTGTGGTTCGGCAATCCCCCGGGGGAACCGTTACCGGATATTGAAAAATTTCGGGTTGCCAAACAGCCAAAACCCAATATGCAAGGCATTAAGGCGCCGCGCCTTGGTATCCGTAAGGTGCCAAAGAGTGCTTTCAAATCATTTTCAGACATGTCCAGCCTGATCGATGCCATATTCGGTTCGACATTGGAGGCACGCGCATGAAACCCGTCATCTTCCGCGATACTTCTGAAGCGGATTTCGACCGCATCGTCCAACTCAACGCCGTGGTCGTCCGCGAAACCAGCGCCATGGATCTCGCGCGGCTGCAGCAGCTGCACGCGCTGGCCTTCCATCACCGCGTCGCCGTCGTCGATGGCGAAGTCGCCGGCTTCCTGCTGGCGATGCGCGACGGCGCCGCTTACGCCAACGACAACTTCAACTGGTTTTCGGCGCGCTATCAAAAGTTCGTGTACGTCGACCGCATCGTCGTCGATGCCGCAGCGGCGGGGACAGGCATCGGGCTGCGGCTGTACGACGATCTGTTCGATCGCGCGCGTCGGCTCGGTATCGGCGTCGTCGCCTGCGAGTACAACCTCGAACCGGCCAATCCGGCATCCAGACGCTTCCATGACCGGTTCGGCTTCCGCGAAGTCGGCAGGCAGCATGTCGCCGACGGCAGCAAGCTGGTGTCGCTGCAGACCGCCGCAGTGCCGGAAGCGCCCGCACCGTGATCTCCCACACCTACAGGAACAATCGAATGCACGCGCACTCCGGCTTTCGTTCCATCGCGCTCGCGTGCGGACTGGCGCTGCTCGCGTCTCCCGTTTCCGCACTGACGCCGCTGCCGGCAAGCCATGTGTCGGATGCCGAAGCCCTGCGCCTGCTGCGCGAGGTCTATCGCGAGAAGGCGACGCTGAAAGGCGAATGGCCCGCATCCGCCACCGCGCGCAGCGAAGACGAGATCGCACCGTCTTCGCGGACGATCTGCGCAGACAGCGGCGCCACGCATTCCGGCCCGCGACGCATCGCCGTCTGCACCTCGTTCGCGGATGCCGGCCACGCCCAGTCCGGCGAAGTCGATCTGTTCCTGCTGCTCGATCCGCGCGGCACACAGAAGCAGGCGCGCATCGGCGCGAGCGAACGCGGCGTGCAGACCGGCGGCTGGGGCACGCCCGGCGACGTGAGTTTCTTCGAGGTCGGCCCGGGCCGCGTCGCGTTCGCATTGGATTCGGCATTCACCAACATGGGCTGGACCGTCTCCAACCGCTCGTTGTATTACGCGGAGAGCGATCGCTTCGAATCGCTGCTCACGGTCGGCACCGGTCGCGACAACACCGGGGTCTGCGACCCGGACGAGGACCGCGCGTGCAAACGCAAGTCGGTGGCACTGGACTGCACACTGGTCGCCAAGCCCAACGGCGGCGGCAAGTTCCATTCGCTCGATCTCGTCGTGACCGGCGAGCGGGCCGGCAAGCCGGTGAAGCGCACGCTCGCGATTCCCTACCGCGACGGCGCCTATCAACCATCGCCCGCGCTGCTGCAGAAGGAAGGCTGCGACGAAGGCGTTTGAGCGCACACGCCGTCGACTCCGCAAACACGCATTCCATTACGACTCACGAAGAAGATCTCCCATGAAACTCCTCGTTATCGGCGCCGGCGGCCGCGAACACGCCCTCGCCTGGAAACTCGCGCAGTCCAAGCGCATCACCGAAGTGCTGGTCGCGCCCGGCAACGCCGGCACCGCCACCGAAGCGAAGTGCCGCAATGTCGACGTGAAGGCGACCGACATCGACGGCCTGGTCGCGCTGGTGCGCGCGGAAGGCGTCGCGGTGACCGTGGTCGGCCCCGAAGCGCCGCTGGTCGCGGGCGTGGTCGACCGTTTCCGCAGCGAGGGCCTGCGCATCTTCGGGCCGACCGCTGCAGCGGCGCAGCTCGAAGGCAGCAAGGCATTCGCGAAGGATTTCCTCGCGCGGCACGGCATACCGACCGCGTATTACGCGGTGCATACCGAAGTGGACGCCGCCATCGCCTACATCCGCGACAAAGGCGCGCCCATCGTGGTCAAAGCCGACGGCCTCGCGGCCGGCAAGGGCGTGATCGTGGCGATGACCCTGCAGGAAGCCGAAGACGCGGTGCGCGACATGCTGTCGGGCAACGCCTTCGGCAGCGCCGGGTCGCGGGTGGTGATCGAGGAATTCCTAGACGGCGAGGAGGCGAGCTTCATTTCGATGGTCGACGGCGTCACCGCGCTGCCGATGGCCACGTCGCAGGACCACAAGCGCGTCGGCGACGGCGACACCGGCCCCAACACCGGCGGCATGGGCGCGTACTCGCC
>JBKJTC010000174.1:0-43044 GCA_046590925.1 Lysobacteraceae bacterium | reverse complement strand
CGCTTGACCAGCGCCGCCGCGGGCGCGTCGTCGCGGATTTCGCGCTGCAGATGGCTGTAGAGCAGGCCGACCAGATCGAAGGTGTCGCTGTCGCTGGGCGCCAGCGCCACCGGCTTGCCGGTCTGCTGACGCGCCTGCGCCAGCAGCGAGCGTTTGACGTCGGCGATGCTGGGCGCGCTGCCGTCGGGCAGGGTCGGTTCGGCGTCCATCCGGCCGAGCGTCTGCAGCAGGTCGCGGGTCGCGATGGGCGTTTCCGCGCGCTGGCTGGGCGGCACCGGATTCAGCCGTTCCGCCTGGTTGCGGCGCTGCGACAGCAACTGCTGCAGATCGTGGAAGGCTTTCTGTTCGTCGACTGCGGGCGCGGGCACAGCCTGCCCCATCCAGACGGTATGCGGCCGGTCGCCGTCGTAGGGCTCGGCACGGCGGGCGGCTGGCGAGGCGCCGTAGGCCGAATCGCCGCGCTCCGCGGACGGGCCGCCCATGCCGGTTCCAGACGGCGGTTGCTGCCCGGACGTGCGCGGCTCTCCACCCGCTGCGGACCCGCCGGACGCACCCGACATGCCCGACTGCCCATAGGGGCCGGACTGCGATGCCATCCCCGGAGACTCCCCGGGCGGCGAGCCGCCGGGGCGCCGCGCGGCCGCGCCGGTCCTGGGCGCGTCGGCATCGGTTCCGGCCTCAGCATCGGGGTGACCGTGGTGGTCGTCGTCGCTTCCGGCGCGGGTGCGGATGGGCACGTAGCTCAGGCCGGGCAGGACGCCTTCCTCGGCCAGCAGGGCGTCAAGCTTCTCGAACAGATCCGGACACTGCACCATCACCCGGCGGTCGAAGATGCGATAGAACAGCAGGCGTGCGCCATGGTCCAGTTGCATGACCTCGGCCGCGTGGCGCACCGCGCGGCACAGCGCCTGCGGCCCCAGCGGCATGCGCTCGCTGTCGAACGCGGGCGCCGCGGCCAGCACGCCGAAGCGCTGGCCGAGCAGATGCAGGATCAGGTTGGCGCGCGATTCCTGGCGCGACGCGATGGCGTAAAGCACAGCGCCCTCGTCCATCACTGATTCGTCGACCAGGCTCAGATTGCGGAAATTCAGCGCCGCGCTGGGCATCGAGACCTGGCGCGACGGCACCGCCAGCGGGACCGGCTTGCGCAGGCCGGCGAGGTTGCTTTCCAGCAACTGCATGAAGCGCGGGGCCAGGTCGTGGCGATTGAGCCGCACCACGCGCAGGGTGTGCATATAGTCGATCGAGGTGCCGCCGGTGGCGCCGGAGCGGTCGGCCAGACGGAACAGCTCCTCCTCGAACTCGGTGATCGCCGAAACCAGATTGCGTTCCAGATCTTCACCGACCAGCGAAAGCGCGCGCTCCAGCGTGCGGCGCACCCGGCGCGGCAGCCCGGCGGAGGCCAAAGTCCTTGGCGCGGCGGAATCCTGTGGGTCGGTGGGCGCAGCCATTTCAGCCTGGGGAAGTGCGATGAAGACCACGTTTCTTAACATGTCCGGCCACCGCGAGCCAAATCCCGCGCTGCGGCACCCCGCGATCCGTGGCTTGGGCGCGGGTCATCCGGCGGCCGATGCGTCGTTGGGCGCGTCGTCCGAAGCGTCGCCGAGAGCGTCTGCCAAGAACAGCGTCATCACGTCGTTGGCGAAGCGCAGGCCGGATTCGGTGGGCACGATGCGCCCATCGTCGGCGACCAGCCAGCCTTCGGCGACCGCGCGGGACACCGGCGCATCGATCGCCGTACGCGACAGTCCGGTGCGGGCCTCGAAACGCGCCAGCGCGAAGCCTTCGCGCAGCCGCAGCGCGTTGAGCATGAACTCGAACGGCAACTGCGCGGCCGGGATCATGGTATCGGCGCCGATCACGGCGGCCGTGCCGGCCTGGGCCAGATAGGCCGCCGGGTGTTTGAGCTTCCAGCGTCGCAGCACTTGGCCGGGCGTGCCTGCGTCGGTTGCCGGAAGGGTGAGCTTGCCGTGCGCGCCGGCGCCGATGCCCAGGTAATCGCCGAAGCGCCAGTAGTTGAGGTTGTGCGCGCACTGCCGCCCCGGTCGGGCGTAGGCGCTGATCTCGTACTGCGCGTAGCCGGCATCGGCCAACAGCGCCTGGCAGTGCTCCTGGATGTCCCAGGCCGCGTCTTCGTCGGGGATGCCCTGCGGCGGCCGGGCGGCGAAGACGGTGTTGGGTTCCAGTGTCAGCTGGTAGTGGCTGACGTGGGCCGGCTGCAGCGCGAACGCGCGCGCCAGATCGTGTTCGGCCATCGCCAGCGTCTGCCCGGGCAGCGCGTACATCAGATCGAGATTGAGATTGTCGAAGCCGGCGTCCTGCGCCAGCTTCACCGCGGCCTCGGCCTGGCCACTGTCGTGGATGCGGCCGAGCCGCCGCAGGCAGCCGTCGTCGAAGCTCTGGATGCCGAACGACAGCCGATTCACGCCGGCCTTGCGGTAATCCTCGAACCGGCCGTGCTCGGCGGTGCCGGGATTGGTTTCGAGAGTGATCTCGCAGCCGGGCGCGAAGCGCAGGCGCGCGGCGGCGGCCTGCAGGAAACGGTCGACCGCGGGCGCCGGAAACAGGCTGGGCGTACCGCCGCCGAAAAACACCGTCTGCACGGTGCGGCCCCAGACCAGCGGCAGATCGTGATCCAGATCGGCGATCAGCGCATCGACGTAGGCCTCGAACGGCAGCGCGCCGCCGCCCTTGTACTCGTGCGAATTGAAATCGCAGTACGGGCATTTGCGCACGCACCACGGCAGATGCACGTAGAGCGACAGCGGTGGGTGATGCAGCGCGCTCGCGGACCACTGGTCAGCGCGCTGCTGAACGCCCTCGGGCTGCGCCCGGGGGCCGGGAGGCACCGAGCCGGCCATACTCATCGAAGCGCTGCCGTGAGCTTTTCGCGCATCGCCGCCAGCGCACGGCCGCGATGGCTGACGCGGTTCTTCAGCGCGGCGTCGAGTTCGGCCGCGCCCATGCCCTGCTCGTGCACGAAGAACACCGGGTCGTAGCCGAAACCGCCGCTGCCGCGCGGCGCGCGCAGCACGCGGCCTTCCCACACGCCTTCGGCGATCAGCGGCTGCGGGTCGTCGGCATGGCGCAGCAGCGCGAGCACGCTGACGAAGCGTGCGGTGCGGCGTTCGCCGCTCACGTCGCGCAGCGCGTCCAGCAGTTTGGCGATGTTCGCGGCGTGGTCGCCGTGCCCGCCGGCATAGCGCGCGCTGTACAGACCCGGCGCGCCGTTCAGGGCATCGACGCACAGGCCGGAATCGTCGGCCAGCGCCGGCAATCCGGTGGCGCGCGACGCGTGCCGCGCCTTGAGGATCGCGTTTTCGACGAAGGTGAGGCCGGTTTCCTCGGCATCCTCGACGCCGAATTCGGTCTGCGCGTGCAGATCGATGCCGGCATCGCCGAGCAGATCGCGCAGTTCCGCGAGTTTCCCCGGATTGCTGCTGGCCAGCACCAGTTTCATGGCGCTTCTTCCAAAGACGCAGGCTCCAAAGACGTAAGCTCCAACAGATCCCAACGATTGCCGTACAAGTCCTCGAACACCGCAACGATGCCGTAATCCTCTTCGCGCGGCGCTTCGACGAAACGCACGCCGCGCGCCAGCATCGCGGCGTGGTCGCGGCGGAAGTCGTCGGTGTGCAGAAAGAAGCCGACGCGGCCGCCGGTCTGGTCGCCGATGCGGGCGCGCTGGGCATCGTTCGACGCCTGCGCCAGCAGGATGGCGGTCTCGGCGCCGGGCGGTGCGACCAGCACCCAGCGCCTGCCTTCCCCACGCGGGGCGTCTTGGCGCAACTCGAAGCCCAGATCGTCGACGTAATGCGCGATCGCCCGGCCGTAACCATCGACCACCAGCGCGAAACAGGCGATATGGCGATTCATCGCGGGAAATTCCGACTCAACAGCCCGTCATTCCGCCAGCGCAGTGCGCTGCGCGGCCACCAGATCGGTAATGCCCTGCTCGGCCATGTTCAACAGCGCGTCCAGTTCGCCGCGGCGGAAGGCATGACCCTCGGCGGTGCCCTGCACTTCGATGAAACCGCCGCCGTCGTTCATCACCACGTTCATGTCGGTGTCGCAGTCGCTGTCTTCGGCGTAATCCAGATCCAGCACCGGCACGCCGCGATATACGCCCACCGACACCGCGGCGATCGCGCCGTGGATCGGATTGCGTGCGATCTCCCTGCGCGACTGCAGCAAGCGCACCGCATCGACCAGCGCGACATACGCGCCGGTGATCGCCGCGGTGCGTGTGCCGCCATCGGCCTGCAATACGTCGCAGTCGAGGGTGATGGTGCGTTCGCCCAGCGCGCCGCGATCGACGCAGGCGCGCAGCGAGCGGCCGATCAGGCGCTGGATTTCCAGGGTACGCCCGCCCTGCTTGCCGCGGGCGGCCTCGCGGTCGCTGCGGGTGTGGGTGGCGCGCGGCAGCATGCCGTATTCGGCGGTGACCCAGCCCTCGCCCTTGCCGCGCATGAAGGCCGGCACGCGGTTCTCGATGCTGGCATTGCACAGCACGCGGGTGTCGCCGAAGGAGACCAGCACCGAACCTTCGGCATGGCGGGTATAGCCGCGCTCGATGCTGACCGGACGCAGTTGCTCGGGCGTACGGCCGCTGGGACGGGCGATGGTCATGGGAGGTTGTCTGCCGCGAAATGGCCGGCGAGTTTAGCACCGCCCCTTCGCCGGCCCCTTCTCATCGCCTTGTCACCTGTTCGAAATCGGTTCGATCGCGACCGGGCATCCGCCGGAATCATCCGGGGTATCGGTAGATCCACTTTCGTAAACTGGCCTGGAGGCTGCCGTAAACGACTTCAACGGTTTCATTATCCACCGGCCGTGGGGACGGCCCGCATGTCGTCGCAGGTCGAAGGTCTGCGTGGCCCCCCACAATCCCCGCCCGATGCCCGACAATGGCGCCCCCCTGCCGGAGACCCGGCCAGGGCGACCGACCAAGGACGCCATCATCATGATCCGCAGCATGACCGCCTTCGCCGCCGGCGAACGCAACACGCCCTGGGGCACGCTCGGCTGCGAACTGCGCGCCGTGAACCACCGTTTCCTGGAACTCGGCGTGCGCCTTCCCGACGACCTGCGCGCGGTGGAGCCGGCGATGCGCGAACGGATCTCGGCGCGGATCTCGCGCGGCAAGCTCGACCTCAGCCTGCGCCTGCGCAGCGGCGACAGCGAAGACGCCCTGCGGCTGAACCCGGCGCGCGTGGCGCAGCTGGCGGCGATGGGGCGCAATCTGCAGGAACACTTCCCGATGCTGCGCGTCGAACTGGTCGACCTGCTGCAGTTCCCCGGCGTGCTGCAATCCAACGCCGCCGACCCGGCCGCACTGCACGCCGAGGCGCTGTCGCTGCTGGACGAGGTGCTGGGCCAGTTCATCGAAGCCCGCGCCCGCGAAGGCGCGAACCTCGCCGCGAACATCCTCGAACGCGTGGACGCCATCGCCCGTCATGCCGCCGATGCGCGCACGCTGATGCCGGCGATCCGCGCCGGGCAGAAGCAGAAACTCGTCAACCGTCTCGCCGACCTGCCGCAGCCGCTGGATCCCGGCCGCTTCGAGCAGGAACTGGTGATGGCGCTGCAGAAACTCGACGTGGACGAAGAGCTGGACCGTCTCGACAGCCATCTGCTCGAACTGCGCCGGGTGCTGGTGCAGAAGGACGCCGTGGGCCGGCGCATGGACTTCCTGCTCCAGGAATTCAACCGCGAAGCCAACACCTTCGGCTCGAAATCGGTGGACGCCCGCACTTCGGCGCTGGCGGTGGAGCTGAAAGTACTGATCGACCAGATCCGCGAGCAGTCGCAGAACATCGAATGACCGCCGTGCAGTCTCCCGGCCTGGTCGTGCTGCTGTACCGCTGGCGGCTCGCGCCCGGCCGCGAGACCGAATTCACCGAAGCATGGCGCGACGCCACCGAGGCGCTGCTGGCGCGCGGCTCGCTGGGCTCGCGCCTGCATCGCGGCGATGACGGGCTGTGGTACGGCTACGCGCAGTGGCCGGACGCCGAAACCCGGCGCGTCGCATTCTGCGAGGCCGCGACCGACCCGTCGCCTTCGACGCGGATGCGCGCGTGCGTGGTCGAATCCTTCCCGGAAATCCTGCTTTCGCCGGTCGCGGACCTGCTGCGACTGGCGCACAATGCCGCCTCCTGACAGGCGCGGAGTCCGAATGCGCGGAACTCTCTTCATCGTCGCGGCGCCGTCCGGCGCGGGCAAATCCAGCATCGTGAACGCCTGTCTGGCGCGCGATCCGAACATCGCGCTGTCGATCTCGTTCACCTCGCGCGCGCCGCGCCCGGGCGAACGCCACGCCCAGCATTACCACTTCATCGGCGCCGACGAATTCCAGCGGATGATCGATGCCGGCGATTTCTTCGAGCATGCGCTGGTGCACGGCGACCTGAAGGGCACCGCGCGGCAGTCGGTGGAACCGCAACTGGCCGCCGGCCGCGACGTACTGCTGGAAATCGACTGGCAGGGCGCGCGCCAGGTGCGCGAGAAAGTGCCGGATGCGGTGGGCATCTTCATCCTGCCGCCGTCGCGCCAGGCGCTGGAAGAACGCATGCGCAAGCGCGGCCAGGACAGCGACGACACCATCGCGCGGCGCCTTGCCGCCGCGCACGAGGAAATGTCGCATTACCACGAATTCGATTATGTGATCGTCAACGAAACCTTCGATACCGCGGTGGTGGAGATGTGTTCGATCTTCACCGCCAGCCGGCTGCGGCGCGATGCGCAGGCGCAGCGTCACGCGAAGATGATCGCGGAATTGCTGGACTGAAAATGAAACAGGCCGTCTTTCGACGGCCTGCCGGTATCGCTTCTGCTCCAGCCTCTGACCCTATCGAATTGCTTACCGGGCGCCCATCGCAACCCTGTTCGGTTCCTGCTGTTGCTCCGTCGGCTGCGCCGCCGCCGGCTTCTGGGCATCGCTCATCGCGGTGCTCTGCGCGACCGTCTGGCTGGTCGCCTGGTTGTAATCGATGTACGCGTTCTTCGCCGCCGGGCTGGTCGGATCGCCCTGCACCGCCACCAGATACGACTGCCCGTTCGGCCCGCTGGTCTTGCTGATGTGGTCGATCTCGTTCAGGCCCGTCGCCTTCGCGTCCGCGGCCACCGATGCTGCCGCTTTCTCCAGATCCTCGCGTGATCTGAAGCCGCCGCTGGGGCCCAACTGCTCCAGATTCGACACCGCCTGCTGATAGAGCTTGTGGTCCGGATGGTTCGGATTTGAAATCAGCGGTCTGTCGTTCTGGGTCGGCTGCGACACCTGATCGTTCGTCGTCGGCGGCGCCTGCGGCCTGTCGGGCGCGGGATTCGCAGGCGATGCGGGATTCGCCGGATTCGGCTGCGCATTCGCGGGAGGCGTCTCCGGCGATGCGGGCGGCACATTCGCAGGGGGTGTCGAGGGCGTTGCGGGATTCACCGGATTCGGCTGCGCGTTCGCGGGAGGCGTCTCCGGCGAAGCCGGCGGCACGTTCGCAGGCGGCGGTGAGGTCGGTGCAGTCGGCGTCGCCGCGTTCGGCAGCGGCACGATCTGGGTCACGCCCAGACTGCTGAGCGTTTCGCGGTCGGCGGTGCCGGTCGCCGGCAGACCGTTCTGGCGCTGGTACTGCTCGACGATGCCACGCGTGCCGTTGCCGTAAAGGCCATCGGGGGTCAGCTCGAAACCGCGCTGGCGCAACGCCTCCTGCATGCGCGCCACCTCCGGGCCACGCTCGTTCACCGACAGCGAGCCATCCGCCATCGGGCTGCCGGGCATCGCGCGAGGGGTGATGCCCTGCGCGGTGACGCGATCGATGATGTCCGGCAGGTTCTGTTCCCAGGTCCGCGCGAGTCCAGCGATGTGGGCGGCGCGATCGGTGCCGTTGACGACCGCGCGCGCATCGATGTAATCGGCGTTCTGCGAATTGATGTAACGGTCCAGACCCACGCCGGTATAGAGGCCGCGCGACATGCCGACCACGGTGGTCTGCGCGCCGAGCGTCGCTTCCTGGGCCACGATATCGGGATTGGTGCGGATGCGCGGATCGCCGAGCGTCGTCGCCATCCGGTCGTAGTTGCGGTCGTGGGTCACCTGCACGTAACCGCGACCGTAGTAATTCTCGCCGCCGCCGTAACCGTTGCGGATCGCCTGGTTGGGGCCGTCGTATTCGCGCGACGTAGCGAAGTTGTCGGTCTCGTGCTGCGCGGTCGCGACGATGTACGCGATCTGGCGGCGGTCGGTGACGCCGTACTCCAACGCCGTCCTGACCAGCAGTTCGACGCTCTGGTCGCGGGTGAGTCCATAAGCGCTCATGCTGCGTTCTCCATCCAATATGTGTTGTTTCGACGGTCGACGGACGCTTCGGATGCGTCGCTCGCGGTACCGTCGATCATTCCTTCACTTCGCGCATGCGGCCGTCGACGAGTTTCGAGACCGTGCGTTTCGGCGCCGCGCGATTTCCGGTGGCGTCCTCGACGATGCGTTCCACCAGCTTCGGCGCATTCTTCTCGACCACGTGGAACTCTTCGGCGTGCAGGCAACATCCGCTCTTGGAGGTCGTGCGGATCCTGCCGTCCACGATCGCGAAGAAGCCGTCCCTGCCCACGGTGAGTTCGGAGAACCCGGCGCTGCGCACGAAGGTTTTTTTCGTCGCATCGAACAGATGGATGTCGTACGACGCGCCGCCGTAGCCGCCGCGCGTTCCGGTCCACAGCGCGAGGTCGTCGCGGCCGTCGCCGTTCACGTCGGTGACGATGATGCTCTGACTCGCGCGCCGGTCGCGCTGCGCAACGGCGCCGCGGTACAGCGTCGCGCGTTGGTTGAGGTAGAGCGCGGCGGGCCGCAGCGTCTGGCTGGCGCCATCGGCGCGCGTCGCGGTCAGTTGCACGTTCCCCTCGCAGACCGACAGGCCATCGGAGACGGGGCGGCAGGACGGCGCGCTCAATTCGAACCGCATGTCGCCTGCGCTGAGGGTCATGCGTCCCGCTTGGTCCAGCGCAGCGTTCGCTTCGATGCGCGTCTTCGCCGGGGCACCGCCGCCGCCACCGTCTCCGCGCAGCATGGCTTCCAGTTCGCCCGCACGCAGCGCGGTCGCATCCAGGCGACACTGATTCGCCTGGAGACGCTGCGCCGAACCCTCGGTCTTGGCGTCCCAGACGCACTTGGCGTCGCGCTCGGCGATCCAGCCGCGCTGCTCGCTGCGCAGCGCGGTCATCTCCGAGTCGCCGAGCGTGCGTTTGAGCTTGGCGTAGGCCGCATTCAATCGGCCGTCCTGGTACTCGTATTCGCTGCCGATGCAGTCCTGCATCGCCGAGTCCACGCCGCCCGCGGCCTGGAGACACGTCGCGTAGGCATCGCGCAGCGCGCGTTCGTCCGCGGACGACGATGCGGCCGCATCGTCCTCGATGACGGCCTGGATCTCTGCGCCGCCTGCCTCCATCGCATCGCCTGTCTCCACCACAACGTTCGTTTCCGCAGCTTGCGGCGCGGGCTGCGGTTCCGCTGCGGCCGGCTGCTCGCTGCAACCCGCCAGCAGCGCGAACGCCAATAGCGCCGCCGCGTATCCGCCATGGACATCTCTGCGTTGGCACGTGCCCATTCCTTTCATCTCGTTGAATCCTGCCGTTGTCGAATCTGTCGTTGTCGCCGAAATTCCGGCGGGTGTCGAGCGCCGGTCGGTGTCGAGCCCGGCGTACCTCGCTCGAATCGCAC
This sequence comes from Lysobacteraceae bacterium, assembly GCA_046590925.1. Lineage (GTDB taxonomy): Bacteria > Pseudomonadota > Gammaproteobacteria > Xanthomonadales > Xanthomonadaceae > Lysobacter_I. The sequence goes on along the minus strand of JBKJTC010000174.1, from coordinate 33,341 downwards.
GCCCGGCAGTGCGGCATCCGCCGCACCGTCGGAGAGTGGCACCGTCCCTGGCGCCTTTGCGCTTACCGGCCGCCGAGGGCGACCTTGTTCTGTTCCTGCGGCTCGGCCTGCGGCGCAGGTTTGCCCGCGTCCGCCATCTTCGTGCTCTGCTCCACCGTCTGGCCCACTGCCTGGCCGTAGTCGATGTAGGAATTCTTCGCGGCCGCGCTGGTCGGATCGCCCTGCACCGCGACCAGGAAGGTCTGGCCGTTCGCGCCGGTGGTACGGCTGATGTGATTGATGTCCTGCAGGCCGGTCGCCTTGGCGTCCACCGCCACTGCGGCGGCCGCTTTTTCCAGATCCTGCCGCGACGCGAAGCCCGCGCTCGGACCCAACTGCTCCAGGTTCGACACCGCCTGCTGGTAAAGCTTGTTGTCGGGATGACTGGGATTGGAGATCAGTGGTTTGTCGGTCTGGGTCGGCGGCTGCGGCTGGCTGTCGGCGGCCGGAACGGACGGCTTGTCGCCGTTGACCGGCCGCGGGGTCTGGCCGTTCGTCGGCGGCTGCGTTTGACCGTTGGCCGGCGGCGGGATCCGGGGATTCGCAGACGGCGGCGTCTCGCTGTTGGCCGGCGGCTGCGTCTGTCCATTGACCGGCGGCGTCGGCTTGTCGGCGGTGACCGGCTTGGTCTGCTCGGGCGCGAGCAGGCCCAGCGCGGTCAGCGTGTTCCTGCCGGCCTTGCCGTCGTCTTCCAGCCCCTTCTGCTGCTGGAACTTGATCACCGCAGCTTCGGTCTTGTCGCCGAAGTAGCCGGTGGTGGGCAGCGGCTTGCCGTCCGCGTCGCGGATGCCCGCTTTGTTCAAGGCTTCCTGCAGACGCTGCACGGCGGGGCCTTCCTCGCCCTTCTTCAGCACGCCGTCGGCCATCGGATCCTTGGTGCGCCCGCCGGTGGCATTCGGCGCCGGGCCTTTTTCGAGATCGATCGGCACGCTCACGCCGGCTTTTTTCAGGGTCTGTTCGTCGCGGGCCAGTTCGGTCAGCTCGGTCTTCTCGTTCTTCGCGCGGTCGCGCAGGCCGGGCCACAGGTCGGGCGAACCGCTGAACAGGCTGTCGTTCTTCTTGAGCTTGTAGTCCTGCACCGCGCCGACGATCTGCTCATCGCTGAGTTTGGACAACTGGTAGCCCTCGCCGAACTTGTCCTTCAGACCGTTGGCCACGACGTTCGGCGTGAGGTTGCGGAACTGCACCGAGGTGCTCCACAGCATGTCCTGCACCGCGCGGCCGCGGTCGCTCAGGTCGACGCCGCGGCCCTTCAGCGCCTCGTTCTGGACATCGAAGAATTCCTTCTTGATGAAGGTGTGCTGGTCGGTGGAGAACCCCTGCGGGTCGCGCGCCGCGACTTCCTTCCACTTCGCGTCGAAGGCCGGGGACGCGGGCGTCAGCCCCTTGAATTCAGCGCCATACTTGGCCGACTGACCCACGTATTCGGCCAGGCTGCCCTGGGTCGACGACAGCTGATACAGGCCGTAGGACTTGCCGCCCAGATCGCCCTTGCCGGTGGAAATGAAACCCGGGCCGCGGTTGCTGGTCTCGAACTGCGCCGAGGTCTGGCCCAGGTGCCAGGATTCGATATTGGTTTTCGCGCGCTGCACGTCGGCCGGCAGGTTCTGCGCCGGCGGCGGCACGGGCGTCGGCTGCGCGGGGGCAGGCTGCGTCGGAGCCGGTTGTGTCGGCGCGGGCTGCGTGGGCGCCGGCTGCGTCGGCGTCTGCTGCTGGCCGCCGATCACGCCCAGTTGGGTCAGGGTTTGCCTGTCGGCGACGCCGGTCGCGGGCAGGTTGTGCGCCTTCTGATAATTCTCCAGCGCCTGCTTCGTACCGTTGCCGAAATCGCCATCCTGGCCGATCACCCGGCCCTGCGCGTCGCGCGCGTTGGCGGCCCGCAGCTTCTCCTGCAGCAGCGCCACGTCCGGGCCTTTCTCGCCGAATTCGATCTTGCCGTCGGCCAGCGCCTGCTTCGGCGGCGCCGGGAACTTGCCGGAAATATGTTCGATCGTCGGCGTCTCGTTGACGATGTTGGTCGTGTTCGCGGGACGCTTGTCGGTGGTGATGACGCCGCTGGCCATGTCGCGCACGTAGCGATCCGCCTGGTCCAGATACTTCGCGTTGGCGTCGATGTGGAGATGGGTGCCGTAATAGCCGGGATCGCCCTTGCCGTAACCCGACTGGATGCCCAGCGGCTGGCCGTATTCGACCTTGACGCCCGGCTTGATGCTGTCGTCGATCTTCATGTGCCGCAGCTGGAACATCATCTCGCCGCCGGGGCGGTCGAGGATGGTCACGGTGCCGTTGCTCTTGTTGATCTCGCCGATGTAGCCGTTGGCCGGCGAAGGCACGGGCACGTTGCCGCTGTTGTTGTTCGCGTTCAGCAGCACGATGTCCTTGGAGACCATCAACTGGCCGCCCGGGCTGTACACGGCCGTGCCGTTGTAGTTGCCGGCGACTTCTTCGGCCTTGCCGTTGACCTTCGCGTAGACGCGCCCGTCTTCCTGCAGCTTGTCGCTGGGATGATGGTGTTCGATGTCGGACCACTTGGTCACCGGCTGACTGCTGCTGCCGACGCTTTCGACGATCTTGTATCCGGGCATGACTGTTTCTCCTTGATTCCGATATCGCTGCGGATGAGCGGGCGAATGGGGTGTTTGAACGAATGTTTCAGGGGGCCGGCGTCTGGCTGACCAGCGCCCAGCATCCGTCGACGAACTCGAAGGTGTAGCGGGCCGTTTCCCCGTAAGGCTCGACGGTCTCGTCGTTATTGGAAAAACGCGCCCGGGTGTAATCGACGGTGTAGGTATTGCCTTGCAGCGAGCGCTTCAATTCCACGCGCGGCGCGTCGGCGGCCTCGATCGCGGGGTCCACCAGCACCCAGCGGTTGTCGACCAGACCGATCCGGAAGCCGTCGAACTGCGGATGCGCCGCGGCGGCGTCGGCGGCGATGCCGGCCTTGAGGTCGATCCTGCTGTAGGCGCGTCGCACGTGGGCGGATTCGACGAACTGCTGAAAGAACTCGCGGCCGCCTTCGAGCGTGCAGGCTTCGGGCGGCAACGCGGGTTTCGGCGCGTGTGCTTCGACTACGGCCGGCGAAGCGTCCGGCGCGGGCGTCGCGGCTGTCGGTGACGTGGTGTCGGGCTTTGCATCGGCAGGCACCGGGGCGTCGGACGCGGGCGCCGAAGGCTTGCAGGCCGCAGTGAACGCGGCAGTGACGAGCAGCAGGGCGATAAGGGCAGTCTTGCGGAACATCGGCTCAGAACTCCTGTGGATGGGAAACCGGGACATGATGGCCTGAAGCGGCGATCCGATGGCTCCGGTGGCTGGAAGTGCGCCGTCCCTGGCGCGTTGCATCGCGTCGCGTGCGTCAGCGTGCGCCGACCGCGATCCTGTGCGGTTCCTGCTGCTGCACGGGATCGGCCTGCGCCGCCGCGACCGCGGGCTTGTGGACATCGGCCATCGCCGTACTCTGCGCCACCGTCTGGTCCACCGCCGCCGCATTGCCGTCGCGCACCGCGGCGGCGTTGGTCTGCGGATGATGGATGGCCAGCCAGTCGTACGCCTGCTCGCCGATGAGGCTGGTCGGGACTTCGCGATCGGTGCCCAGCTCCAGGCGCGGTTCGCGGATGACGATGCGGTCGTTGCTCATGACGGTGTCTGTCCTTGGAAAATCGTGTCTGTAAGGTCGTTGAGAGAGCGCGACGGCTTCAGATCGCGGAATCGGGATCGGCGGTCAATCGCCAGCAGTCGCCGTGGCGTTCGAAACGATAGGACACGCCCTCGACGTTGCCCGGCACGTTCACGAAGTAAGCGCCGCCTTCTTCGGCGGAAATGCGGACATCCAGCGACGCCGGACGCGGCGCGTCCGCGTCGACCGACGGATACCAGGCGCCGTCGCGATGGCTCAGCGCAAAGCCGGTGTAGTTGCCGGCCTCGACGTAGGTCTGCTGCGACTGATCGCCGGCGTCGCCGCGGTCGACCGCCTGCGCCACCCGCACCAGCGGCGCGGTGTATCGCGCGCGCACCAGCACGTCGGCCGCGAATATCTTCAGGAAACCGTCGAAGTCGGCGGCGGGGCAGGCGCCCGGATCGGTCTCGCCGATCGCGGACAACGCCCACGATTTCACCGCGCCGAATGCCGGGGGTTCGTCGGGGTCGGAGCCGGCCGGCGCGCCGACCATCAGACTCAGACGCTGCATGACCTCGGCGTTGGCGAACTCCAGCGTGCAGCCTGCGTCGTCGCAGGACGCGAGTTCAGGCGTGCTGTAGCACACCGCGGAACGGCCGCCCAGCTTGCCCATGCAGTCGGTGCGGTCCTGCAGGGGCAGCCAGCCGGCGGCGGCGAGCTCGGCGCGGGCCTCGGGAAACCCGACCCCTGTCTTCAGCGCCTCCGGCAGTTCCACTTCGGCAACCGTCGCGGACGACGGCGCTGCGTCCGTGGCCGTGGCCTGGGCAGGCGCCACTGCGGCGTCTGACTGGGGCGGCGCGGAAGGCTTGCAGGCGGCGGTCAGCATCATGACGGCGAGCAGCGGAACGAGGCAGGCATTGCGGGACATCGATTAGAAACTCCTGGTTGGAAAATACGGACGCGCGATCATGCGGGAGGGCGAACGGGTGGAAGGCCTGGTGGCGGTTCGCGGCGTTCGAACGCCCGCATCGTCGAAGCATCCCTGGGCGGCTACCGGGTCGGCCGGATCGCGATGCTCCCGGAGGAAGCCCGCGCACGGCCGGACACGCGGTGGATCCGCCTCAGGAGGCTGCGACGATGGAGGGATCGCGGTCCGGGCCCATGACCACCTTCCACAGGGAATGCGCAACTCCGGCCTGCGGAACGATCGGCCCCAGCGCCCCAAGCACATGGGCACGGCGACCGCAGGAGAGCCCGGTCCGCGACGGCCGGCCATGGGGGTGGCCGGAACGCGCAGCGACACCGGCCCGGACGAATGCCGGGCGCAGGGGCTGGAAGGTATGGGCAAAAGCGGATGAAGCCGCAGGTTCGCGCGCCGCCGAGGGCTCGGACGGCACAGCCACGGCGTGAGCGCCGGAACCGGAAAGGCCAGTGGGGCCGACAACGGCGGACGCCGCGACGGATTCCCGGATCGCAGCGGACACATGCCGCCGGCGATCATCGGCAGTGGCCACTGCCTGCAGTCTCGTATCAGCCATGACAGCTTCCTCGTTGGATACGACTGGGGTGAATTGGGTTGTGGGTGCAACGGTGACGCGTGTCGTCCCGTTCTGACCGGAACGTCACGGCCAACTGTATAGCACGGGTTTTGTGACGATGTCGCGGGTCACTGGCGCCGCCGGTCCGGCGGAAGATCCACGCGAAGCGACGGGTCTGCGCGAAGAACCGCCGCAAGACCATTGATTCGCAAGGCCTGCATCGGGGTCGCAGTCCACCGCGCGCGGTGCGCTAAAATCGCGGTTTCCGCGCTCATGGACCGTCCCGCATGCAACTTTCCAACGCCCGCGCCATCGTCACCGGCGGCGTGTCCGGCCTCGGCTTCGCCGTCGCCCGGCACCTCGTCGCCCACGGCGGCAAAGTCGCGCTGTTCGACCTCAACGACGACAAGGGCGCCGTTGCCGTCGCCGAACTGGGCGACGGCAACGCCCGCTATTTCCGCACCGACGTCAGCGACGAGGCCGCGGTCGCGGCCAATATCGATGCCGCCAAAGACTTCCTCGGCGGCCTGAACGTCGCGGTCAACTGCGCCGGCATCCTCGGCGCGGGCCGCGTACTGGGCAAGGACGGCGCGATGCCGCTCTCGCAGTTCCAGACCACGGTGATGGTGAATCTGGTGGGCAGCTTCAACGTCGCCAAGGCCGCCGCGGCGGCGATGCAGCACAACGAGGCCGATGCCGAAGGCGAACGCGGCGTGATCGTCAACACCGCATCCATCGCAGCCTACGAAGGCCAGATCGGCCAGGCCGCGTATTCGGCCAGCAAGGGCGGCGTGGTCGCCATGACCCTGCCGATGGCGCGCGAACTCGCCCGCTTCGGCATCCGCGTGATGACCGTCGCCCCGGGCATCTTCTGGACGCCGATGGTCGACGGCATGCCCGAGTCCGTGCAGCAGTCGCTGTCGGCGTCGATCCCGTTCCCGTCGCGCCTGGGCAAGCCGGAGGAATACGCAGACCTGGTCGCCTACATCCTCGGCAACCCCTACCTCAACGGCGAAACCATCCGCCTCGACGGTGCGACGCGCCTGGCGCCGAAGTGATCCGGCTCCCGTAGGGCGGGTCTTGCACCCGCCATTACGACCATCCCGATCGCTCCAGACAATGATCGAAACACGACCGACCGTTGTCGACCCCACGCAAACAATCGCAATGGCGGGTGCAAGACCCGCCCTACATGGAATCCATGCAATGAAGGCTTACGACATCAAGAAAGGCAACGTGGTTGAACACAACGGCATCGTGTATCAGGTGCGCGATATCGAGCGCAGCTCGCCGCAGGGCCGCGGCGGCAACGTCAAGTTCCGTTTCACCATGTACAGCGTGCCCGGCGGCAACAAGTACGACCTCAGCGTCGGCGGCGACGACGACCTGAAGGAAGTGGAGCTGGCGCGGCGCCAGGCCACGTATTCGTACAAGGACGGCGATGCGTTCGTGTTCCTCGACGGTGAGGACTACACGCCGTACACGCTCGATGCCGATGTCGTCGGCGATGCCGCGGGCTATATCACCGACGGTCTCACCGGCTGTTTCGTACAGATCATCGACGATGCTCCGGTAGCTCTGCAGTTGCCGCAGAGCGTAGTGCTGGAAGTGATCGAAACGCCGCCGGAACTCAAGGGCGGCACCGCGACCAAACGTCCGAAGCCGGCGAAGCTCAACACCGGCATCGAAATCCAGGTGCCGGAATACATCACCAACGGCGAAAAAGTCTGGGTGAACACCACCACCGGCGAATTCGGCGGTCGCGCGGACTGAATGCTTTTTCGTAGGGTGGGCCCTGGCCCACCATTGCAATTTCTTCGACGCGGGTTGGAACGATCGAAGCGGCTTCGATCATTGGTCGATGCAAACGGAAACATCGTAATGGTGGGCCAAGGCCCTCCCTACGCGCTCACGATCCGGTTGATCGCAAACGCAGGTAAGCATCGGCGTATTGCGCAACTGCGAACCGCATCAAAACCGGCGGGACGCGCAGGCTCAGTCACCCGCGCTGTCGTGTCTGCCCGCCCATTTTCGCGCCATCCGCGCGATCGACGGATCGATCGACGGATCTTCCAGCAGCCCCGCGATATCGCGCCACGCCAACGCATGCGACTCGTCGCTGACCGCGAACGCCTCGCTGCCGGTCGCGCGCACCACATAGCGCACGTCGTAATGCCAGTGTCCCGGCACATCGCCGCGTTCGGGGATCCAGTGCCGGTCCAGATCGAAGATCTCCGGCAAGACCACAAGATCGACCAGCCCCGATTCTTCTTCCGCCTCGCGCAGGGCGACCGCGGCCAGATCGCGGTCGCCGTCGGCGTGCCCGCCGAGCTGCAGCCAGCGATCGAGTTTGCGGTGATGGGTCATCAACAATCGTTCGCCGGCGGTATCGACCAGCCAGGCCGACGCGGTGTAGTGCCCGGCGAGGCGATCGCGCACGAACGGGTTGTGATCGTCGGCGAGCAATGCGCGGAACACCTCCGTCAGCGCGCGCTCGTCGGGCCATACGCGGGCGTAGGCGCGCAGGCTCGATTCGAGGTCGATGTCGGCGGAGGGATCAGGCTTCAACATGAATGGGCGCGCCCAGCGAGGGGGCGGGATTATCGCCCGGAAACGTTACTTGCGCCCTGTCGCCGCCGCAGGGTAAGGTGCCGGGCCAGCCGCGCGGACGGGTTCAACGCGTCCTGCCGGCACAAAAACACACATGATTCTGGCGCATACAACCAAGGGGATACATTGATGGCGAGCGCTCCCAACAGAGGCTTACTTGCACGCATGCTCATTCGGAAGAGCGTGGAGCAGGTGCAGCGGGAAACAGAAACCAGTCAGCTCAAGCGCACGCTCGGCCCCTGGAATCTCGTATTCCTCGGCATCGGCTGCATCATCGGCGCCGGCATCTTCGTGCGTACCGGCAATGCGGCGGCGCTCCACGCCGGCCCCGCGGTGTTGTTGTCGTTCCTCGTCGCCGGCATCGTCTGCGCCCTGGCCGGTCTGTGCTACGCGGAGCTTTCGTCTGCGCTGCCGGTCTCCGGTTCCGCCTACACCTACAGCTACACCACCATCGGCGAGTTCGCCGCGTGGATCATGGGTTTCCTGCTTCTACTGGAATACGGCCTGGCCGCTTCGGTGGTGGCGGTCGGATGGTCCGGATACGTGGTCAGCCTGCTCGGCGATTACGGAATCGTCATCCCCCCCGAACTCACCGGGCCTTATGGACATGCGCTGATACGCGACGGGGCCGCGGTGCTGGCCGCCGACGGCAGCCAGATGACCACGCTGTTCAATCTGCCCGCGTTCCTGATCTGCGTGGCGCTGGCCGGCCTTCTGATCGTGGGCGTTTCCGAAAGCGCCAAGGTCAACAACGTCATCGTCGCGATCAAGATGACGGTGATCATTGCCTTCATCATCATCGTCGGCTGGTACGTGATCCAGCATTTCGACACGCTCAAGGCGAACTGGGATCCCTTCATCCCCGAGCCCACCGGCGAGAAGGGCGAGTTCGGCTGGGGCGGCGTGTTCCGCGCGGCGTCGATCGTGTTCTTCGCCTATATCGGCTTCGAAGCCGTTTCGACCGCCGGGCAGGAAGCCAAGAACCCCAAGCGCGACATGCCCATCGGCATCATCGGTTCGCTGCTGGTCTGCACCGTGCTGTACATCCTGGTCTCGATCGTGATGACCCTGATGGTCAACTACAAGCTGCTGAACGTGCCCGACCCGGTCGCGGTCGCGGTGGATGCGCTGGGCCCGCAGTGGGCCTGGTTCGCCAAGACCATCAAGGTGGGCGCGATCATCGGTTTGACCTCGGTGATCCTGGTGCTGATGTACGGCCAGACCCGCATCTTCTACACGATGGCGCGCGACGGCCTGCTGCCGCGCGTGTTCGCGAAGGTGCATCCGAAGTTCCAGACCCCGTGGGTCAATACGATCCTGGTCGGCCTGCTGACCGCCACCGCCGCCGCGTTCTTCGATATCAATACGCTAGGCGACATGACATCGGTCGGTACGCTCGCGGCCTTCGGCATCGTCTGCCTGTCGGTCATCTGGCTGCGCAGGACGCACCCGGAAATTCCGCGCGGCTTCCGCGTACCGCTGTATCCAATGCTGCCGGCGCTGGGCATCGTCTCCTGCTTCGCGCTGATCTTCACCGTGGAAAGCCGGGTGCTGATCTTCTTTGGCTGGTATGTCCTGGCCGCGATCATCCTGTATTTCGTCTACGGCCTGCGCAACTCCCAGCTCCAGAAAGGCGAAGCCCAGCACGACTGACGTACGTCCGATGCGAACGAAAACGGCGCGGAATTCCGCGCCGTTTTTTTGCCTGGAACTTCAACGCGATCAGATCTTCTTCGCCCAGGCGCTGCACCAGCCCTTGGCGACCACGCTGTTCTTCGGGAACAGCGTGCACGGGCCGGTCGCCGCGCCCTTGGCGCCCTTGTAGAAATTGCAGTTGGCGCAGTTGCTGCCGGCCTTGAACGCGGCGTGCTTCACCTTCGTGGCGTCCTCGGCATAGGCCAATGCTTTGGCGGTGGCGTCGGTGAGCGCCAGTTTGGGCAACGGCTTGGCGGCTGCGGGCGGCGGAGCGGCGGCCTGGGCGCCAAGGGAATGCAGCGCCAACGGCGCGGTCGCCGCGGCGACGACGGCGATGGTCAGGAAACGGCGGCGGGAGGCATCGTGGCTCATCTGGCTGGTACCTGTAACGTGAGGAATGCGCGGAGTCTATGCCTCGCGCCCCGCCATCGCATTGACCCGGGTCAAATCCGCGACGGTCCATGCCACCGCGGGCCCGGGCAGCGCGCAGGCTTCCGCTAAACTGCCGGCCATGAACGCGCCCCTCTACGACACCGCCCGCCTGCACGCGCTGGCCGACGAACTCATCGCCAACATCCGCGAGCTGGCCGTCGCAGGCTGGACCCCGGCCACCAGCAGCAATTTCTCCCAGCGCCTCGACGACCGCCACGCCGCGATCACCGTCTCCGGCCGCGACAAGGGCCGGCTGACCCGCGACGACATCATGGTGGTCGACTTCAACGGCCAGGCCGTCGGCAGCGATCACCGGCCGTCCGCCGAAACCCTGCTGCACACCCAGCTCTACCGGCGGTTCCCGGAGATCGGCTGCGTGCTGCACACCCATTCGCACAACCAGACCGTCGCCTCGCGGCTTTACGGCAGCGCCGGCAAGGTGCATCTGGCCGGCTACGAACTGCTGAAGGCCTTCGACGGCACCCCCACCCACGAGACCGAACTGGACCTGCCGGTGCTGCCCAACACCCAGGACATGCCGGCGCTGGTGTTGCAGGTCGAAAGCCTGCTCGACGCCGGCCCGATGTGGGGCTATCTGATCGACGGCCACGGCCTGTACGCCTGGGGCCGGACGATGGCCGAAGCGCGGCGGCATCTGGATGCGTTCGAATTCCTGCTGGGCTGCGAACTGGACCTGCGTCGCCTGCGCAATTGATCCGCACCTGGCAGGAGGGGCTTCAGCCCCGAGCTCTGCGCCGTTGTTGTAGGAGGGGCTTCAGCCCCGAGCTCTGCGGAAAGAAAAGCTCGGGGCTCAAGCCCCTCCTACGAAAGCATCATGACGTTGATCCACGTACCGCCCAGCCCCACTATTCACCGACCCCACGTCACCGCCCTGGATCGCCCCATGAGCCGCTTGCGCATCTTCGCCGACGACCGCCCCGACGCCCCGCTGTCGGTCACCCACGAGCACGCGGCCATCGCCGACGCGCTGTCGGCGATCCGGGTCGATTTCGAACAGTGGCGGTCGACCCAGGCGATCCAGCCGGGCGACCCGTCCGAGGCGATCATCGCCGCCTATCAGGCCGATATCGACCGGATCAGCGCGGCGCGCGACTTCACCACCATCGACGTCGTCAGCATCGCGCCGGACAACCCGAACCGCGAAACGATGCGCGCCAAGTTCCTCGACGAGCATCTGCACAAGGAAGACGAAGTGCGCTTCTTCGTCGCCGGCTCCGGACTGTTCAGCCTGCACGTCGACGGCAAGGTCTACGAAGTGCTGTGCGAAGCCGGCGACCTGATCTCGGTGCCCGACTCCACCACCCACTGGTTCGACATGGGCCCGGAACCCAGCTTCGTCGCCATCCGCTTCTTCCAGCAGCCCGACGGCTGGGTCGGTCATTTCACCGGCACGGATATCGCGCAGCGGTTTCCGCGGTATGAAGCGCGTCAAGCGAATTGAGATTCGAGACAGGAAACAACGACCGTCATTCCCGCGAAGGCGGGAATCCATGCCGACGCCATAACGGCTTCAACGGCTGGACTCCCGCCTTCGCGGGAGTGACGAGCAAAAAACAGCCATTCTGTTCTGGAAGCGAGCAATGCCCCCTCTCATCCTCACCGACATCGAAGGCACCACCAGCAGCATCTCGTTCGTGAAGGACGTGCTGTTTCCATATGCCCGCAACGCGCTGCCCGCATTCGTACGCGAGCACGGCACGCGCGAGGACGTGCGTCGTTGGCTGGACGCGGTCGCGATCGAGCACGGCGCCGTGTGCAGCGACGACACCATCGTCGAAATCCTGCAGGGCATGATCGACGAAGACCGCAAGCACACCGCGCTGAAGGCGCTGCAGGGCATGATCTGGGGCGAGGGCTACACAAGCGCCGACTTCACCGCGCATATCTATCCCGACGCCGCCGCGAAGCTGCGCGACTGGCACGCCGCCGGGTATCCGCTGGCGGTGTATTCCTCGGGTTCGGTGCCGGCGCAGAAACTGTTCTTCGGCCACACCGATGCCGGCAACCTCACCGCGCTGTTCGACGGCTGGTTCGATACCGAAGTCGGGCACAAGCGCGACGCCGACAGCTACCGCACCATCGCGCGCCGGCTCGACCGCGACGCGGGCGGGATCGTCTTCCTGTCCGACGTGGTCGAAGAACTCGACGCCGCGCGCGACGCCGGCATGCGCACGGTGCTGATCGACCGGCTCGACGACTATCCGCAGCCGCGTCTCGGCGACGCCGCGCACGGCCATCGCCGCGTCGAACGCTTCGACCAGCTCCATCCCGACAAATTTGAATCAGATCTGCTGGACAACCCGGAGTCTTCGACACCGTCATGAACCGCCTGCCGCAGTTGGTGTGGTGCATGCTGGCGCTGATCGGCGCCACGGGATCGGTCGCGGCGCGAGGTCTGACCGACCCCGCGCTGCGCGAACGTCAGCGCACCCTGGTCGACGCCGCGGTCGCCGGGCTCGCGCCGCAGCGTCCCGGGCAGCCGGATCTGTACGTCGTCGGCTTCGGCGGCGACAGCAGCGAGGACGTGTTCCGCAACGAGACCGTCTATCTCGACACGCTCATGTCGCAGCGCTTCGGCGCGCGCGGACGCGTGGCGACGCTGATCAATCACAGCGACAGCCTGATCCGCACGCCGCGTCCGCTGGCGACCCTGGAAAATCTGCGCGCGGTGCTGGCCGGCGTCGGCAAAACCATGGACCACGAGCAGGACCTGCTGCTGCTGTTCATGACCATGCACGGCACGCCGCAGCATCAGCTGTTCGTGCAACTGGCGCCGGTGTATTTCGATCTGATCGATCCCAGCCAGTTGCGCAAGGCGCTGGACGATGCCGGCATCCGCAATCGCGTGCTGGTGATCTCGGCGTGTTATTCCGGCGGCTTCGTGCCGGCGCTGAAGAGCAACGACACCCTGATCCTTACCGCCGCGCACAGGAACCGGCCGTCGTTCGGCTGCGGCCCCGATTCGGACGCGACCTACTTCGGTCGCGCGTGGCTGGTCGACGCGCTGAACGAAACCACCGATTTCGTCGCCGCGTTCGAGACCGCGAAAACACGGATCGCCGAACGCGAGAAGGAAGAAGGCTTCCGGCCGTCGCGTCCGCAGATCTCGATCGGCAAACAGATCCTGCCGCGCCTGCAGGCGTGGCAGTCGCAGTTGGTGCCCGGCCCGAAGGTGGCGTATGCCGTGCCAGCGCCAGCGGTCGATGTCGCGATACCTTCGAAGGCGGACACCGGAAAAGCGTCGAAGCCAAAAAAATAACGCCGCATCAGAGGACGATGATGCCGTAGAGCGGCCTTCAGGCCGGCCCAAGACGAATCGAATATACGACGACGGTCGAAGCCGCGCCTGCGGCCGGTACGAATGAGGCGACAAGGTTTGTCGGCCGGATACGCGCCCGAACAGCAGCGGCCTGAAGGCCGCTCTACAGGGCTTGCGGGCATCAGTGGATCTTTTCCCCGCGCGCCAGCATCGCGATCAGCGTCTCGACGCGCTTTGCCTTGGTGTCCGCTTTTTTCGCGGTCTGCACCCGCCAGCACACCGAGTAACGATTGGTCTTGTCCAACGCCTCGAAGAACGTGCGCGCCTTTTTGTTCTTCGCCAGCGCCGCAACAAGCTCCGGCGGCGTTTCCATGTTGCGCGCGCCGTCGTAGGCGGCGTCCCAGCGGCCGTCGGCCGTCGCGGCATCGACTTCGCGCTGCCCGCCCGCGCGCATCCGGCCTTCGGCGATCAAGCGCTCGACCTTGCCGATATTGATCTTCGACCACAGGCCTTTCGGCCGCCGCGGCGTGAATCGCTGCAGGAAGTATTCGCCGTCGAAACCGCGCTTCTGTCCATCGATCCAGCCGTGGCACAGCGCGACCTCCAGCGCCTGATCGTAGGTCACCGTGGCGATGCCGCTGTCCTTTTTGGCGATCTTCAGCCACAGCCCTTTCGACGCGGCATTCGCGATCAGCCATGTTTCCCACGCGTCGCCATCGGCGAACGGCAGCACGGGAAGATCGTCGGGCAAATCAGTCATGGCATTGCCTCCCATTCCTGCAAACGATATTCGCCCTGCGCCCGCACTTCGCCGCGCCACGCGTCGAACGCGCGCACTTCGATGCGGTGCGCGCCCGGCGCCAGATCGGTCGGCAGCGCGCCGCGCCACAGATGCGGCGACGGTGTGGCTTCCGCCGAGCGGTCGTAGTCGCGCAGCGTGTCGGCGTCGGCATCGAGCATGTTCTCGCGCACGACGCGGGGATCGGGCGCGACGGTTCGTCGCATCGGCTTCCATTCGCCGTCGTCGATGCGGAACTCCACGCGCGTATCGGCACGCCCCATGTAGACGTTCGCGTACACGCCGTAGCCGGGATACGCACCGCGGCGCAGCACTTTCGGCGCATGCAGACCGATCTGCGCATCCTGCGGATCGCGAGCGGTGTGCCAGGCCAGCGTGTAGCGGCCTTCGCGGCCGATGCCCAAACTGGCGTAGCCGTTCGGCGTGCCGTCGGACATCGTGGTGTCGGGAATGCCGCTCGCGTCCTTCACCCCGGTCCAGAACGCGCCGCAGGCCGCGCCGACGTTGTATTCGTGCAGCGGCGCCGCGCCCTGCCAGCCGGTGCGCGCATCGTGCATCCAGTGCTGCTGGGCGTGGCTGTGACCGCTGAGGATCAGTACGCTCGGAAAACCGCGCAGCAGCGCGAACAGCCGCGCGCGATCGGCGTCGCGGAAAGTGTCGCGGCCTTCGTATTCGAACAGCGGAATATGCATCGCCAGCACCAGCAGGCGCTGCTTCGGTACCCGCGGCAGATAGGCTTCGAGAAACGCGAACTGGTCTTCGCGCAGGCCGCCGATGTAGGCGGGACTCTGGCCCGGTTGGTTCTGACCGGGTATGTAGATCACATCATCGAGCCCCACGAACACCGCGTCGTCTTCTTCCCAGGCGAAGGTGTCGGGGCCGAAGGTGTTGCGGAAGGTCAGCAGCGAGTCTTCGTCGTGCGCGACGTCGAAGTCCAGATCGTGATTGCCGGCGACGTGCAGCCACGGCACGCCGATGCGCCGGGTTTCCGCGTTCAGGGCCGGATACAGCGACAGATCGTCGTCGACGATATCGCCCAGGCTCAACCCCAGCTCCGGCACGCGTCGCTGTTCGCGCGCATCATCGCGGTAGGTGTGTTCGGCAAGCACGCTGTCGACGACGTCGCGGGCGTAGTAGCCGACATCCGTTTGCGACTTCACCTGCGGATCGGCGAACACCCGCACCTCCAGCCAGCCGTCGCCGGGCGGCGCGCGGCGCAGGCCGATATCGAAACTGCGCGGCATCGGGCCGGATGCGATCCCGCCGTACTTCACCGACGGCGGCGCGAGCGCCGGCACGTGCCGCCAGGCGCCGGGACGCGCCGGGTCGTTCTGCGGCAGGCGCCAACCCGCAGGCTTGATGGCGAACACCGTCTGCCCGGGCGCGACCGCGATGCGGTAACGCCCGGCCGCATCGGTTTCCGCCAGCGCGCGGCCGTTCGAGACCAGAACGCCCGCGATGCCGGGTTCGCCGCGATTACGCCGACCGTCGCCGTCGCGGTCGTCGTAGACCACCCCGCCGAGGACCGCCTGCGCATCGGTCGCCGCGGCGCCCGCGGTGCAGAACAGCAGGCCCAGCATCCACATACCTCCGCGAACCCGCATCGCCGCCTCTTTTCTGTCCGGACCGGTACAGGATTATGCCTCCGCCTGCTCCGCCCCGAACACTGCGCCCACAGCACCGCGCCAAGAGCACCGCGATCCATGCCGGTGTGCAGTAAGATCAGCCCTGTTCCGGCCCGCAGGGGAGTCGCATGCCGTTCCGACGTGTTTGGCTTTGGGCCATGGTCATCGCGGCTGCGCAGTTGTTGTGCGCGCCGACAGGCCGGGCCGCGAATCCGCAGCCGCCGGCCGAACTCATCGAAGGCACCGCTTCGCGGTCGCTCACCCCGCATCTGAGCTATCTGCACGACAAGGACGCGATCGACACCGCCGACGACGCCTGGCGGCGCATCGCCATCGACGGCTTCCAGCCGGTGCCCGCGGGCAAGACCGCGTTCGGCTTCCAACAGGGCGCCTACTGGTTCCACGCCACGGTGGTGAACCGCGACCCCGACGAGCGTCACTGGATGCTGGTGCAGCGTTTCGCGCTGATCGACCGCATCGATCTGTATCTACGCTATCCCGATGGCCGCATCGTCCAGCAGGCCAGCGGCGATCTGCTGCCGTTTTCGGCGCGCAGCATTTCGTATCGCCATCCGAATTTCCGCATCGAACTGCCGCCGGGCCAGCCGGTCGACATCCTGCTGCGCGCGCAGAGCCAGAGTTCGATGCAAGTACCGCTGGAGTTGTATACGCCCGCGGCCTTCACCTCGCTCTCGCGCGACTCGCAGTTCGTGATGGGCATTTATTACGGCATCCTGCTCGCGCTGTTCGTCTACAACCTCGTGCTGTGGCTCACCCTGCGCGATCCCAGCTATTTCTGGTATCTGTTCCATATCTCCGCGTTCGGCCTGGTGTTGTTCACGCTCAACGGCTACAGCTTCGAATATCTGTGGCCGGACAATCCATGGCTGGCGAACGTGGCGGTGCCGCTGTCGATCTGCTTCGCGATCATCGGCATGCAGCAGTTCGCGCGCACGTTCCTGGAACTCCCGAAACGCTTCCCGCGCGGCAACATCGTCAGCTTCGCGATCATCGGCATCTGCATCGCGCTGGGCTTGGCCTCGCTGTGGCTGCCCTACAGCATCTCGACGCCTTGGGCCACGCGCACGGTGATCATCAGCGTGCTGTGGACCGTCATCGCCGCGGTCGTGGTGCTGCGCCGCGGCTATATGCCGGCCCGGCTGTTCCTCGCGGCGTGGGCGGTCTTCCTGGCCGGCACCGCGACCATCGCGGCGCTCGCGTTCGGCCTGGTGCCCAAGAACATGCTCACCGAATACGGCGTACAGATCGGTTCCGCACTGGAAATGCTGCTGCTGTCGATCGCGCTGAGCTATCGTTACGCATCGCTGCGCAACGAAAACGAGCGCATCGCCGCCGAAGCCACCATGCAGCTGGAACGCAAAGTGGCGCAGCGCACCCAGGAAGTCCGCAGCGCGCTGATGCAACTGGAGGACGCCCACCGCCGGCTGCACGATTCGAGCCGACGCGACGGGCTGACCGGGCTCTACAACCGCACCCATTTCCACGAGAACTTCGAGCGGATGCTCAAGGAATCGCGCGACAAGGGACAGCCGGTGTCGCTGTTGATGATCGACCTCGATCACTTCAAGTCGATCAACGACCGCTACGGCCATCTGGTCGGCGACGACTGTCTGCGCTGGGCCGCGCAGCGGATCGGACAGGCGCTGCGCGCGCATGAGTCCTCGCTGCTGGCGCGCTTCGGCGGCGAGGAATTCGTGGTCATCCTGCCTGGCCACGATCTGCACAGCGCCGTCGGCGTGGCCGAAAGCCTGCGCCGCAAACTGGTCGAGGAGCCCTGTGCCAGCGGGCCGCATCGCCTGCGCGTCTCGGCGAGTCTCGGCGTGCATACCGTCGATCCCGGCGTGGACATCGATTCCGATGCCGCGCTATCGGTGGCGGATCAGGCGCTGTACGCCGCCAAGGCCAACGGTCGCGACTGCGTGCGCACGTCGATCACGGCGGCGTAGCGAAAGGATCAGTCTATTGTAGAGCGGCCTTCAGGCCGCTGCTTTCGCGGGGAAAAAAGCAGCGGCCTGAAGGCCGCTCTACGGGGCGCGGCTCAGCGCGGAACCGGCGGCGGCGCGTTGTTGTTGTTGTGGATGTAATAGCGCTCGAACACCTTGGTGTAATCCGAAGTGATGTGACGGTTGAGCATCGCATCGTTCAGATTGTCGAGCACGGCGTTGAAGTGCGAAACCACGCCGGCTTCGCCGCCCAGATTGTTGAGCTTGAGCATGCCGCCCATCGCTTCGAGCGTACGCAGGGCGTTGTCGCGGGCGATACCGTCGCGCGTCTGCTGCTTGCCGATCGCGATCAGCGCCTTGTAGATGTCCTTCACCTGCTCGATGAAGCTCTTCTTCACGTCGATGCTGAAGACGGACTCGCCGATCGAGAACTTCAATTCCACGTCCATGTCGAGCGTGCCGGCGGTTTCGATCGCGACGTAACCGATGCGCTGCGTGGCGTATTCGTAGCGCTTGATCATGCGCTTGCTCGATATCGCGGAGTCGCCGTCGACGTGGATCAGCGCGAGATTGGTGAAGCAGTATTCGTCCTTCTTCGATTTGATCAGGAAGAAGATTTTTTCGCCGTCTTCATTGAACAGATAATCGTCGGCATCGACCTTGTCGTAATCCACGGGCGAGACGATCACGCCGATGTCGCTGATGCCCAGCGCTTCGGCGGCGAATTTCTTGAACATGGGGCGTCCTTTGAGATGAATGAGGGCGTGCGAATCGCGACACGAATCCTACCAGAGAGAACGCCCCGCGCCGTTCGTGACCAATGGCACTGCCTGGCCCGGACTGTGACAGACGGATGAAAATCCGCCGGGATGAGCGCTCAACCGCGCCTGGCCGCCAGCACCCGCTCGACATCGGCCAGGGACAAGCCGCGCATCCTCAACAGCACCAGCAGGTGATACGCGAGATCCGCGGCTTCGCCGAGCAGCGCAGCATCGTCTTCCACCACTGCGGCCAGCGCGGTTTCCAACCCTTCCTCGCCGACCTTCTGCGCGATGCGCTTGATGCCGCTGTCGAACAGTTTCGTGGTGTAACTGCCGGGCGGGCGATCCGCTTCGCGCCGACGGATCAGCGCGTCGAGATCGCCGAGCTCGCTGCCGGGCGCGGAGGGGAAACAGCTTTGCGTACCGAGGTGACAGGTCGGCCCGTGCGGCCTGGCCTGCACCAGCAGCGTATCGTTGTCGCAGTCCACTTCAAGGCTCACCAGCGACAGCGCATGGCCGCTGCTTTCGCCCTTGGTCCACAATCGCTGCTTGCTGCGGCTGAAGAACGTGACCTGGCGAAGTTCGAGCGTTTTCCGCAAGGCTTCGCGCGACATGTAGCCGAGCATGAGCACGCGATGCGAATCGGCATCCTGCACGATCGCGGGCAACAGACCGTCCTGTTTTTCCCACGCCAGGGTTTCGATATCGAGCGCAGTCGTTTCGACAGGGCTGGTATCGACAGGGGCCGCATCCACAGAAATGATCCCGCTCACAGCCGCACCTCGATGCCTTGCGCGCGCAGACCGCGCTTGAGATCCGGAATCGCGATCGCGCCGGAGTGGAAGACGCTGGCCGCCAGCGCGGCGTCGACGTCGGCCTCGCGGAACGCGTCGACGAAATGTTCGACCGCGCCCGCACCGCCGGATGCGACCAGGGGCACATCGCAGATCGCGCGTACCGCCTTCAACTGCTCCAGATCGTAGCCCTTGCGCACGCCGTCGCTGTCCATGCAATTGAGCACGATCTCGCCCGCGCCCAGGGCCTGCGCCTCGCGCACCCAGTCGAGCGTGGCCTTGCCGAGCGCCTTCGTTTTGTCCGGATCACCGGTATAGCTGCGCACGCGCCAGACGCCGTCGGCGTCGCGCATCGAATCGATGCCCACCACCACGCACTGGCTGCCATAGGCCTCGGCGATTTCCGTAATCAGCGCCGGCCGCTCCAGCGCGGGCGTATTGATCGATACTTTGTCGGCGCCCGCGAACAGCACGCGGCACGCGGTATCGACGCTGCGGATGCCGCCGGCGACGCAGAACGGAATATCGATGGCGGAGGCGACGCGCTGCACCCAGTCGGCATCGACCGCACGACCGTCGGGGCTGGCGCCGATGTCGTAGAACACAAGCTCGTCGGCGCCTTCGTCGCGATAGCGGCAGGCCAGTTCGACGATATCGCCCATATCGACGTGATCGCGGAACCGCACGCCCTTCACGACGCGTCCGTCGCGTACATCCAGGCAAGGCACGATGCGCACGCTCAACATGTCAATGCGTCCTCGATGGTCATGCCGCCTTCCAGCAGCGATCGTCCGAGCACCGCGCCTGCGCAACCCGCATCGCGCGCGGCCACGATGTCGGCGACATCGCGTACGCCGCCGCTGGCCTGCAGCTGGAAGCCTTCGCGGCGCGCAACGATCGTTCGATACAACTCGAGATTGGGGCCGCGCATCATTCCGTCGCGGGCGATGTCGGTGCAGAGCAGATGCTGCGCGCCCGCGTCGCGATAGCGGCGCAGGCAGGCGTCGAGATCGAGTTCCGCGGGTTCGGTCCAACCGTGGATCGGAAGTTGCCAGACGCCGGCATCGTCCTGACGCGTGTCGAGCGCGATGGTGATGCGGGCGGCGCCGTAACGCTGCAGCCAGCCTTCGACCAGCGCAGGATCGCGCACTGCCAGCGAACCGATCACGACTCTTGAGGCGCCCTGCTCCAGCATCGTGGCGACCGCAGCTTCGTCGCGCACGCCGCCGCCGGTCTGCACCAGCAGGCGGCCGTCGTCGGCGATGCTGCGCAACAGCGGCGCGAGCGTGTAACCGCCCGCACGCGCCGCATCCAGATCGACCAGATGCAGCCAGCGTGCGCCGGCATCGGCGTAGCGCATCGCGACCACGAACGGATCGTGCGGATAACGCGTCTCGCGGTCGTAGTCGCCCTGCTGGAGGCGCACGACGCGCCCCTCGCGGACATCGATCGCGGGATACGCGGTGAATTCCTCGACGACAGCATTCATGCGGGAAGCTTCAGGAAATTGTCGAGCAGGCGCAGACCGGCTGCGGACGAACGCTCGGGATGGAACTGCGCGCCGTAGCGATTGCCGCTGCCGACCACCGCCGCGAAACGCTGGCCGTGATCGCTTTCGGCGAGCACGCAGGCGTCGGTATCGTTGTCGACCAGCACCGCGTAGCTGTGGACGAAATAGGCATGCGCGCCGTCGTCGATGCCGTCCAGCAGCGGCGAGGTGTCGCCATTCGCATCAACGCGCTTGCGCAGCCGGTTCCAGCCCATGTGCGGCACGCGCAGCCCTGGCCCACCGGAGAGCTTGCTCACCCGTCCTTTCAGCAGGCCGAGGCAATCGACATCGCCTTCGCTGGAGGTCTCGAACAACAGCTGCATGCCGACACAGACGCCGAGCAGCGGCACCTGGCTGTTGCGCAACGCAGCATCCAAACCGCGCGCGCGCAGCAGCGCCATCGACGGCGCCGCAGCGCCGACGCCGGGCAGGATGATGCGCGCAGGTTCGCGGAGTTCATCGGCATCGCGCACAAGGCGCGGATCCGCTCCGATCCGGTTCAGTGCGTAACGCACGGAGCCCAGATTCGCGCCGCCGGCATCGATCAAGGCAAGATCATCGCCGCTCACAGCGTTCCCTTGGTGCTGGGCAGCGCATCGCCTTCGCGCTTGAAAGACTGCCGCAGCGCGCGCGCGACCGCCTTGAAACAGGCTTCGATCTTGTGATGATCGTTGTCGCCGCGCACCGACAGATGCAGATTCAGGCCCGCGGTTTCGCACAGCGAACGGAATACGTGCGGCACCAGCTCGGTGGCGAGGTCGCCGACCTTCTCGCGCTTGAATTCGCCGTCGAACACGAAATACGGACGACCCGACCAGTCCAGCGTCGCACTGGCCTGCGCCTCGTCCATCGGCAGCGTGAAACCGTAGCGCGCAATGCCGCGCTTGTCGCCCAAGGCCTGACGCAGCGCCTGCCCCAGCGCCAGCGCGCTGTCTTCGACGGTGTGGTGTTCGTCGATGTGCAGGTCGCCGTCGCAGCGCAGCCGCAGCGCAAAACCGCCGTGCTTGCCGAGCTGCTCCAGCATGTGATCGTAAAACCCAAGGCCGGTCTTCACGTCGGGATCGGCTTCGCGATCGAGATCCACTTCGACCTCGATCCGCGTCTCTTTGGTGTTGCGCTCGATGCGCGCGGTGCGCGGCACATCGACCAGCGCATGCGCGATGTCGCTCCACGCCACGCCGTCGCCGAACTGCGGCGACTTCAATTTGAAGCCGCGGATATCCAGATTCGTCGCGAACTGGATGTCGGTCTCGCGGTCGCCGACCATCGCCGAGCGCGACCAGTCGATGCCGCGATCGCGCAGCAGCGACTGCATCAGACCGAGCGCCGGCTTGCGATCGGGGGAATTTTCGTGCGGAAAACTGCGATCGATCAGGACATCGCGGAAGCGGATGCCCTGGCTTTCGAAGATCTGCATCATCAGCGCGTGCGGCCCATCGAAGTCCGCCTGGGGAAACGCGTCGGTGCCGAGGCCGTCCTGATTGGTCACCATCACGAACTCGTAGCCGGCATCGCGCAGGCGCAGCATCGCCGGAATCACGCCGTCGACGAAGGCGAGCTTGTCGTAGGCGTCGATCTGGAAATCGGCCGGCTCGCGGATCAGCGTGCCGTCGCGATCGACGAACAGGATGGGTTTTGTGTTGGTCATGCCTGCGCTCATGCCGCGGCTTCCTCCGGCCGCAGCGCCGCGAAGACCGCGTCGTTCTCGTCCGGCATGCCGATGGTGATGCGCAGCGCATCGCCGAGGCCCGCGGTCGCGCGCATGTCGCGCACGACCACGCCGGCGGCGAGCAGGCGCCGATACGCGGTTTCGGCATCGTCGAACCGCGCCAGCAGGAAATTGCCGGCGCTGGCGTACACCCGGCGCACGCCGTCGAGCTGCGGCAGGCGCGCGAGCATGCGCTCGCGCTCGGCGCGGATGGTCGCCGCTCGCGCAGCGGCCTCCTCGAGCGCCGCCGGCTCCAGCGCGCGCAAGGCGAGATCCGCGCAGGGCTGCGGCACCGGATACGGCGCCTGGCAGCGGCGCAGGACATCGATCAGCGCGGGATCGGCGAGCAGACAGCCGATCCGCGCACCGGCCAGCGCGTGCAGCTTCGACAGCGTGCGCAGCACGGCGATATTCGGATAATCGTCGATCAGCGAGGACGCCGACGGCGTATCCGCATATTCGATGTAGGCCTCGTCGACCACCAGCAGCGCGCGACCGGCCAGCGCCTGCGCCAGCGCGCGGATCGCGGCCAACGTGATCAGCTCGCCGGTCGGATTGCCGGGCGAGCACAGAAATACGATCTTCGCGCGGCGGGCGATGGCGAGGTCGCGCATCGCGGCGAGATCGGTCATCCAGCCGTCGGGACGTTCGCGCATCGGCGCTTCCACCAGCGGGGCGCCCTGCAAGCGCGCGCACACCGCATACATGCCGAATACCGGCGGTGCGATCACCACCGGATCGTGTTCGGCGCGGCACAGCGCGCGCACCAGCAGATCGATGGCTTCATCGCTGCCGCGTCCGATCAGAAGCTGTTCCGGGCGCACGCCGTAGACCTCGGCCAGACGCATGCGCAATGCTTCGGGCTGCGGCTGCGGATAACGGCGCAGCGTGCCTGCATCGTCGACGGCGTTGGCCCACGGCGATTCGTTGGCGTTGAGCCACACCGTACCGTCGACCTTGTGGCTGCGCGCCGAGGAATAGCCGGCGAAGGCGCGCAGATCCTCGCGCACCAGATCGATGATGCCGGCTTTCGTCTTCTCCGCGAACTGCGTGCTCATGGCGTATCCACAGCCGGCAGGGACGCGATGCGCAGGCTCACCGCATTGGCGTGCGCCTGCAGACCTTCGGCTTCGGCGATGCGGATCGCGCTGGGACCGATCCGGCGCAGGCCTTCCGCGGACACGCTCTGCACGCTGATCGCGGTCTGAAACCCGGTGACGGACAGCCCGCTCCACGCGCGAGCGGCGCCACCTGTGGGCAGCACGTGATTGGTGCCGCTGCAGTAATCGCCGAGCGATTCTGCGGCGTAATCGCCGAGGAACACCGAGCCCGCGGCGCGCACGCGGCCGAGCCACGGCTCCGCGTCGCGCAGCGCCAGGATCAGATGTTCCGGCGCATAACGATTGCTGACCTCGAAGGCCTGATCGATGCTGGCGACCACGATCAGCCGCGACTGCGCCAGCGCCTTGCGTGCGATGTCGGCGCGCGGCAGGCGCGAAAGCTGGCCGACCAGTTCCGCGGCGACGCGCGCGATCAGCGTCGATGAATCGCTGAGCAGGATGACCTGCGAATCCGGGCCGTGTTCGGCCTGCGACAGCAGGTCGGCGGCGACGAACGCAGGATTGGCGCCGCCATCGGCGATCACCAGCACTTCCGACGGGCCGGCCGGCATGTCGATGGCCGGGCCGCCTTCCACCGTCGACACCTGGCGTTTGGCTTCGGTCACCCAGGCGTTGCCCGGTCCGAACAGTTTGTCGCAGGCGGGCATGGTTTCGGTGCCGATGGCCATCGCGGCGATGGCCTGCGCGCCGCCGAGTTTGAACACCCGGCGCACGCCGCACTGGCGCGCAGCGAACAACACGGTGGGATCGGCGGTGCCGTCGGTGCGCGGCGGCGTGCACACGATCACTTCATCGCAGCCGGCGATGCGCGCCGGCACGCCCAGCATCAGCATCGTCGAAGGCAGTGGCGCGCTGCCCGCGGGAATGTACAGGCCGACGCGCGCGATGGGCCGCACGATGCGCCGGCAGCGCACGCCCTCGGCGGTATCGACCGCATATTCGTGCATGCCGCTGTCGAGGTGGAAGGCTTCGATGCGGCCCGCGGCATCGATGATCGCCTCTTTCAGCGAGGGATCCAGCGACGCCTCGGCCGCCTCGAATTCCTCCTCCGACACTTCGAACGTCTCGAGCACCGCATGATCGAGCAGCCGGGTGAATTTGCGCAGCGCTGCATCGCCGTCGGCGCGCACGCGGGCGATGATCTTGCCCACGCCCAGGCGCACGGCCGCGGCGGAATCCTGGGTCGGCCGGCGCAGTGCGGCGCGCTGCGCCGCTTCGTCCAGCGTCGACCAGGTGAGCAGATTCAGATCGATCCGGTTCGCGAGCGACGAGCTCATCAGCGGTGCGCCAGTGAACGATGCGTTGGTCGGCGAAGGGTTCATCGATGTACTCATGCCAGCATCCTCTCCACGGGCAACACCATCAGGCCGCGCGCACCGGCGCGTTTGAGATCTTCCAGTCGCTGCCAGGTCATCGCGCCGTGGCACAGCGCCTGCAGCGCTACATCGCCGGTGCCGTTGCCGTCGGCATCGGTGCCGCCGCCGTCCAGCGACATCACCGTCGGCGGCTCGGCGTCGGGCAACAACTGCATCAACTGCGACAGCACCGCGCGCGGCGCCTGGAACAGCAGCAGTTTGCTGTCGCGGATCTTCATCACTCCGTCGAGGCGGCGCAACAGCAGATCGGCGATACCGGCACGCACGTCGCTGAAACCGTCGGCCGGCCCGGCCAGCACCGCTTCGCTGTCGAGCACGATTTCCACCGGCTTCAGTCCGTTGGCGACCAGCGTTGCGCCGCTGGACACCAGATCGCAGACCAGATCGGCCTGGCCAAGACGCGGCGCGATTTCGACCGAGCCCGACATCGTCACCACATCGGCGGGAATGCCGCGCTCGGACAACCAGCGCGACAGCAGCGCCGGATAGCTGGTGGCGATGCGCTTGCCGGGCAACTGCGCCTGCGGATCCCACGTCCACTCGTTGGGAATGCCGAACATCAACCGGCAACGGCCGAAGCCGAGCGCGCGCCATTCGCTGAAGGCCGGCGGCGCGCCGCGCGTCTCGCGTTCGTAGGCCTGCTCGTTCAGCACATTGCGGCCGACCATGCCCAGGTCGCAGACGCCGTCGGCGATCAGGCCGGGGATGTCGTCGTCGCGCACCAGCAGCAGGTCCACCGGCAGCGATTCGCCGTAGTAGAACAGCTTGTCGCGGCTCTCCTGCCAGCTCAGACCGGCGGCCGCGAGCAGCGCGAGCGCGGGCTCGCTGAGCCGGCCGCTCTTCTGGATGGCGATGCGCAGGCGATCGCGCTCGGTGGCGGCTGAAGTACGTTGCATGTGTGGAATCCTCAGGCGCGACGACCGGCCGGTCGCTGCTGGTGTTCGATGGCTAGGCCGTAACCGCCAGCGCCGCGTTCGAGCGTGCGCGCGACGCGGCCGATGGTGGTCACACTGACCAGGGTGCGGTCATGGATTTCGCGATACGGCACGCCCTCGATGAGCAAAGGCACCACCTTCCAGCGGTCGGCCATGGCTTCGAGTTCGGCCGGGGTGCACAGATCGATCAGGAACGCGCGGACATCCCCCGGCACCGACAACCCGGCCAGCGCCCGCGCCAGGGCGTCGAGATCGGCCTCGGCATCGCGTTTGGGAACGGGCTGGGGGCGGTGCTTCATGGCTGTGCGCGTCGAATCAATGTATTAGCGTGCTAATACATTAATGATCGGCGGCAAGGGTGTCAACCCGCTACGCCGGGAACACCAGCGCTCAAGCACCGGAAGCAGGGCGAAAGCCCCGTAAGCTCCTGTGCCCGTGTGGGAGCGACGCAAGTCGCGAAGCCCGCACAACAGCCGATTGCTGCAGCTGATGCACGCCAGGCGACGCTGACGCGCAACATCATTCCCCGCGTCCGCATCGACCCGACCTTGCCGGGCCTCGCGACTTGCGTCGCTCCCACAAGAGCGGATCTATATCTAGGCGGCTCTAGCTCGCGGATCTGGCAGCTTCCGCCGCTCCTATACAGGTAGCGACGCATCTCCGGCTCAACCCGCCTGACGCGCCGCCGCCAGCACCGCACCATCGCGCACCACCGCAAGCGCGGCGGCGAGATCGACATCCATCGCGCGGTCGCGGGCGAGGAACGGCACGCGCTCGCGGATGGCGGCATGCGCCGCGGCCACGGCCTTGCCAGGGTGAAAGGGTTCGGACGCGGACAGTTCGACGCGCAGCGTCTCGACTTCGGCCAGGAAATCCGCATGGCTGTCGTCGGTGGACTGCGGGCCGCCCTGCACTTTCGCCGCAAGCTCCACCGCATCGGCGCGATCGGCCAGATCGCGCGCGGCGTTGATCATGTCGCGGCGCAGGTCCAGGGCCTGCGCCGCGGTCATCAGCTCCAGCGCCAGCACCTTGCCCAGATCGTCGACCATCGACAGCACGTGCCGCGCTTCGTTGGCGCCCATCGACACATGATCCTCGGCGTTCGCGCTGGTCGGGATCGAATACACCGACGCCGGATGCGCACGGCTGGCCAGATCGTTGACGATCGCCGCTGCGGTGTACTGCACGATCATGAAACCCGACTCGGTGGCATCTTCATTGCCGATCAGGAACGGCGGCAGGCCATCGCTGGTCGCCGGATCGACGAGCTTGTTGAGCCTGCGCTCGCTGATCGATGCCAGCACCGGAATGGACGCCTTGACGTAGCTCATCGCCAGCGCCAGCGGCATGCCGTGGAAATGACCGGCGGAAATCACCTGCTGCTCGACGTGCTCGGCGCGCGCGTCCGGGAACACCAGCGGATTGTCGGTGACCGCGTTCAATTCGATCTCGAACACGCGCTTGGCCTGCGCCGCCGCGTCGCGCACCGCACCGTGGACCTGCGGGGTGCAGCGCAGCGAATAGCTGTCCTGCGGTTGATGCTTCTTGCCGCCGCGGAACGGTTTGAAGCGCTTGTAGAACTTCTCGCGACCATGGCGCTGGTCGGTGGGCACCCAGTCCCAGCCGATGTCGAAACTCAGCGCCTGCGATTCGGCGGTGTCCCAGCTTTTCGGCAGCCACGGCCGGAATTTCGGCACCAGGTGATACGCGATGTCGGCGAGCGTCGAACCGGCGAGCAGCCCGCGCAGATTCGCCGCCACCTCGACCTGGCCCGGATGCGGCCGCAGCGCATGTACTTCCTCGGCGAACGCACCGAGGCGACCGGCGAACGCATCGATGGTCATCGCCGCAGCCAGATCGGCGGTGTCCAGCAGTTCGTCCAGACGATGCAGCGCGAGCACGCCGGTGGCGAGCATCTGCGCGGTGCCGTTGTTCAGCGCAAGGCCTTCCTTGTACGACAAGGTTATCGGCGTCAGGCCGGCGCGCTTCAGCGCTTCCGCGCCATGCATGCGCTCGCCGTCGTAGAACGCTTCACCGCCGCCCAGCAGCACGATGGCCAGATGCGACAGCGGCGCAAGGTCGCCGCTGGCGCCGACCGAACCCAACTGCGGCACCACCGGCACCACGCCGGCGTTGAGCATGGCGGTGAGCGCCTGCAGGGTTTCGACGCGCACGCCGGAATGCCCGCGCAGCAGCGTGTTGATGCGGATGCACAGCATCGCGCGCACCACGTCGGCGGAGAACGGTTCGCCCACGCACACCGCATGCGAGACGATCAGATTGTGTTGCAGCTCCTGATGCAGCGATCGACCGGAAGGCGTAGCGCCCGGCAATTCGTCGCGCAGCGGATGCGCGCCCAGCAGCTTGTCGGCGTTGCTGCCGAAACCTGTGGAAACGCCGTAGATGGGCTCTTCGCGGCGGACCTGTTCGGCCAGAAACGCGGCAGCATGCGCGACATTGCGCAGCGCGCCTTCGTCCAGCATCACCTGGGCGCCGTATGCCACTTCCACCATCCGGTCGCGGGTCAGCGAACGGCCGTCGAGGCGGATCGGTTTCATGCCTTCACCTCGGGGCGCGGCAACGCGCGCCACTGTTCGCGTTCGACCAGCAGCGTGCGCGCGAGATCGGCTTCGGCGACTTCGAACTGTTCGCCGCGGCGCAGATCCTTCACCGCGACCGTGCCGCGCGCGACTTCGTCTTCGCCGCGGATCACCACGAAGCGGATGCCGGCGCGGTCGGCGTACTGCATCTGCTTGGCGAGCTTGCGCGGTTCGAGCTGGGTTTCGACGTTCAATCCGCCCGCGCGCAGTTTCTGCGACAGCGACAGCGCGGCGTCCAGGCCGGCATCGTCCATCAGCGACACCAGCACATCGACCGAACTGTCGGCGGTCGCCACCAGCCCGGCTTCGCGCAGCTGCCAGAACAGCCGCGTCAGTCCGATCGAAATGCCCACGCCCGGCAGCTTCGATTTAGTGTAGTGGCTGGCAAGATTTTCGTAGCGGCCGCCGGAGCAGATCGAACCGATTTCCGGATTCGCGTTCAACGTGGTTTCGTAGACGATGCCGGTGTAGTAATCCAGACCGCGCGCGATCGACAGGTTCAGCGCGAAGCGCTCGTCTGCCACGCCCAACGCGCGTAGCTGGCGCAGCACTTCGCGCAGTTCGCTGCGGCCTTCTTCGAACAGTTCGGTGCCCGCACCCAGCGCGTCGAGCGCGGCCTGTGCCGCATCGTGGCCGGTGGCGCGGACGCGCGAGAACGCCAGCAGCGTGTCGGCGATTTCGGCGGAAAGCGCGAAGCCCTCGCCGGTCAAGGTCGCGCGCACCGCGTCTTCGCCGCGCTTGTCGAGCTTGTCGATCTCGCGCAGCACCGCGGCCTGACGCTCGCCTTCGCCGATGCCCTGGCCTTCGAAGAAGCCGCGCAGCAGCTTGCGATGATTGAACTGGATGGTGAATTCGCCGATCGCCAGCGCCTCGAATACCGAGGCGATCACCGCCGGAATCTCGGCATCGTGACGGGTGGACAGCGTGTCCTTGCCGATCACGTCGATATCGCACTGGTAGAACTCGCGGAACCGCCCGCGCTGCGCACGCTCGCCGCGATAAACGCGCTGCATCTGGTAGCGGCGGAACGGGAAGGCGAGGTCGTGTTCGTGTTCGGCGACGTAGCGCGCCAGCGGCACAGTGAGGTCGAAGCGGAGGGCGAGTTCGGGCAAACCTTCGGCCGCCCCGCCTTCCGCCGACTTGCTCAGCGCGCCGGTCGACTGCACGAAATACACCTGGCGCTCGGTTTCGCCGCCGGATTTGGTCAGCAACACTTCGGACAGCTCCATCACCGGGGTTTCCACCGGCAGGAAGCCGTAGCGCTCGAAAGTGCGGCGGATGGTGTCGAGCATCCGCTGGAAAGCGATCTGGTCACGCGGCAGCAGTTCGAGGACGCCGGGCGGTGTACGCGGCTTGATCAAGGGAAACTCCGGGGCATGCAGCAGAGGCGCCAAGTTTAGCGGCTGGCCGGGCCGCAGGCGGCCCCTTGGCGGGCCCGGACACCCGGAAATCGGTCTTTGCCGCCATACGCAGGCGTCCGGGCTTGCCGGACGCGGCCCAAGCCCCTAGAATGCTGGGCTGCAATGTCGGGGTGTAGCTCAGTCTGGTAGAGCGCTACGTTCGGGACGTAGAGGTCGCAGGTTCGAATCCTGTCTCCCCGACCAATAAAATCAATAATTTACGACCAAGCCGCCGAAAGGCGGTTTTTTCGTACCGCAATCAGGCATCACACAGGTGCCCCTTTGCCATCCCCCTACGCATAACTTGTCGCAGGCGTTACGCTTCAATGAATCGCTTATGGGGGTGGTCACAATGCAACTCAAATCGTTTCGCGTCAGGAAGTTCCGGAACATTGTCGATTCGGGCAACGTGACTGCATCAGATTCGGTGACCTGCCTTGTAGGGAAAAACGAAGCCGGAAAGTCGGGGCTGCTGGAAGCGCTATATCTGCTGCGCCCTGCATACAAAGAAAATCCCGACGTTGAGAAGCAATATCCGCGCTGGTTGCTGGCAAAGGACCGAAGAACATCCGATATAAATGCTGTTGAGTTCATCACAGCCACCTTCATTCTTGACGAGAAGGACGCAGAAGCCGTTGAAAATGAAATTGGCGCTGCGGTGACAGCAGGTGACTCATTTGATGTTTCTTTAAGCTATAACGGGAAAACCTGGTGGCGGCTCAGCACGGAAGAGGCTCCGATCGTTAAGCATTTCAGACATCAAATCTCGACAGATGTTCTCCACATTGCAGGCGAAACATCATCACTTGAAGAACTCGCCGACGCGATCAATGGCTTAGAAGCAACAGAAGAAAATGGCTTGGATGCCTTGCAGGTCAAGAATGCCAAAAAGCTAATAACAGATAACAGACTTAAGGAGCTCAAGCCATTTGACCTTGTGCACCCCATCCTGTCGCCGCGAATTCCAACATTCTTCAAGTTCACGGGCTATAACACGCTACCTGGGCGAATTGATTTGCGCGAAGCAACAGCAGCCAGCGAAAACCCTGGCAATAGTCCTATGCAGACAGCACGTGCGCTGATTGCGCTCGCCGGAACTACAGCCAAGCAACTTAGCTCGGATGACTACGAACAACGACGTGGTGAAATGGAAGCCGTCTCTATCGATCTTACAAACCAGGTCTTTGACTATTGGAAACAGAATCCTGATCTGGAAGTAATCATCGATGTGGATAAGGAAGAAACCCAGCACAACAATGGCACACGCGTGGTAGCGAGGTATCTCGACATTCGTTTGAGGGACAAGAGAACGGGATACTCAAACAACTTTAGCCAGCGATCCTCTGGATTTCAGTGGTTCTTTTCGTTCTTGGCTGCATTCAGCGAATTTGAAAGCAAAGAATCCACAATTGTACTTCTTGATGAACCCGCTTTAGCTCTACATGGGCGTGCACAATCGGACTTCCTTCGTTTTATTAATGAACGCCTTGCTGTGGCATCCCCAGTCATCTATACGACGCACTCGCCATTCATGGTCGAAATGGGCCATCTTAACCGCGTGAGAATTGTTGAAGATCGCGGGCCGCCGACCGGGTCCGTTGTTTCCGAAGATGCGCTTGCGAATGACCCCGACAGCTTGTTCCCTCTTCAAGCAGCATTGGGTTACGACATCGCGCAAAGCCTCTTCATCGGCCCGAACAATCTCGTGGTGGAAGGCACTTCAGATTTCATTTATCTGACGATCATGAGCCAGATATCCGCGCAGAGGAAAAAGATATCGCTGGATTCTCGTTGGCGCATTCTCCCCAGCGGTGGAGCTACAAATATTCCAACTTTTGTAAGCTTAGTTGGACCGCACTTGGATATCACGGTACTGGCAGACTCTGACACACAGGGAATGCAACGCGTTACCGGAATGATTGAAAAGAAGCTCATCACTGGAACCAGACTAATCCTTGCAAACGCTGTTACAGGGCAAAAAAACTCGGACATCGAAGATCTGTTTTCTGCAGATGATTACCTAAACCTATACAACGGCACCTTTAAGGGCAAGTTAAGTCCTGCTGACCTTGGTCCGGGTGACAGAATCGTTAAGCGGATCGAAGCCAAGATTGGCAAGACATATGATCACGGCGAAGTCGCCGAGACACTCTTAAAGGCCCACCAGAGCTACACCTTTAGCGATGAAACGATTGACAATTTTTCGAAGCTCAATGAGCTTATTAATTCGACAATGAAAACCTGATGTCAGAAAAAAACCATTACACCTTGGCAACGCTACAGAGCCTTTGCTCATTTTGGTCGTGGCTAATTAGGGCTAGACACAGGTTCACGACCCTTAATTCGGAGATCGAAATGGCTGCCGGGTTTTTATTAAGATAGCGCCAGTCAGCTAATCACCAGCAGTCGGAAAGATATTCATTCGCGACCCAATTCGCGACGCCTGTAGCGGCCTGAAGGCCGCTCTACGTGGACGTAATTGCAGTCCGCAGATTCCGCGTCTGCCCCGCCCCACGCACCACGAACCGCTCGATGGTCAGCGATTCCGCGCCCATCGGCCCGTAGGCGTGCAGGCGCGTGGTGGAAATGCCGATCTCGGCGCCCAAGCCGAGTTCTCCGCCGTCCGAAAAGCGCGACGAGGCGTTGACCATCACCACCGCGCTGCGCAAGGCGTGGACGAAGCGCGCGGCGGCCGCTTCGTCGCGGGTCGCGATGACTTCGGTGTGATCGGACCCGTGGCGGCGGATGTGGGCGATGGCATCGTCCAGCGAATCGACCACGCGCACGGCAAGGATCAGATCGAGGAATTCGGCGTCCCAGTCGTCGTCGCTGGCGGGTTTTGCATCGGCGATCAACCCGCAGGCCCGCGCATCCCCACGCAGTTCGACGCCGCGTTCGCGCAGCATCGCCGCAGCGCGCGGCAGGAACTCCGCAGCGATGTCGGCATGCACCAGCAGCGTTTCCAGCGCGTTGCAGGCGCTGGGCCTCGCGACCTTGCCGTCGAGCAGCAGATCCAGCGCGAGATCGGGATCGGCGGCGGCATCCACGTACAGATGACACACGCCCTTGTAGTGCTTGATCACCGGCACCCGCGCATGCTCGGCGACGAAGCGGATCAGGCCTTCGCCGCCGCGGGGGATCGCCAGATCGATGATGTCGTTGAGCTGCAGCAGTTCGACCATCGCTTCCCGGCGCAGATCGTCGATCAGGGTCAACGCAGCGGCAGGTACGTCGGCATCGACCAACGCACGCTGCAGCGACGCGGCGATCGCGGTGTTGCTGCGGATCGCCTCGGAACCGCCGCGCAGGATCACGCCATTGCCGGCCTTCAGACACAGGGCGGCGGCGTCGGCGGTGACGTTCGGCCGCGCCTCGTAGATCATCGCGATCACGCCGAGCGGCACGCGCACGCGTTCGATGTCGATGCCGTTGGGTCGCGTTTCGCGACGGGTGATCTGACCGACGGGATCGGGCAGATCGGCGACCTCGCGCAGCGCGTTGG
>JBKJTC010000055.1:0-15279 GCA_046590925.1 Lysobacteraceae bacterium | reverse complement strand
TATTAAACCATTCGTTAGTAAAGCCTCACGCTTTTGCATAGGAGCAAGTCGGCGTGCCGAAGAATCCGACGACGATGGCCGGTAGTTTTTGCAATCTGTGCATGACGCGTTCAACGCTGTCCTTGAGCTCTTGTTTGGTTTGCACCGTTGCCTTGGCCACTCTGGTTTTGATGTGCGCCCATGCCAGCTCGTCGGGGTTCAACTCGGGCGCATAGGGAGGCAAGAAAAATAGCTCAATGGCGTCACTGTTCTCCTGAACAAAGTGCTGCACCAGCTTGGCTTTGTGCATGGGGTGCCCGTCAACGATCAAAAAAATCTTGCGCGTCATGCCTGTGATCAATCGCTTGAGAAACTCACGAAACACTGTGGCGTTCACCCCACCCTCCACGGTCATGAAGCGAAACAGGCCTTGAGCGTTGACCGCCGAGAGCATGTTTAACGAAAAGCGTGCCCCTGTCGCTTGCACGATGGGTGTCTCGCCCACAGGGGCCCAACTTGTTCCCGCATGGTGGTCTGAGCGTATACCCGCTTCATCGGCAAAAAACACCACAGCGCCTTCTCGCTTGGCGCGTCTGGCAATCTTTGGATACTCCTTGGACCGCCAAGTCTGGACCAACTCCGGGTTTTGCTGCCACGCCCGGTACAACGGTCGCTGAGGACTAAAGCCCAGTCGCTTCATCAAACGCCCAACCGACACTTCGCTCAAGCGCACATCGAATTGCTTGCGTATCAACTGGCGGATCATCGCCAGTGTCCATAGCGCGTATTCAAACTTCAGTTGCAATGGATTCTTCTCGCGAATGATCTTCGATAGCTTGGCCATCTGTTGGGTGCTCATCTTCGGGGGGGCACCCGAAATCGGCTTGGCATGCAGGCTCTCTTCGCCGCCATAGTGGTAAGCGGCCAGCCAACGGTAAATCGTGCGCCGGTTCATCCCAAGGCCTGCGATCACTTCTTCAGGACTCTCGCCAGCCTCGACTCGACGCACCGCACCGATGCGAATATCCTCCAGCGTCTGGTGTGAGTAGCTTCTCGCGTCGATCGTCTTTTTTGATTTCATGTCTTCAATTATATGAGGCTTTACTTGCGACTGCCTTAATATATCCGGTTCCGATTTTAGACTCGCCGCATCGTTGAAATCTTCACCTAGTCGCGCGCGCTTCATGCCAATGTAAAAGTATTTCGGCCCACGCTTGGGTTCTGCACTGTCTGGCGGCGGCACGAAGGGATCGAAGACACTGAATGAAACGGACACCACGCTGCTGAAGTAGGTATCGGGCAATTGCTCCGGTGAGAACATCGACTCGTGCGACAAGAATCGTCCCGTTCCTTCACTTCCATACTCTGGATGAACCGACTGCACCATCCCATTCAAAATAGTCGTTTTCCCGATCCCATTACGCCCGATCAGTACGTGGACATTCGTTGGCGGCTTCGAGCCTGCGATGACTTGAAACGTGAGGTCTACTGCAGATCTTTTCTCCCCGCCGTCATCCTGATACGAGAACTTGAAATCGGTCAGTGCCGGTTGACCCCGCAAAACCCGCCGATACGGACTATTAACGGTCAGCGCGCTCACACCTCGAAGAAGCGAGGTCGTAAACACATCCTCATTCAAGGCGACGCTCAAGGACGCATCATCGAATGCAACGTCACGCATCCCACCCAAAATCAGTGCTCGCTCCTCTGGTGACAGCAAGCTGAGCGCTTGTTCGTAGTACTCAACATCCTGGCCCACCGAGAACCAACTATCAG
Organism: Lysobacteraceae bacterium; assembly: GCA_046590925.1. Taxonomy (GTDB): domain Bacteria; phylum Pseudomonadota; class Gammaproteobacteria; order Xanthomonadales; family Xanthomonadaceae; genus Lysobacter_I. Next base: position 13,524 of record JBKJTC010000055.1, on the reverse strand, counting down.
GGAGCTGCGAGAATTGAACTGGAATCGTGTCCTTTGTCCAGCCGTTCGATTGGCCTTTGTAGCCAATCTTCACTGACCCTAGCGCGATATAGTCGCCGGATGCGTTCACATAATGCAGACTGAAGAGCGTTTTGTAGGAATAGTCGTCCCAGTTGTTGGGCAGGAGCTGTACACGATTCTTCGCAGCGGTATCGACACGTCCGCCAAGACTCAACACAACAAAGACCATCGCCATTGTTACGCCCTCAACATCTTGGCGTCACCTATGACGTCGCACGCGACCTTGATAGTCGCCGCAGTCGCCTCAGGGTGCGTGCGACAAGAGCCGTACTTTGGACAGAGACTCCGCGCAGCATTACGCGGCCTGCTACTATCAAGCCGCCATGCTGTACGCGTAATAAGGCCTCTGACGATCTTCCAAGATCGCGTAGAATCCATTGAGACGTTTCGAGTCCGGCATGAGCCAAGCATCCAACTGTTCCTCCTTGATTGGAATGATGCACCGATCGTGTCCTGCAGCCGCGACTTCGACCGGCGGCTCATCGGTAATCGCCGCGAATGACCACAGGTCCTCGCCATCACTCTGCCACTGAGAGTACAGGCAAGCGATCAGCATGTCCTGTCGCGGTTGCGGCCTGAACTCTAACACCATGTTCTCCTCGGCCTCACCCACGGCGAGCTCGCGCCCTTCCACCTTGTGCCGGCTGACGTTCTCGTAGAACGCATCGCAGACGATGACGCCATGAGTGTGGCCGAACTGGCCTTTCCAGAACCCTTCGAGGTTGTCGCGGCGCGCGTTGTAGGTGCCGGGATACTTGGTGTCGTAGAAGGTGGGTTTGCCGGCGGGGCGGCATTGATACCGCATTGGTTTGATCACGCGCCTGCCGTGCTCCATCACCATCACCGGCGCGTAGACGCCGGGGAATATTCTGCGATCATGATCCTCGGGCGTGGTGCGTCGCAGGTCGGCAAGTTTGCTTTTGGCCCAGTCGATCTTGTTCGTGGCGATGCGCTGGTCGTCGAGCGACTTCTTCGTCGATTTCGTCTGCAGCGTGCGCTCGGCGTCGGCGAGGCGCTTGCGTTGTCGGAACAGTAGCTGTTCCAGCTCCGTCGCCTGTCGCGTGTTCCAGGCCTCGATACGGTCGGCGATCGCGCGGGTTTCGGGTGTGCCGGCGCGCAGGAAGGCATCGTCCATCGCCTTCGTCGTCTTCACCTTCGCGCCTTTGTCGCGACTGGCGTACAGCTCCACGAACTCGCGAATGCTCAGCTCGGCGCCGAACTTGCGCACGTAGTCCTGGTAGGCCTGCCACACCTGAGCCGAATAGCACATCGACGTCTGCCCCCTGTCGAATCCGTTTGTCATTTCCGTTAGTCATTGTGCATCGCTGGCGCGAGGTTGTTGCGGCAAGTCCCGGCCAGGACTGGTGTTTTAGTAATTCTACTAATTCCGGGTAGCATGGCCTGTCTCACGACGTGATACGACCTGCCCCGAGACTCTGATCCATGCCCGCCTGTTCATCTTCCCAAACCCAGTGTTGCGCTCAGGGAGGAGCGGGCTGATGGGGGCCGTGCTGGCCCTCGATGGCGTGCTGGCGACCCGCAGGGTCTGGCGTGGCCAGCCAGTCGGCCGGCCTGCGTCCGCGCCCGAGCCGACCGGCCATGCTGCGCTGGATCAGGCGCTGCCGATGGGTGGTTGGCCCGAGCACGCCCTGAGCGAGGTGCTGTTGCCGGCCGACGGCATGGGCGAACTGGCGCTGGTCTGGCCAACGCTGACCCGCCTCACCCGGGCGGGGCAGCGAGTGGCCCTGATCGCGCCTCCCTACCGTCCGCACGCGCCGGCCTGGCACTGTGCCGGGCTGGAGCTGCGGCATTTGCAGGTGGTCGAGACGGCAGCACGCGATGCGATGTGGGCCGCCGAACAGTGCCTGCGCTCCGGCGCCTGCAGTGCGGTGCTGTGCTGGCCGCAGAAGGTCGATGACCGCACCCTGCGTCGTCTCTCGACCGCCGCTGGCGACGGGCAGTGCCTCGGCATCGCGTTCCGTCCCCTGCGCGAAGCGGCGAACCCGTCTCCGGCAGCACTGCGGTTGGCGATCGAGCCGAGCGACAGATCGGTGCGGGTGCTGAAGTGCCGGGGTGGCACGCCGCCTGCGCGCGCGATCGCACTCACCGCCACCGCGCGCTGAGGCAGCGGGCGCATGCGTTGGGTCTGTCTGCTGCTGCCGTATTTAGCGATGGATGCCGTTCTGCGCACGCATGCGGATCCGACGTGCCCCTTGGTCTTGATCACCGGGCCGGCGCCGCGCCGCGTGCTGCACTCGGTCAGTCCAGCGGCGGCCGCACTCGGGCTGCGTCGCGGCATGCTGGTGTCGGCGGCACAGGCGCTGACGGGCGCCTTCATTCCCCACGAGTTCGACGCGAAGCTTGAAGCACAGGCGCGCGATCTGCTCGCGACCTGGGCCTACAGCTTCAGCTCGCAAGTCAGTCTGGATTTCGCGCACGCGCTGGTGCTGGAGATCGGCGCGAGCCGCTCGCTGTTTGGCGATTGGCCGGCACTGTCCCGTCGCCTGCGGGCCGAGATGACCGACCTCGGTTTCCGGCACCGGATCGTGGCCGCACCCAACCCGCACGCTGCGCGCGTGCTGGCCAATGCGCACGAGGAGATCGGTATCGACGAGCCGCACCTGCTGCAGGCGCTGGGCCAGCTGCCGATCGAGCGCAGCGGACTGCCGGGGGAGGTCGCCACCGCGTTCTCCCGCATGGGCATGCGCCAGCTGCGGCCCGTGTTCGAGCTGCCGCGCGAGACCATCACGCGTCGCTTTCCGAAGTCGGTCCTGCCGCACCTGGATGCCATCCGTGGACGCGAGGCACCGCCGCTGCGCTACTTCCAGCCGCCCGATCGCTTCGAGGCGTTGATCGAGTTCGACCACGAGGTCGAGACCAGCCAAGGCCTGTTGTTTCCGCTGCGTCGGCTCACATCGGATCTGTCCGCATTCCTGTCCAGTCGCGACGGCGGCGTCCAGCGGTTCGCGCTGCACTTCGTCCACGAGTTCCACCCGACGACGGTCATCGCGATCGGGCTGCTGTCCGCCGAGCGCGATGCCGGCGTGCTGTTCGAGATCGCACGCAGTCGGCTCGATCAGATCCGTTTGCCGGCGGCAACGCGCGCGCTGCGTCTCGTCGCGGACGACCTACCGTCGTTCGTGCCGGCCGGACGCGATCTTTTCGACACCCGGCCGGAGCACGCAATCCCTTGGGAACAGCTTCGCGAACGGCTGCGTGCCCGGCTCGGCGACGACGCGGTCCACGGGATCGGCCTGCACGCCGACCATCGCCCCGAACGCGCCACGGGGCGTGACACGCCGCGCCAGACGCCCCCGGATCTGCCGCAGCGCCCCGGCTGGCTGCTTGAACGCCCCATTCCGCTGCGCGACATGCGTTTCGAGATCCTGTCCGGGCCAGAACGGATCGAGTCGGGCTGGTGGGACGAAGGCGACGCGCGGCGTGACTACTACGTGATTCGCACGTCGCAAGGCCAGCGTGCCTGGGTGTTCTGCGCGCCGGGCGATCACGGCCCGTTCCTGTTGCACGGCTGGTTTGCATGAGCGATGACGCGCGATGGCCCGAGTACGCCGAACTACACTGCGTCTCGGCCTTCAGCTTCCAGCGCGGCGCATCGGTCGCGAAGGAACTGTTCGAGCGCGCGAAGCGGCTGGGCTACCGTGCGCTCGCAATCACCGACGAGTGCTCGATGGCCGGGATCGTGCGTGCCTATGAGGCCGCGCGCGAGTTCGAGTTGCCGCTCATCGTCGGCAGCGAGATGCAGATCGAAGACGCGCCGAAACTGGTGCTGATCGCCGCTGACCTCGAAGGGTATATCGCGCTATGCCGACTGATCACCGTGGCGCGTCGACGCGCAGGCAAAGGCAAGTACCGGCTGCTGCGCGATGATCTGATCGATCTGCCGCTTGGCCTACTGGCGCTATGGCTGCCTGAGCGCACGCCTGCGGATGCCGACGCCCAGTGGTTACGCGGCCTGTTCGCAGAGCGGCTGTGGATCGCTGTTGAACTTCACCGCGCTGAAGATGATGCAACCCGACTGGCCATGCTGCGCGCCTTCGGCCATCGACATGCGCTGCCGCTGGTCGCCACGGGCGATGTCCACATGCATGTTCGCCGACGTCGAGCGCTGCAGGACACGCTGACCGCGATCCGTCACCACACCACGCTGTCGGAAGCCGGCTGGCGGCTGTTCCGGAACGGCGAACGCCACTTGCGCAGCCGCCAGGCACTGGCGGAGATCTATCCGTCCGATCTGCTCGCGGAAACGCTGCGCATCGCCGAGCGATGCCGTTTCTCGCTCGACCAACTGCGCTACACCTACCCGCATGAGCTCGTGCCGAAGGGGCACTCGCCCACCACGTGGCTACGCGTGCTGACAGAGGAAGGTGCGGCATGGCGCTGGCCGCAGGGCGCACCGGATCGGGCACGGCAGTTGATCGAGCATGAGCTGGCGCTGATCGCCGAGCTGCAGTACGAATCCTATTTCCTGACCGTGCACGACATCGTTCGTTTCGCGCGCAGTCGCGGCATCCTCTGCCAGGGGCGCGGCTCGGCCGCCAACTCGGCGGTGTGTTTTGCGTTGGGCGTGACCGAGCTCGATCCCGCGCGCATGAACCTGCTGTTCGAGCGCTTCATCTCGCGCGAACGCAACGAGCCGCCGGACATCGACATCGATTTCGAGCACGAGCGCCGTGAGGAGGTCATCCAGTACGTGTTCGAGCGCTATGGCCGAGACCGCGCCGCGATGACGGCCGTGGCCAACAGCTATCGAGGACGCGGTGCCGTGCGCGACGTGGCCAAGGCGATGGGCCTGCCGCCCGACCAGGTCGATCGGCTCGCGCGCACGATGGATCGCTGGGGTGGGCATGCGCCGGTACCGGAGTTTCTGCGAGAGCAAGGGTTCGATCCCGACACGCCGATTCTTCGCAAGATCGTCGGGCTGACCGCTGAGCTGATCGATTTTCCGCGCCACCTCTCGCAACACCCGGGCGGAATGGTGATCTCCGAGCATCCGCTGCACACCTTGGTGCCGGTCGAGAATGCGGCGATGGAAGGCCGGACGGTGTTGCAGTGGGACAAGGACGATCTGGACACCTTGGGGTTGATGAAGGTCGATTGTCTGGCGCTCGGCATGCTCACCGCCGTGCGCAAGACGCTGGACCTGCTGCGCGACACGGGGCGCCGCGAATTGTCGCTCGCGACGATCCCTGCGGAAGATCCAGACACCTACGCCATGATCAGCCGCGCCGATACCATCGGCGTGTTCCAGATCGAATCGCGCGCGCAGATGGCGATGCTGCCGCGGATGAAGCCCACCTGCTTTTACGACCTGGTGATCGAGGTCGCGATCGTCCGTCCAGGGCCGATCCAGGGCGACATGGTCCATCCCTACCTGCGTCGGCGTCGCGGCGAGGAGCCGATCGACTATCCGCCGGGACTCAAACACGTCTTCGAGCGCACGCTCGGCGTCCCGCTATTCCAAGAGCAGGTGATGCAGGTCGCAGTGGATGCCGCAGGCTTCACGCCGGGCGAAGCCGATCAACTGCGGCGCTCGATGGCCGCGTGGAAGCGGCGCGGTGGGCTGGAGCCGTATCGCGACAAACTGCTCGCCGGCATGCTGGCGCGCGGCTACGCCCGTGAGTACGCCGAGCAGACCTTCGAGCGGATCAAAGGCTTCGGCAGCTACGGCTTTCCGGAAAGCCATGCCGCCAGTTTTGCGCTGGTGACGTATGCGAGCTGCTGGCTGAAATGCCACGAACCCGCCGCCTTCGCCGTCAGCCTGATCAACAGCCAGCCGATGGGCTTTTACACCCCCGACCAACTGCTGCAAGACGCGCGGCGCAAAGGCATCCGGGTGCTGCCGGTCGATGTGCGCTACAGCGACTGGGATTGCACGCTGGAGTTCGCCGACGGCGACATGCGCGGCAAGCCCGCGATCCGGCTCGGCATACGCTTGGTGAGTGGCTTTGCACACGACCCGGCCGAACGGCTCTGTGCAGCGCGCGCACAGCGACCGTTCCGCGATGTCACCGACCTCTGCCATCGCGCAGGCCTTGATCGCCGACACCAGGCGCTGCTCGCTGAGTCGGGTGCGCTGAAAGGCTTGAGCGGACATCGCCACCGCGCCCGCTGGGCGGTGGCCGGCGTCGAAGCACCACTGCCGCTGTTCGACGGCATCCCGCAAACGGCGGAGCCCAACATCGCGATCCCGTTGCCGACGCTTGGCGAGGACGTTGTCGCCGACTACGCCTCGATCGGCCTTACCCTCGGCCGGCATCCGCTCAGCCTGATCCGCAAACAGCTCGCGGCACGGCGATGCCTATCGTCCGCCGACCTCGCCAAGTTGCCGCACGGAAAGCGCGTGCGGTTCGCCGGCCTCGTGCGCATGCGCCAGCGACCCGAGACCGCCAGCGGCGTGACCTTCGTAACGCTCGAAGACGAACACGGCATGGTCAACGCCGTTGTGTGGCAGCGGACCGCCGAGGAACAGCGGCGCGAGCTGTTGGAATCGAGCCTGATGGCCATCGATGGGCGACTAGAACGGGCTGATGGCGTGCAACACCTGATCGTGAGTCGAATGGAAAATTACGGTGGCCTGCTGGCGAAGCTGCAGACTGGTAGTCGAGACTTCAGGTAGGTGGTTCCAATGGACATCGTCTGCTTTAGGCCACAAGCCGTCGTCCGATATCTACGAAGGCTTGGTCGATTCAATTCTGACCACGATCAGAAATTGGTTGGGTCTGTCCGGCGTACAGAAAAGCACCTCCTCTCCCTCAATCGCACCAACCAAAGCCTGGCCCAATGGGCTAGCTTCGGACACTATTCCATTATTGGGATCAAAGCGATCCCTAGTGATCAGCACAGCGAATTCCCTTTCAGGGGTTTGACCAGAAAGATTGCGATACACCACGATGTCGCCCACGCACACTTCAGCACGGGAATCATCGGTGACCAGTCGTTCCAACGTATCGTTGGCCTGCTCGAGTTCTGCCGTAGTGGGTTCCGGCAAACTCTCTTCCGCATTCAAGGCTTGTACATCAACGGGTATAGTCTGCGAGGGATCTACTTCCTTTTGTGTGAGTTCTTCAAGGAAACTGGTAAGGCGAGACAATTCCCGTCGAGGGTTGCGAAACCACTCGGTTGACCAAATGCGCCAAATCTTTCCTTTCCATCCCATGCTTTCAAGGATTTCTTGACGGATTCGATCCCTGTCACGGACAGTGATGCCGGAATGGTAGGTGGCGCCATCGCATTCAATGGCAGCCAAGAACAGGTGAGGATATTTGGGATGCCGCACACCGATGTCGATACGGAAGTTGGCCACTCCCACTTGCGGCTCGCACTCATAGGCCAGACCGCGCAATGCCTTGATCACAGCTACTTCAAATTCGGACTCGGGTTGCCCGCCATTGGCCTCCCCCGGGTCGTGGTTCAACCTGCCTGTTTCCGCATAAAGCAAGTAATCGCGCATGGCACGCGTTCCTTGGGGTGTGCCCGCCCCCACCACGATGTTCGTGTGTTTCATAGATGTCACGAGAAGGACCGACGCTCTGGCGCGGGTGAACAGCACGTTCAACCGCCGCCAGCCGCCCTCTTGGCTGATGGGTCCAAAGTTCTGATGGACATGAGTTGAACCTGGGGGCGGGCCATAAGTTGTCGAAATAATGATGGTATCTCGCTCATCGCCTTGGACGTTTTCAAGGTTCTTGACGAATATATCTTGCCCCTCGTCATTCCACTTGTTTCGATAGCCATCGGCACCGGACATTGATTTCAGCCGTTCCTCCATCAACTCCGCGATCAAATCACGCTGGCGAATGTTCAGCGCGACAATACCCAGCGATAAATCCGGGGTGTGAAGAATGTGATCAACTACCGCATCCACGACTGCGGCAGCTTCCTTCAGATTGGTCTGACTTTCGTAGACGGCGTTTTTGACGTAGTGCATGCGAACGCCAAGGCCCCGCGACCTTGGAAACGGAGATGGGAACACTATCAACTTACCGTCATAGAACTGCCTGTTCGAGAACGCAATCAGGCTTTCGTGGCGGGAACGATAATGCCAACGCAGAGAACGAATGGGTCGAAAATGGCTACTGGCCAAGTCTAGAATAGATTCGGCGTCTTCTGCCACCGAGGTTTCTTGTGTATCCCCATCGGACTGCCCCCGGGAGAAGAACGAGGTTGGCGGCAACTGCTTGGGGTCGCCAACCACGACCAGCTGTTTTCCGCGAACAATAGCGCCGATGGCTTGTTCCGGTCGCATCTGAGACGCCTCATCCATGATGACCACGTCGAACATTTCAGGTGAGGCCATCAAGTACTGGGCCACCGCTTGCGGCCCCATCATGAAGCAGGGCTTCAACTGTCGGATTGACTTGCCGGCACGATGCAGCAAGTCTCGCAACGCAATCCGCGGCCGTGATTGCGGAAGCAAATGCTGGATCAAATTCATTTCGGTTTTGTCGGCCACCCTTGTTCCGTTGTACCCTTGTTCCGTTCTGGCCAAACGTCTGCTTTGATGGCTAATCTGCCTACCGCGCAAGGACACCAGATTGCGATCCAGTTGTGAGAACTCTTGACGCGTGTTGGTGTGGACGACACCGCTGAAGTTTTGTAGTGTCGGGGTTCTACGGAACAAGGATTCGGCGATGGACGCATAGAATCGATAAGAAAAGGCATCAACCAGAGAATCTGGCGGCAGCGCATTGTCTTCCAACACCGACACAAATGCGTCCAACCCTGCGCTTACACATTCGGCGCGATGGTGAACATACAGCGACCATGGGATGAGTTCGTCCATTTGGTCAAGTGCCGTCTGCAATCGCAGGCAAGACTTCTCGACACCGGTGATGGTTTCATCGGAAAGAGGCATCCAAAATTCAAGTTCCAGTTCCCCATGCTCTCTCAGCTGTAAAACTGCATTTTTCCACTGGTCCTGATTTTCCTCTAATGACGCGATTGTCTTACGCATATCATCGAGTGTGGATCGTGCCGAGGTCGTCCACAGCTGCTGCTTGGCCTGGATGGCCAATGAGGAGTCCCACACGGCCTGCCCGAATCGAACCGCCGCCATTATGGCCTGCAGTTCTTCCCGGAATCGCGACGCCCTATGACCCAAAATGTCTCTCAATTCGACCGAATCCGAAATCGCCTTGGAATTGGCAAACAACTCATGTGCTTGTCGGATCAAGTGATAACCTTGTTCCAAGGTCACATCAGGATGAACGGCACCCGCGAAATCATTGGCAACTTGTCGAAGTTGCGCGAGCAAGTTATCCACCACGACCAAGCGCAGGTTCCAGTTGGGCGAATCGCTCCACCCTGGCAGTTGGGGGCACGAATTCGTGATCCACGCATCCAGCTCCCGGAGGGCATTCAGATGGGCGTCCATGTCAGAATGTTTCGACAGATGCCCATTGATCACAGTTCTGGCAGCGGAAATGGGATCGAATATCGATTCCCCCACATGGGCTCGCCCCAATAGTTCAATGGCGTCCTTCAACCACTTGGCTACTTTGGCAGATTCCGACAATGGGAAGTCCACTGGCATCGAGGCCACACCAGCAATTCGTGTAAGCAGGGGGGAATTCATCCAAGCCGCCCAGCCTTTGCGTAAGTCGGACAACTCTTCCAATTCTGCCAATCTCTGTGACGACGGCATCTTGCTCTTGTCCCGTTGCAAAGAGCGATGGGCTTTGACTGCGGTGCGCCATGGCTTCTGAAAAATTCGATACCAAGCATCACCCTCACGCAGAACTAAAATCCAAGTCCGCAGGTCATTATCGGTGGGGACCTGATCCATGTATAGCCGGTGCGACAGGCGGTCTTCTGTGGCCTGCAGGCAAGCACGATCGACAATGCTTTTGTTCAACACCTCCACTGCATGGGGCTTGGACAGTTCCACAGAACGCATGTCCAAGTGATCCAATGGAGCGGTGGCGCACACCTCCATGATCGCTTTAAGTTTGTCATCGCTTTCGGTCCTATCGTGCGGAAGCCCAGTGCTATCCAAAATGCTGTTCAAGGCCTGACGCGCCGGCACCGCCGCTTTCAACAACGCATCCAGCTGCTGGATGACACCTCCGAGTATTCCGATCTGCAAGTCTGCAACACCATTCTGTCGAACGAACCGCAAGGCGACGTCGGAAGACTGGGCCTGTTGGGCCTTGTCAAAGTCGATCTTGCCGGTGGTGGCTGCCTCTAACTCAAAGATCGAGTGCAATATCCCATTGTGTTTTTTGAGGACATCAAGCGCGCTTTCTTGGTTCAAGCGGCTTTTACCGAAAACCGCCGGAAGAACATCGACCGCCATGTCATCCGAGAGAAGACTACCGAGTCCTTCCAGTGTTACAGCAAACCTGTCCGCTCTTCCCTCACCGGCCTGACCGTAGACGTGAACGCCATAGACATCGATCATTTTCTGACTGTTATTTCTGACCTGTATCGCGAAGCCTAAAGCGCCTCGCAAAAAACTCTCGACCGCCAAATCATCTCCTGGCGCCAGACTGTCGGGATAGAAACCCCAAAACGGACTGCTTTGATCGTATCTACCGATTTCCCTGAATGTCTGCGACAAGGATGTGATGCAATTCAAATTTGCTTCCAGTACAGACGCATTTGCGTGGGGCGCAGAAGAGACAATTTTACCTATCAGTTTTTCGGTGTGTTCGCCCAGCCTGACTCGATGTTGTTCAGCGCGCCACAAGACTTCATGAACGGTCAGCCCCAACTGGTTGCCCGTTCTTGTGTTCAATAGCTTGGCGTATTCATCCAGCTTTTTCTTGCGGTCAGAAAGGCTTGCAATTAGCGAATCTAATCCGGGCGGCTCCGAAGTGCGCATGTCTATTCTGGAATCGAGCGATTCCAGAACGTGGCGCTTGTTCGTCTTGTTGGAGTGAAGCTCCAATAGAAATGAATCAAGTCCTGCGGCTTGGAGACGGCGTTGAACCACTTGTAATGCGGTCAGTTTTTCCGCGACAAACAGAACCGTTTTTCCCGCATTAAGACAGGCAGCGATGATATTGGTAATCGTTTGGGACTTGCCAGTTCCAGGAGGACCTTCAATGACAAGAGACTTCCCTTCCATAACATCCACAATCGCACTGTGCTGCGAACTGTCCGCGTCGTAAATCAGGGGAAGATCAGCCCCTGGGTGGCGATCCAAGTCATATTCGTCTGCATATCCCAAGGCGGCGCCATCATCGCCACCCCTGAAAATCTGCTTAATTACATGATGATTCAACAGCGTGGAATCACCATTCGCATTCGACCAGTTTTCAGGCTCAAGGTCGCGTATCAATAGCATGTTGGCGAATGATAACAACGCCAGAGTCATGTTCCGGCGCACTTTCCATCCCGGACGATTTTGGACGAGTCTCTCGATCTCTTGAAAGTAGTTCTCGATGCCATCGTCCTCATCCGGGAATTCAGGCAATGTGAACGCGTGATCCCTTTTGAGTTTTTCCCGAAGTGATAGGTTCTCCTGTATTTCTTCGCCCGTATATCTGAAATTGAAGATGATCTCCTGGGGACGTTGAACTGCATAGAGTTCGACGGGAACACAGATCAAGGGGGCCGACAACGCCTTGTCAGAGCCGGTGGTATCCGTGTAATCCAAGCAGCCCAACACCAAGAACAGCATATTCGCGCCCGTTTCTTCCAACGCCAAACGGGCCTCACGATCGATCTTTCGGAAATGCTTGGCAAGGTCTTCGTTGTAATGCTGGACGCGAACGATGCTAGCGCCATCCCCCACCTGTTGGACTTCTTCTAACTGGATGTTCAAGCCCAAGTGAACCGCGTGTTCTTTCGCTTCGGGCTTTACCATGCGCTCGTGCTTGACAACCCATTCTTCCCGGCGTGGATCAGGGACTGGCACGATTTGAATTGAAAAAGGGGTCTGTCCCGTCAGTCGACGAAAGGCGGCATCGAGATGGCCTGGAACAAGCGGCAGCGTCTTGCCGGCCGTGATCTTGAAATTGAGCAGGCGATTGCGGGCGGTTAAGTCGAGAAGACGATGTTGCAAACGACGCAAGACCTCCTGGATGGAGAGGTTGCCATCAAGAACGTCATTTAGGTTTGCATTCATGCAACTCTCACCCCCGGTTGGCGCTGCGGGTTGACGGCAGCGTTCATCGGCATCCGGGAAACACTGAAGTGAACGTGGATAGCCCGCGTCACATGATCGGCCATCCCATGGAAGCCCCAAGACTGGAGGATACCAAGTGTGCGCCCGGATTCGGGCGCAGGGGCGATTCTATGTCCGTTTCCCGTTCTCAAGACAAGGCCGGTGTATTCCGCGGGACTTCAGCCTACCGCTGTCTTACTGGCAAACTCACCCGACTCCACTTTGGACACCTGGTGTCCGTACAGGGTCGATAGCAACCTATCAACATCAGACTGCGGACACGCGAAACTCTCCATCACCCTGTCACATCTGACAGCTCGACCGGCCCCGGGATGAGGACATCCCATACCTTCATTTTCATTCAGTCGCGAGTAATGGGGGCCCACGAGTTCACTGGGTCATTCGCTGAGCGTGAGAGGCCAGGTTGGAAAAGCTTGTCAGGGAAGAAGTTTGGGAGGCGCATCGGAATCTTCTGATCGGGGTGTTGTGGTCTCGTTTCGTTGCGCTTTGGGTTATTAGCGCGAATGCACTAAGCTTGGTCTATGCACCATTTCGTCCACGCTGCTGACATACACCTAGATCGAAGCCTGCCGGCCCTGCTGGACGGTCGAGCGGCGCATCCCTTCGCACTTGCCCCGCGGCTGGCCTTCATCTGCCTCATCGACTTTGTCATCGAGTCGGAGGCCGCGTTCCTAGTCTTGGCGGGCGATGTCTATGATGGCGCATGGAAAGACGTGAGCACGGGTCTTTTCTTCCATCAGCAGGTCGGCCGCTTGAGGTCGCGCGGTATTCCTGTGTATCTGTTGCATGGCAATCACGACGCGGAGTCGGCCATGCCCAAGACACTGGTGCCGCCAGACAATGTCCGACTGTTTTCGACGAGCTCGCCTCAGTCGTTCGAGTTCGAGCCGTTGCACATCCATCTGCATGGTCAGAGTTTCGCGAAGGCCGACACACGCGAGAACTTGGCGAGCGCGTATCCACGGCCAGTAGCCGGGTGCGTGAACATTGGTGTATTGCATACTGCTCTGGCCGGTTCGCCGCCGCATTCGCCCTATGCGCCATGCACTGTGGAGCAGTTGCGGGGGCACGGCTACGACTATTGGGCGCTGGGGCATGTGCACCAACACAAGATACTCGGCAGCGAGCCGCACATCGTGTTCCCTGGCAACTTGCAAGCCCTGCACATCAGAGAACTGGGGGCACGTGGCGCGGTATCTGTGCCGATCGAGGATGGACACTTGGGTTTGCCAAGATTCGTGCCTTTGGATGTCCTGCGGTTCCATTCGTTAGATATGGAAGTGTCGGCAGCCGGTGTCTGGATGGCCGCCGAC
>JBKJTC010000034.1:0-7312 GCA_046590925.1 Lysobacteraceae bacterium | reverse complement strand
CGGTGTTCCTTGGAACGCTTCATCTGCGGCCGGATCATGATGAAGTACATCACCACCAGCAGCAGGATCGGGAACATCAGGGTCGACATCAGGCTGCCGGCGCCGGGAGCGGCGGGCGCCGCCTGGGCGTAGGCGGGAGAAATCAGGAGATCGAACAGATTCATCGATGACGGGTCCGGGCGCAAAATAGCTGGGGATTATGCCATGCGGGCCGGGCTGCGGGCTTTCAACCCCGCCGCGGCCGTCTCCGGGCTGGTCGGCACCCTATGCCGACCGCTCCCGGCCGCCGAAGTTCAGCCCGGCGCGCCGCCGGCCTCGGCGCGGGCGACGTAGAACGCCTGGCGGAAGTCGGCGAAGCGGCCTTCTTCGACGGCGGCACGGATGTCGGCCATCAACTTCTGGTAGTACCAGAGGTTGTGCAGGGTGCCCAGCATCGGCGCGAGCATTTCGTTGCAGCGGTCCAGATGGCGCAGATAGGCACGGGTGTAGCCGTTGCTGCAGGCGTGACAGCCGCAACCCTCCTCGATCGGCCGCAGATCGCGCTCGTAGCGGCTGTTGCGGATGCGTACGGTGCCGAAACTCGTGAAGTAGTGCCCATTGCGCGCGTTCCGGGTCGGCATCACGCAGTCGAACATGTCGATGCCGCGCGCCACCGATTCGACCAGATCCTCCGGCCGCCCCACCCCCATCAGATAGCGCGGCCGGTCGGCCGGCAGATGTGGACAGGTGTGTTCGAGCATCGCGTTGCGCTCGGCCTCCGGTTCGCCCACGGCCAGGCCGCCGACCGCGTAACCGTCGAAGCCGATCTGCTTCAGCGCCTCGGCCGACCGGGTGCGCAGGTCGTGGTGGACGCCGCCCTGGACGATGCCGAACAGCGCCGCATCGTTGCCGTCGTGGGCCTTGCGCGAACGCTCGGCCCAGCGCAGCGACAGTTCCATCGACTTGCGCGCCACCTCTTCGGTCGCCGGATACGGGGTGCATTCGTCGAAGATCATCACGATGTCCGAATCCAGCACTTTCTGGATGCGCATGCTTTCCTCGGGGCCGAGGAAGACCTTGCGGCCGTCGGTGGGCGCGGCGAAGGTGACGCCAGCCTCGGTGACCTTGCGTTTGTGCGCGAGCGAGAACACCTGGAAGCCACCGGAGTCGGTGAGGATCGGCCCGTTCCAGCGCGTGAACCCGTGCAGGCCGCCGTGATCGGCGATCACGTCCAGGCCCGGACGCAGATAGAGATGAAAGGTGTTGCCGAGGATGATCTCGGCGCCGAGCGCGCGGACCTGATCGGGCATCACGCCCTTGACAGAACCGTAGGTGCCCACCGGCATGAATGCCGGGGTTTCGACGGTGCCGCGCGGGAAAGTAATGCGGCCGCGGCGGGCCACGCCGTCGGTGCCGAGCAGTTCGAAACTCATCCGCGACATGCGCGACTCCTGTAAGTGATGCGGACCGGCGGACTTATGCCGGTCGTTTGAGCTGGAAGACATCGCGGGTGCGGACATACGCCGCACCGCCGAGGCGCCCGATCAGATCGAGCTTCGCCGGGTCGATGTGGCGCGCGTCGGCCATCGCCGCGTCGTCGATGTGCGCGAGCAGCACTTCGGCGAACACCAGATGGTGCGACGGCGCATCCGTGGGATATGGCTGGATCGCGGCCAGCCTGCATTCGAAGGCGACAGCGCTTGCGGCAACACGAGACGGCGCGACGCGTTCGGATGCCGCCGAGGCCACCCCGCAGCGCTCGAACTCGCTCACGCCGTGCGGGAACGCGGCAGCGGTGGCGCTCATCTTCTCGGCCTGCACGGCGGACACCAGTTGGATGACCAGTTCGCCGCGCTCGCGCAGATTGCGCAGGGTGTCCTTCTCGCTGCCGTCGGGGCGATGGCCTATGCTGAGCATCAGCGTCGGCGGCGCGTCGCAGACCACCTGGAAGAAGCTGAAGGGCGCGAGGTTGTCGATGCCGTCGGCGGAACGCGTGGACACCCAGGCGATCGGCCGCGGCGTGACCGTGGCGGTCAACCAGCGATAGGCCTCGCTCGCCGGCAGCGCGGCGAAATCAAGCTGCATGCGAAGGCTCGACAGCTGCGGACGGGTGCGCGTCCGATGGAAACAACAGCATCGCATCGCCGTAGCTGAAGAAGCGGTAGCGCTCGCGCACCGCATGCGCGTAGGCGGCGAACACCCGGTCCTTGCCGGCGAACGCCGACACCATCATCAAGAGCGTGCTTTCCGGCAAATGGAAATTGGTCATCATCGCGTCGACGCTGCGGATGCGGTAGCCCGGGAAAATGAAGATCCGGGTTTCCCCCGCGAACGGCTGCAGTTCGCGTTCGCCGACATCGTTGTTGCGCATTGCACTCTCGAGCGCGCGCACCACGGTCGTGCCCACCGCGATCACGCGACCGCCGCGCTCTCGGGTGCGGCGCACCTGCGCGACCAGTTCGGCGCCCACGTTCAACCATTCGCTGTGCATGCGGTGTTCGCGTACATCGTCGGCGCGCATGGGCTGGAACGTGCCGGCGCCGACGTGCAGGGTCACGTGCCCGAATTCGATGCCGCGGTCGCGCCGCGCATCCAGCAGCGGTTCGTCGAAATGCAGGCCGGCGGTGGGCGCGGCGACCGCGCCGATTTCCTTCGCGAACACGGTCTGGTAACGCTCGTGGTCGTCGCTGCCCGGCTCGCGGCGGATGTACGGCGGCAGCGGCAGCCGGCCGGCGTGCAGCAGCCAGCTTTCCAGCCCTTCGCCGACGCGGAAGCGCAGGTGATAGAACTCGCCGTCGCGGCCCAGCACCTCGGCTTCGCCGCCGGCATCAAGGGCGATCCGGCTGCCCGCCTTCGGCGATTTGCTGGCGCCGATCTGCGCCCGTGCCTCGTCGCCGGGCAGCAGGCGTTCGATCAGGATCTCCACCCGCCCGCCGGTGGCCTTCTGGCCGAACAAACGCGCCGGAATCACCCGGGTGTCGTTGAAGATCAGCAAATCGCCCGGCTGCAGCAGCTCGGGCAGGTCGCGCACCGACAGGTCCTGCAGGTCGCCCGGCGCCTGCGGCACCACCAGCAGCCGGCTGGCGGAGCGTTCGGCCAGGGGCGCCTGGGCGATCAGGGCCTCGGGCAGCTCGAAATGGAAGTCGGATTTTTTCATCGTGGCGCACGTTCGGGGGCGTGCATTGTAGCTGCCGGCCCGCCGCCGCCCACGCTCACACCACGTCCGCGCGCAACTGCGGGAAGACCTTGCCGACCTTCCCCAGCAGGTAATCGCCGTAGGTGCCGTCGAAGGGCGTCAGCACGCTGGCCCCGTCCCAGCGTGCGCTGCGATCCGCGGCCACGCGGCCGGGGTCGATCCGGGCGTGCTGCGGCAGCGGCGTGACCCGTGCGGTGAAGTCCGGATCGAAGAACAGCGGAAACGAAAACCGCTCGCGGCCGCTGGCGTTGCGCACCCGGTGCGGCGTGGAGCGGTAGGTGCCGCCGGTCAGGCGGTCGAGCATGTCGCCGATGTTGCATACCAGCGTGCCCGGCAGCGGCGGCGCGTCCAGCCAGCCCTGCGGCGTGCGCACCTGCAGGCCGGGCACGTCGTCCTGCAGCAGCAGGGTCAGCAGACCGTAATCGGTGTGCTCGCCCACGCCCCAGCCGTCGTCAGCGGCCGGCTGCGGCGGATAGCGGAAAATCCGGAACAGCACGGTCGGGTCGGCGGTGTAGTGGCGCCGGAACCAGTCCTCCTCCAGCCCCAGGCTCAGCGCCACCGCCGCCAGCACCGCCTGCGCGGCGCGGCTGGCCGCCGCCATGTAGTCCAGCACCGCCGCCCGCAGCGCCGGCACCTCGGCCGGCCACAGATTGGCGCCGTGCAGCGGCCAGCCGGCGCGCACCCGGGCATCGTCCGGCGGCAGCTCGGTGCCGAAATACATGCCTTCTTTCAGGTCCGGCAGGCCGCTGGTGAGTTCGCCGCCCACCGGGAAATAGCCGCGCCACGCGCGGCCGCCGTGCAGCATCGCCACACGCATCCTGTCCGCTGCCGGCAGCGCGAAGAACCTGCGGCCGGCGTCGCGCAGCCGTGTCTGTAACGCGTCGTCGATGCCGTGCCCGGCGATATAGAAGAAGCCGTGCGCGCGGCAGGCTTCGCCGATGCCGGCCGCCACCCGATCGCAGGCGCCAGGATCCGCGCCGCCCAGCATCGGGGCGATGTCGACGACCGGCAGGGTCGCGGCGGACACGACGAACCGTCTCAGCGCTCGAACTTGGTGGACAGGACGATCGACGAGGTGGTGCGTTCCACGCCGTCGATCACGCCGATCCGGTCTGTCAGCACGTCCCACTCGCCCACGCCGGGCACCGCGCCGATCGCGATCAGGTCGTAGGCGCCGCTGACCGAATGCAGCGAGCGCAGCTCCGGCATCGCCCGCAGCGCCGCTACCACCGAGATCATCTGCTTGGGCTGCACCGCGATCATGATGTGCGCGCGGACCAGGCCGCGCTCGTATTCGTCGTTGACGCGCACCGTATAGCCGCTGATCACCCCTTCCCGCTCCAGCCGCTCGATGCGGCTCTGCACCGTGGTCCGCGACAGACCCAGCCGGCGGGCGATCTCGGCCGTGGGCGCCCGGGCATTCTCACGCAGCAGGGAGAGCAGCTGCTGATCGGTGTCTGTGAGCCTCATTTGCGCCATCTGTTTCGTCGAATCGACGAAATATCCATGAAATCTGCACAGATCACAACTGTCAATCGACAGGCAGATGGCGATAATGGACAGCTCGCCGTTTCTGCCGGAGGCCATCCCATGGCTTTGCTCGACACCCTCGCCCCGCTTCGCGCCCACGCCGGCACGCGCCGCACCCATGGGCTGGACGACGCCACCGTCCTGACCTTCGCCGCCACGCATCCCGATCTGGTCGAAGCCATCGAAGCCGCGGGCGCCGAATACGCCGCCATCCGCGAAGAATTCGCCGATCTGCTGGATCTCGACGAAACCGCCCAGGCCGACGCCGTCCAGGCCGGCTTCGTCAATTTCTATTCGCAGGACACCGTCAACCCGTACATCGCGCTGGCCGCGCGCGGGCCGTGGGTCGTGACGCTCAAAGGCGCAGTGCTGCACGACTCCGGCGGCTACGGCATGCTCGGTTTCGGTCATGCCCCGCAGAAGGTGCTGGACGCGATGGCCAAGCCGCAGGCGATGGCCAACATCATGACCCCCAACCTCTCGCAGCTGCGCTTCGAGCGCGCGATTCGCCAGGAAATCGGCCACACCCTCGGCGCCTGTCCTTACGACAAATTCCTGTGCCTGAATTCGGGCTCGGAATCGGTCTCGCTGGCCGGGCGCATCGCCGACGTCAATACCAAGCTGATGACCGATCCCGGCGCGCCGCACGCCGGCCGCCGGGTCAAGCGCATCTCGGTCAAGGGCAGCTTCCACGGCCGCACCGAACTGCCGGCGCTGTATTCCGACTCCTCGCGCAAGACCTACGCCGCGCACCTGGGCAGCTATCAGCACCACGCCGGGCAGGCCATCACCATCGACCCGTACAGCATCGAGCAGCTGGAGCAAGCGTTCGCCGATGCCGAGCGCGAAGGCTGGCATATCGAAGCGATGTTCCTGGAGCCGGTGATGGGCGAAGGCGACCCGGGCCGCGCCGTGCCGCGCGCGTTCTACGACGCCGCCCGCCGCCTCACCCGCGAACACGGCACCCTGCTGCTGGTCGACTCGATCCAGGCCGGGCTGCGCGCGCACGCGGTGCTGTCGATCGTCGACTACCCCGGCTTCGAGGGCATCGATCCGCCGGACATGGAAACCTATTCGAAGGCGCTCAACGCCGCGCAGTACCCGCTGTCGGTGCTGGCCGTGAACGATCGCGCCGCCGGCCTGTACCGCAAGGGCATCTACGGCAACACCATGACCACCAACCCGCGCGCGCTGGACGTCGCCTGCACCGTGCTGGGCATGCTTACGCCGGCGCTGCGCGACAACATCCGCGAGCGCGGCAAGGAAGCGCTGACCAAGCTCGAAGCGCTGAAAGCCGAACTGCCGGGCCTGATCACCAAGGTCCAGGGCACCGGCCTGCTCTTCTCCTGCGAACTGTCGCCGGAGTTCAAGGGCTACGGCACCCACTCCACCGAGGAATGGATGCGCGAACACGGCATCGGCGTGATCCACGGCGGCGAGAACTCGCTGCGTTTCACCCCGCACTTCGCCATCGCCAGCGATGAACTCGATCTGCTGGTCTCGGTGATCAAGCGCGCGCTGCTGGAAGGCCCGCGCCAGCGGCAGGCC
Source organism: Lysobacteraceae bacterium (assembly GCA_046590925.1). Lineage (GTDB taxonomy): Bacteria > Pseudomonadota > Gammaproteobacteria > Xanthomonadales > Xanthomonadaceae > Lysobacter_I. The sequence goes on along the minus strand of JBKJTC010000034.1, from coordinate 1,059 downwards.
GCTGCAGCCTGAGCGTTGCCGCAATGATGCGAACGAAGAAAGCCGGCATTGTCCGGCTTTCTTTTTGTGGGCGATTGTTCCAATCGCAGCACATACATGCACCCCTACGTGATCTGGAGCTTGCGTGCGACGTTACCGTAGCGGTCTTTGATAAAAACGAAACCCCGCATCAGCGGGGTTTCGTTTTTGACAGACCCACCGGCTGGTCTTCTCGCAAGAAGGCCTGCTGGATCGGCTGGCCGTTGGCGTTGTAGTCAGCGAAAAAATAGCGTGAGTAGGCAGAAAGCCTTCAGATCATGCTTCTGATTGTCTGTTCGACCACTCCTTTCTCGCCTCCTTAAGGCTTAGTTTGTTTGCGCCTCCGGCGTAGTCTGGATCAGCGGATTGAACCGGATCGTCTTCCCAGCCACATACGTCGCAGATTTCGTATTCGCCTAGCATCGTAAGCACTCGTGAAGCACAGCATGGGCAAGGCAGAAAATCGCAATTAACGTCGGTGGGGTTCATAGCTTGTTCCAATAGTTGATCCCATCAGTCGGCCGGAACATCGTTCGCGGTGCGCCATTCGCAGCTTGAACACCGAAAGTATTGTTCGCGGGATTGTAGAAGAGCTTATCTCCATTTGTTGGCCTGGATTTTGTCAGAGTTCCGGCAGGTGGATTATTGAACAAGCTTTTTGCTCCGTCCACGTATTGCTTGGAATTCTGAAATTCAGGGAACTCTGAGCCGTGCTTTTTCCAGTGACCGAAGGCGTTATCGACCGCTGACTTCGATTTAGTGGAAGACCAGAATGGCATCTTTGCCGCTTTTCCACTCGCAGAAACCGGAGGGCAAGCTTTAGGTTGCTGCACCACCGGACGCCACACCACCCGCTTGATGTCACTGCGCACCAACCGCGGCGCCACACGCCTGATCGCACCCGCCGCCAGCTTCGGCGCGAGGTACCGGATTCCCAGCCTCAAGATGAAAGCGGCCGCTAATCCCTCCGGATCGCTGTATATCAGCGGCGAGCCTTCGGCGTAGCCGTAGGTGGTCATTCCGCCTCCCAGACCGATCGGG
>JBKJTC010000286.1:0-3645 GCA_046590925.1 Lysobacteraceae bacterium | reverse complement strand
GCCTTTCTCCAGATGACGGATGGCATCGACAGCGTCCCCAAGCGGGTAACGCCTATCGATGACCGGGCGAAACGCCCTTTGCTCGAGCAATCCGGCGAGCGTCGCCAGATCCTCGGCCGTGGAAGTTTTCGACACCACAAGCCAACGATGTTCGCGGTCGACGAGCGGCATCGCGAATACGTTCAGTGCGAGGCTCAGCGGACCGACCCAGCGGTTCGTGCTGGGCCCTCCCACCCACACGAACCGACCTTGCGGCGCGAGCACGCGCCGGCAGCGACGCATGGCCTGGCTGCTGATCGTGTCGACGATCACGTCGTAACGGGCGGAACCGGCGGTGAAATCCTGCTTCCGGTAATCGATGACATGATCGGCGCCGATGTCGTGCATCAGCGACCGCTTGGCTTCGCTGCACACGGCGGTGACCGTGGCGCCGAAATGCTTCGCAAGCTGCACGGCATGCACGCCCACTCCGCCGCCCGCGCCGTTGATCAGCACATGCTGTCCGCAAGTCACTTGGCCGTAGTCGCGCACTGCGTAGAGCGCGGTGCATCCCGCTAATGGAACCGTGGCGGCTTCGGCGAAGCCGATACCATGCGGCTTCTTCACCGCGACCGCTGCGTCGACGCACAGGTATTCGGCGAGTGCGCGGGTACGCCCGGTGGAATTGTGGGCGATCTGCCCGAAGACTTCATCGCCGACCCGGAAATGGGTGACCTCATCGCCGACGGTGTCGACGACCCCGGCGAAATCGAGGCCGATACCGTTGTTTCGCGGGCGTTTCAGGCCGATCTGAAGCCGCATCATGTAAGGGCTTCCGCGCAGCAGATAGAGATCGGCAGTGTTGACCGAAGTGGCGCGCATGCGGATGCGCAGCTCATTCGGGCGCGGCTCAGGCATCTCCACGTCCCGCAGCTGCAGAACATCGGGCGACCCGTACTCGTGGTAGACGATGGCTTTCATGCGCCCGTCCTGATATCGGTCTCGATCTTGACGATCGTGCCCTGCGCCACCGCGACCAGCATGGATTCCTGATTGCGGATGACGTAGACCTTGCATTCGCACACCGCCTGCCGCAATGCGAAGGCCAGCACGGTGGATTTGGCGACCATCAGCTCGCCGATGGTCGGCATCACATAATTGATCTTGAATTCGGAGGTCACGCAATTGCCGAGCACGGTCGCGCCGGCGAAGGTCAGGCAGTTGTCGGCCAGGTAACTGACGACGCCGCCGTGCACGAATCCGTAACTTTGCTTGAAATCCTCGCGGATCCTCAGCGAGAGTTCGGCGTAGCCCTCGGAGAGCTCGCACAGCTCCGTGCCCAGCAGTCTGCTGAAAGGCTGCGACACCAGCACTTGCTGGCCCATTTCGAAGAATCCGGTCAACTCAGTGCTTTCCTGTTGAATAGGTGGGGATGCGCGGGTCGCGCTCGGCGTGGCGACTATCGTCCAGACCGATCCGCTCAAGCGCACTGCGATATGTTTTTTCGTCCCTGCCGAAGGGGTTGATGACATCGCTGAACGTCGAAGCACTGCCGGTCGGAACCAGATATTTGACGAACGTCGACAGAGTGCCGCTGGGGCCGACCTCCATGAAATGGAAGTCTCCCCCGTCGAGCAGGCCGCGCACCGTGGCATCGAATGCGACCGGGTGGCGATACGTGGCCCACAGGCGCCGCGGCCAGCTTTGGACATCGGTCTTGTCGTCGTAAACGCTGCCGTCCAGACACGACACCATCGGCGTGCGCAGCGGTTTGAAGTCGAGCTTTTCCGCCAGCGCCATGAACGACGCTTCCAGCGGCTGCTGCATTTCGGTGTGGAAACCGTATTTGACGGCCAGAACCTGATGCAGCGCGCCGTCGCGCGTCAGTGCCTCGCGTAGTCGTTGGATCGCTGCGACAGGCCCGGTCACGACCAGGTGCCGGTCGAAATTGCGCGCGGTCACCCAGCAACCCGTGAGCAGGTCGGCATAGCGCGTTTCGATATCGGGCACGTCGACCACCGCCAGCATCGTCGCCGGCGGACTTTCGGCTTCGATCAGCCGGGCATAATCGACGACGAAGCCGATGCCCTGCTCGATGGTCAGCGCTTCGCCGACGATCGCGGCGGTGAGTTCGCCCAGACTGTAGCCGAGCAGATAGTCCGGCCTGGCGCCCGCTTCGATCAGCACCCGCGCCAGACTGAACTCGAACGCGATCAGCGCCGGATTGGTGTGCAGCAGACGATCAAACGGCTGGCCTTTGTCGCCGTCGCGGTACAGCACCTCGCAGAGCGAACCGCCGATCAGCGGCCCCGCGATTTCGTCGCAATAGTCCATCCACATCCGGAACCTCGGATGCCGGTCGTAAAGCTCGCGCCCCATCTGATGGTACTGCGAGCTTTGTCCGGGGAACATGAAGACGACGGGAAGGCGCATGGACGATCAGGCCGCCGAACGTTCTTCGAGCGACAGCTCGTCGAGATCGAAGTAGCCGTTGAAGCCTTCCATGTACACGGCCGCGCGATGACCGAACAACACCACGGCCGGCGTACGCGTGATCAGCGCGCCGTGCTCGGCCACCAGCGACTTCACGCCGGTGCCGACGGGATGAAGGCTGTTCCAGGCAGCGACCTTCTGCTCCGCAAGCGCGAAACGATCGCCGTGCGCACCGCCATTCGATTCTGCATTGGCGACGCCGGGATCCTTCGCGGCGCTCGCGGACGCCGCAACAACGGCATCGGCCTCGGGCGCCTCCGATTTTTCCGCGGTTTGCGCCGGCGGCGGCGCCTGCTCCGCAGCGGCCTTCGCGGTGGCTTTCTCGGCAATCTGCCTGATCTTGACGATCATTTTCGCGAGCACGTCGCCGTGGCCGATCTCGACGAATTCCATCGCATCCGACAGCGACATGAGATGGTGGATCGTGTCGCTCCACAGCACCGTGCTGGAGATCTGCTTCGACAGGTATTCGACGACGGCGCCGTTCGGGTAAGGCTTGGCGGTCAGGTTCGCGATCACCGGGATCTTCGGCTTCGAGAATTTGCGCTTCTTGAGGAACGCCTCGAATTTCTGCCTCGCCGGAATCATCAGCCGCGAATGGAACGCGCCGCTGGTATTGAGCGGCACGTACATGACCCGGTCGAACTGGAAGATCTCCTGGCATGCGGCGATGTCGGCGGTGGGCCCGGAGATGACGATCTGCAGCGGCGTGTTGTAGTTGGCGATGTCGACGTTGACCAGCCCCTTCTCCTTGAGCAACGCCTCGATCTGGTCGCGGGTGGCGTTGACGATGGCGGCCATCGCGCCCTGGGTCGCTTCGCTCATCAACTCGCCGCGCTTCTTGACCAGCTTCAGGCCGGTCTCGAAGTCATAGCATTCGGCCGCCAGCAGCGCGTTGAACTCGCCGAGGCTGTGACCTGCGAGGTAATCGGGCGTCTCGCCCGTGTCCTTGATCCGCTTGTAGTACGACAGCGCATTGACGACGTACAGCGCCGGCTGGGTGAACTGGGTCTTGCCCAGTTCGCGTCGCGGATCCTCGAGACACAGTTCCTTGATGGAGTAGCCGAGCACCTCGTCGGCCTTCGCGGTGAGCTCCGGAAACGCATCGAACAGGTCGCCGCCCATGCCGCGCGCCTGCGAGCCCTGCCCCGGGAACATGTAGGTTTTCATCGA
>JBKJTC010000173.1:0-3801 GCA_046590925.1 Lysobacteraceae bacterium | reverse complement strand
GAGGGTCTCCGAGACCGTACCTTCAAATTCTATGACGTCGTCTTTCGCCATGCGCCTTGGGCTGCCGTTGAGGTCGGGCACAAAGGCCCAACGAAGCCGCGCATTCTGCCACGCAATGGCTGCAATCGCAAAGAAAGCGTTAGCTTCAGGGCGGATCGCACGATGTACCGTGCGGCAAGTCGTCCAGCGACAAGGTTCCGAACGCTTCACGCCATGAGCCGATTCGGCCGGGCGAATCGGTCAACGGTTGGATTTGCGTCAGAAACAGATCCCGCGGCCGGGTTTCGCCGCCCATCCGCAGCAGGTGCGGGTTTTCGACCTGGGCGTCGATCAGCGGCCAGCCCCATGCCTGCAGCCGGAAGGCGAGGGCGGCCAACGCGGCCTTGGAACCACCGGACGCCAGGCTGACCATGCTCTCGCCGAAGAACATCCGGCCGACCGCGACGCCATAAATGCCGCCGACCAGCCGGCCCCCGTCATCGAACACTTCCACGCTGTGCGCGTGTCCGAGCCGGTGAAGCTCGGCATAGGCATGCCGCATGTCGGCGGTGATCCAGGTTCCGCCTTGTCCCCGACGCGGCGTTGAGGCGCAGGCGGTCACGACGTCGACGAAGGCGGTATCGGCCCGCGCGACCCAGCCGCTGCCGCGCAGCTGGCGCAGGAACCGGCGCGACAGATGCACGCTCTCGCTGCGGAACACGATGCGCGGATCCGGCGACCACCACAGGATCGGCTCGTCTTCGGAAAACCACGGGAAGATGCCGTGGCGGTAGGCGTTGAGCAGACGCACGGGGCTGAGGTCGCCGCCGGCCGCCAACAGCCCGTCCGGATCGCGCAGCGCGCGATCGACGGGAGGGAAAGGCGCGTGAGGATCGGGCGACAGCCAGGGCAGGCGCAGAGTCACTCGCGATCTTCTGCATCGGCGCGAAACGGCGAATGCGCCGAAAGCTGCGCGGCGTAGCGCCGCACCGCGATCGCTTCCTCCTCGCACCAGCGCGCCAGCGGTTGGGCGAAATCGGGATCGGCGATCCAGTGTCGGCTGCGCACGAATGCGGGCAGGAAGCCGCGGTCGATCTTGTGTTCGCCCTGCGCGCCAGGCTGGAAGCGGGTCAGTCCTTCGCGCAGGCAATAGTCGATGCCCTGGTAGTAGCAGGTCTCGAAATGCAGGCCGGGCAGGTTGCGCTGTGCGCCCCAGTAGCGCCCGTACAGCGTGTCGCCGCCGCGCAGGCACAGCGCGCCTGCGATGGCGTCGCCTTCGTGATCGGCGAGGATCAGCACCAGTTGCCGCGGCAGCATGCGTGCGAGATGGCGCAGGAATTCCAGCGTCAGCGCCGGCGAATTGCCGTAATCGGCGAAGGTCTGCAGATAGAAACCGTGCATCGCCGCCAGATCCTCGTCGCTGGCTTGGTCGCCGTGCAGCACCCGGAAGGTGGCGCCGCTGCGTGCGACCTTGGCGCGCTCCTGGCGGATGTTCTTGCGGTGCTTGTGGTTCATCGCGGCGAGAAAATCGTCGAAGCATGTCCAGCCGGCGGCGTTGTGCCAGTGGTATTGCACGTCGATGCGCTGCAGCCAGCCGGGATGCGCGTCGGATGGCGTGGTGTCGAATGCCGCGTCATCGCCGGCATCGACGAAATTCACATGAACTGAGGAGGCGCCCATTTCCGCAGTCGTCGCCGAGAGCGCGTCGATCAGGATCCGCCGCATCGCATCGTCGCGCGCAAGCAGCCGCGGCCCGGTTACCGGTGAGTACGGCACCGCGCACAGCCATTTCGGGTAGTACGCGCGGCCGTACTGCGCGTAGGCGCGTGCCCAGGCGTGGTCGAACACGAATTCGCCGTGGGAGTTGGTCTTGAGATACCCGGGAGCTGCGGCAACAAGCGTGTCGCCCTGCCAGAGTGTGAGATGTTGCGGTGTCCAGCCCCAATCGCTGCGCATACACCCGTAGTGCTCCAGCCCCGCGAGGAATGCGTGCGATACGAAAGGATTATGGCCATCGTGCAGCGCATCCCACGACTCTGCCGGAAGCTCGCTGATCTGTGCCAGAAGCCGCGAGGAGACATCCATCATGGCTGCATGCGATGTCTTTCGCCCGCCAGCGCAACCTGCTGCATCGCTTCACGTACTGCTTCCCGGTCAGCTTCAAAGCCCAGCGCATCCATGGCTCGGGTCAACGCCAGCCGCGCATGAATCCCGGCCGCATCGCGGCATGGGCCGTATCCACTGAGTGCGAGCGCGCCGAGCGCTTTCTGAAGACGGATACCGACCTCCCGCATGTGCGCACCTTCGCGGGCAATGGTCGGAAACACGTCGTCGAACATGTCCGATTCTTTCAGCGCCGGGACGAAGACATGCGGAAAGTCCACGGTTGCATGGCCGGACTGCTTCAATCTGGCCTTCGACCAACCGTCCAGCAGACGTACGACAGTCCCGATGATTTGGATACTGGTGCCGGGATCATTGATGGCCGGCGAAAGTGCGCGTGCCGCGATTTCGGTCAATACGATCAAGCCGTAACGCGGGTCGTGTTCGAAACTGCGGCTGTCTTCAACCGTGAAAGCTTTTCGCAGTTCGTCGATGCATGTCTCATCGACGGCGCCCGCGAGGATCGCCAGTGGCTTTCCGGTGGTCACGAATGCCCCGGGTAAAGCGAGAATATGCACGCGCGCATCGCGCGCGGCCGCAATGCGTTCCAATATGGCCATATCGATATGGACCACGTAACCGACGCGTTCTGCGTCCAATGGCATGCCCTCAGGCAGCATGCCCTCAGGCAGCATGCCCTCATGTAGCAGGTTCTCGGCAGGAACGCCGCCCATCCAAGGCTGGTCTGCACGCCGTCGCATTGCGTCGCGCGCTGCGCACTCCACCAGTGAGATGGTTTCGCCGACGCGACCGAAGCGCGACAACTGCTCGATCCAGCGCAGCAGGGTCACGGTAATCAAAACAATCACAGCCACCGTTGCGGCGAACAGCACCAGTCGCCCATTGTCGCCGTAGATGCCAGTGCTGAGCGCGATCAGGCCCACGATCGAGAACAGGAAAGCACCGGTGAAAGTGGCCAGTGCCCCCTGTGCGCCATCGTCTTCGATCAGCAGCTTCGCCGCGCGCGGTGTTGCGCTCTGCGATGCAGCGCTATAGGCCGCAACCATCGTGGAAAGCGAGAACGTGGTGACCGCAAGCATCGAGCTGGCCAGGATGGCCAGGATATTGCCAACCGAATCCGCGCCGATGCTTCCGGCCAAGCCAGTGGGCAACATCGGCCCGATGACAGCGCCGATGAGCGCGGTCGCGACCGCGAGTACGGAATACAGCGTGGCCCGAAACCACATGCGTTTCGAGAGCCTCTGCAGTGCGTAGAGCGTTTTGTGGGTGGAGGCCATGGGGATCAGACTACTACGTGGGAAAAGGCTGCGAGTGCAACGCGGACTTGCCCGTTACCGTCCCGACCGATCATTTTTCCAGATATTTCTCCGCATCAAGTGCGGCCATACAGCCGAAACCCGCGGAAGTGATGGCCTGGCGATACACCTGATCGGCGACATCGCCGGCGGCGTACACGCCCGGGACAGAAGTCTGGGTGGCGTTGCCGTCGAGTCCGGTTTCGATGGTCAGATAGCCGTTCTTCATCGCCAATTGTCCCTCGAACAGCGTGGTGTTCGGCGTGTGGCCGATGGCGACGAAGAAGCCGTTGACCGCGATGTCGCGGGTGCTGCCGTCCAGCATCGACTTCACGCGCATGCCGGTGACGCCGCTGTCGTCGCCCAGCACTTCGTCGACGGTGTGATGCCACACGGTCTCGAT
>JBKJTC010000219.1:0-4707 GCA_046590925.1 Lysobacteraceae bacterium | reverse complement strand
AACAGCCGCCCGGCGCGAAACCGTCTGCCTTGGCGTCGTAGGCGCCATGCACAAGGCCCATGAATTCGCTGGCGACGTTGCGGTGGAACCACGGCGGACGGAACGTGTCCTGGGCCCCGAGAATGCGCGGCGGGAAGATCACGAAATCCATATTGCCCACGCCGGGCGAATCGCTCGGCGAGCACAGCACCAGGAAGATGCTGGGATCGGGATGATCGAAACTGATCGAGCCGATGGTGTTGAAGCGGCGCAGATCGTATTTGTACGGTGCATGATTGCCGTGCCAGGCGACCACATCCAGCGGCGAATGCCCGATGGCCGCGCGCCACAGATGGCCCTGGAATTTCGCGATCAGTTCGAAGTCCCCTTCGACATCCTCGAATGCGGCGTTCGGGGTCAGGAAATCGCGCGCATTGGCCAAACCGTTGCTGCCGATCGGACCCAGATCGGGCAGGCGCAGGAAGGCGCCGAAGTTCTCGCACACATAGCCGCGCGCCAGACCATCCGGCAGCGACACCCGGAAACGGATGCCACGCGGAATCACCGCGATCTCCTGCGGCTCGATCTCGATCACGCCCAGTTCGGCGTCCAGTTTCAGACGGCCGTGCTGCGGCACGATCAGCATCTCGGCATCGGCGTTGTAGAAGAACCGGCCGCGCATGTCGCGATTGGCCGCGTACAGATGGATGCCGACGCCGGACATCGCCGCCGGCGAGCCGTTGCCACCCATGGTGAACAGCCCGTCGATGAAATCGACCGGCGCCGCCGCGGCATCGCTGCCGGGCTGCGGCAGCGGATTCCAGCGCAGTTGATCCGGCGTCACCGGGCCATCGCCGAAATCGTTGTGGAAACAGCTGTCGTAGCCCGGATGCGCATGCGGCACGAAACCGCCGTGCATCGCCGCCGGACGGATGCGATACAACCAACCGCGGCGGTTCTGGTGGCGCGGCGCGGTGAACGCGGTGCCGCTGATCTGCTCGGCGTAAAGACCGTGCGCGACCCGCTGCGGCGAATTGCGGCCGACCGGCAGCGTGCCCGGAATCGCCTCGCTGGCGAACTCGTTGCCGAAACCGGATTGGTAGCCGTTGGATTTCAGAGTGGGCGACATGCGCTGGCCTCGTTGTGCTTCAAAGCCCCTCTCCCGTCGGGAGAGGGGTTGGGGAGAGGGTACGGTCGCTGATGGCGCTCCAGATCGCGCCGAGTACTGCTTCGGTCTGGATCAAGGCATCGTTATCCCAGAAACGCAGGATGCGCCAACCTTGCGATTCGAGATAGCGGGTTCTTGCTGCGCCCACTTCATTTGAGTGCTGCGAGCCATCCAGTTCAATGATCAAGCGCATCGCGACGCAACAGAAATCAGCGATGTAAGGCGGTATCGGATGTTGGCGACGAAACTTCAAACCATCGAATCTTCCGACGCGCAGGTATTGCCAGAGTTTTCCTTCCGCATCGGTCATCTCGCGGCGAAGTCTGCGCGAATATGTCAGCGTTCGCGTTGGCAGCGGTGGCTTGTGCGTCGTCACTTCGCCGGACCCTCTCCCCCAACCCCTCTCCCGACGGGAGAGGGGCTTTGATTCTGTCAGAGGAAACCGCGCTTCATCTGGTCGCGCTCGATGCTCTCGAACAGCGCCTTGAAGTTGCCTTCGCCGAAGCCTTCGTTGCCCTTGCGCTGGATGATCTCGAAGAAGATCGGACCGATCGCATTCAGGGTGAAGATCTGCAGCAGCTTGCGCTGTTTGGTCTCTTCGTCGGCATCGATCAGGATCTTGTTCCTGCGCAGACGCTCGACGTCCTCGCCGTGCTCCGGCACACGCTGTTCGATGACGTCGAAATAGGTGTCGGGCGTATCCAGGAACTCGATGCCGGCCGCGCGCATCGCTTCGACCGTCGCATAGATGTCGTCGGTGAAACAGGCGATGTGCTGGATGCCTTCGCCGTTGTACTGCTGCAGGTATTCGTTGATCTGCGACTTCGGATCGGACGATTCGTTCAGCGGAATGCGCACGATGCCGTCGGGCGCGGTCATCGCCTTCGACAGCAGGCCGGTCTTCGCGCCCTTGATGTCGAAATAGCGGATCTCGCGGAAGTTGAACAGGCGCTCGTAATAATTCGACCACTTGTCCATGTTGCCGAAATACAGATTGTGGGTGAGGTGATCGATGAAGGTCAGCCCCAGCCCCTTGGGCATCATCTCCGCACCGGGCAGCCATTCGTAATCCGGGTCGTGGATGGTGCCCTTCTCGTCGTAGCGATCGACGATGTACAGCATGCAGCCGCCGATGCCTTCGATCACCGGCGCGGCGACGGCCTTGGTCAGTTCCTTGTTGGTGATCGGCGTGGCGCCGTTCTTCAGCGCCTGCACCCGCACCCACTCGGCGAGCTTGTTGACGCGGATCGCGAAGCCGCAGGCGCTGGGACCGTGCTGGGCGGCGAAGTCCGCGGCGAAGGAATCGGGATCTTCGTTGATCAGGAAGGTGCAGTCGCCCTGGCGATAGGTGCTGATGGCGCGGGTCTTGTGGCGCGCCACCATCGTGAAACCCATGCTCCGGAAATAATCGTGCAACTGCTGCGCCTGCCCCGGAGGCGCGGCGAATTCGACGAACTCGAAGCCGTCGATGCCCATGGGGTTCTCGAACGTGGTGACCTGCATGCCGGTGGTGGGCTGTGCGCTCATGGACGTGCTTCCTGATGACGTAATGATCGGATGTCGGGATGATGCCGGGGCGCTGGCGCGCGCTGGTCTTGCGGCAAGCAGCGAGCCAAGAATATAGTTTCAGTTGAAACCATTTGCAAGCCAGCCACGTCAATACCCTCCCCACAGAGTCTTCACCATGCCCGATACGCACGCGCAGCTGAATCACGCCCAGCTGGATCTGGAGCACTTCCTGCCCTACCGGCTGAGCGTGCTGTCGAACCGGATCAGTCAGATCATCGCCAACACCTATGCGGGTCGCTTCGGCATCGGCATCACCGAGTGGCGGGTAATCGCGGTGCTGGGCCGGCACACGGGACTGTCGGCGAACGGCCTGGCCGAGCGCACTGCGATGGACAAGGTCGCGGTGAGCCGCGCCCTGGCGCGGTTGCTCGAACGCGGACTGGTGCAGCGCGACACCCACGGCGACGACCGCCGGCGCTCGGTGCTGGAACTCAGCGAAGCGGGTTATCGCATCTACGACGAAGTGGTGCCGCTGGCGCTGGCGCGCGAGCGCATGCTGCTGGCGCATTTCAGCGACGACGACAAACAACAGCTCGATGCGCTGCTGGAAAAACTGGGCAAGGGTCTGGGCGATCTGGTCGACGCCGCAGACGCGGCGTGAGCGACCGCACCACCGGCAAGAAAACGGCGGCCGGAGCCGCCGTTTCAAGGGACATCGCAGGAAGGTCCGCCCGCAACGACGTGGATACAAGGCCGAAGTTGAGCCGGAATCGTTAGACCCCGTTCTCTATTTGGATACGGGATCCCTTTGCGAAAATATCACTGAGATGATCTTCCAACCTTCCTCGGTGCGAACCAAGTGCCACATTTCACGGCCCCAGTTCATTTCTTCGCCATCGAGCAAAAAGGAGTAGTCGAAGTTCACGGAAGCGATCTCGCCGTCCGTGTCTATGATGACGTCTCGGAACGGTTCCTCGCTCGGTTTGGCGCCATCCTGGGTAATCCCATCGATGAAGTTCAAGTAATTGCTATCTGGAACCCTGAGCGCTTTGCGCGCTTCGGGGGCGAATTCCTTGAACCGGGCAACCCGGATATCGTCGTCCACGAACTGCCAGGTCATGTGCTCGGGTTTGTCGGAGTAGAAGAGACCAACGAAAGTTGCCTTGTCTTTCTTGATGATCGATGTGCGGAACGCTTCCACAACCTCACGAATCGCCGCCACGTCCTTAGGATCGTTATGGGCAGCCAGTGCGGGCTGCAGGCTGGCTGACAATAAAAGCAGGCAAGCGAAGGCAAGCTTTTTAATGGGTGACATGTGAAGTCTCCGTGAGGTCCAAAAACACGCTTCTAGCGCAACCACCCGCGCGCACGCGCGCGCCGCGCGAACCATACCAGGAACAGCGAACACGTCAGCACCAGCGCCGGCATGATCAGCCCGGCCGGACCGTAGACCTCGTAGCCGTTCGCGATCAGGAACGCCTGCGTCATCTGCACCGCCACGCCCAGCAGCGACAGCACCAGCGCCGGCAAGGCCCAACGGCTGCGCACCAGCAATAACAGACAGCCGACCACACCGCCGAATACCGCGACCGCGAACGCCGCGGTGGCCCAGGCCGGACGCGATGCGCGCAGCGCGCGATCGGCCTCCGGCAGCGCGTTCAGCGCGTCGGCGGTGATCGTCGCATCGGCGACGTAGGCCATCGCGCCCAGACCGTTCCACAGCAGCATCGCCGCGGACACGGCCCAGAACCACAGCGGCGGTTTGACCGACGGATTCATACTCGACTCCCCTCGAGTGGATGCCCCGGCAGGGCCCCGGCTTCGCCGGGGTCGCGACGCGCACTTCCCCGATGCGCGCCGCTTCCCTGTCCCAGGCGTTTATTTCACGCCGTGCATCAGCTTCTGGATCAGCGGCGCGATCAGGAACAGCACGCTGCCGGCGATCAGCAGCACCCAGAACCCGAAGGTGTAGCCCGACAGCGCCGAGGCGATGGTCATGCCCGTCTCGCCGCTGACTTCGCTGGCGAAAATGCCGGACAGGTTGTTGCCGA
>JBKJTC010000050.1:0-16307 GCA_046590925.1 Lysobacteraceae bacterium | reverse complement strand
GGTCGAGCGGGTGAGGATCTTGAACTCGGAGGTCACGTCCTGGAACACGACCTGACGGTATTCGGGATGGATGTCGGCCTTCATGGCGGCACCAGAGTTGAGCGGAAAGCCGGGCAGTATAGCGGCCACACCCGCCACGACTCAAGCCTCGGAGTGCACGATCCACGGCTCCGCCGACTGGAGGCCTCAGTCCGCACCCAAAGCCTTGCGGATCAAGGCCTCGAAGGCCGACTGGTCGTAGGCCATCAGGATCTCCGCGTTGTCGGGGCGACCGCTGCGACGGTTCCAGTCCACCACGGTCGCGCCGCGGGTCTCGGCCCCGGTCAGTTCCACCCGCAGCGGCCGGGTCGCCCGTTCGCGCACGCCCTCGGGCGCCACCAGCAGGGCCATGGCCAAGGCGTCGGCGGCGTGCCAGCGCTCCCCGCGCAGGCCCGCGGACCACTCCCGGGTCTTCCGCGAGATCGCCTCGTAGAACTTCGCACGCGGATGTTCGGCCTGGAGCCAGCGCTCGACATCGGTATGCAGGAAGCCGTGGCGGATCACCGCCTCCCAGTCCGCGACTTCGACCACCTTGCCGGCGGCGGCGAAGGCGTCAAAGACCAGATGCGCGGCCTCGGGGTCGAAACCGATGTTGAACTCGGCCATCGGCGTGGTGTTGCCCTGCCCCGTCACCGCGCCGCCCATCACCAGCATCCGGCCGACGCGCTGCGGCAGGGTCGGATCGAGCTTGAGCGCCACCGCGAAATTGGTCAGCGGCCCGAGCATGCAGACCACCAGCGAACCCGCATGCACGTGCGACAGGCGGATCATCGCCATCGCGGCGTGTTCGGCCTCGGCCTGTTTCGCCGCGGGCGGATAGCCGATATCGCCGAAACCGTCGCGGCCGTGGACGTATGAGGCATCGGGCGCGGGATGCAGCAGTGGCGCATCGCAGCCGGCGAAGACCGGCACATCGACGCCGGCCACTTCGCAAAGTTTCAGCGCATTGGCGACGGTGTGACGCAGGCCGACGTTGCCGGCGGCGATGGTCAGCGCGACCACCTCGTGATGCGGCGAATCGAAGGCCATCAGCAGGGCGAGCGCGTCGTCCACGCCAGGGTCGGTATCGATCAACAGGGGAAGTTTTTTCGTCATCCGCCGATTATGCCGGCTGTCGCGGCACGGTGCGATCACTGCGTGCCGCGATGACGACTGGCAGCGGCGATCTATCGTTCGATCCAGCGCCTGTTCGCGCTGCCGGGCGACACCCGCGTGTTCGTATGCCACGACTACGCGCCGGGCGGCCGCGATTACGCCTGCGAAACCACCATCCCCGCGCAGAAGGCGGGCAATGTCCACGTGCGCGACGGCATCGACGAGGACGCTTTCGTCGCCGTGCGCACTGCGCGCGATGCGACGCTGCCGATGCCCGTGCTGCTGCTGCCTTCGGTGCAGGTCAACATCCGTGCGGGCCGGCTGCCGGAGCCCGAGGACAACGGCGTGCGCTATCTGAAACTGCCGATCGATCGACTGTGAGCCGACCGGCCTCGCGCCGGTTCAGCCGCCCGCGGGACACTGCGACGGATCGCCGTCTTCACGCGCGGCGACGCAACGCAGCGCCTGCGTCTGTTCGATGACTTCGCGCGTGCGTCCCTCGATCGACTTCATGCCGGCGCTGCGCCCGAAGTCCAGCGCGGCGGACACCGGCATGCCGCTCTGGGCCATCGTCACCGCCAACAGGCCGCCGACGCGATTGCCGCTGGCGCAATGCACCAGCACCGGACCATCGGCCTGCGCAAGCAGCCTGGACAGCGCCTCCGCATTTTCCTGTGTGATGTCGGCGGGGCCCGAGACGGGCAGTTCGACATAGCGCATGCCCGCAGCGGCGACCTCGGCGCGCTCATCGCGGCCCTGCAGCTCGGCCTGCGGACGCAGATTGATCACGGTGCGGATGCCGGATGCGGCGAGCGCGGACCAGTCGCCGGTCGCCGGCTGGCCTGCAACCACCAGACCCTCGCGCGGGCGCAGCAACGCGACGCCGGACGTGGTGGCGACGGCGGCATCTGATCCGGTCGCGGATACCGGGGCTGCTTCCGTTGCCGAACCCCATGCGCTGAAGACCATCGCCGGCAATGCCACGGCGGCAAGGACGAGCAGAAGAACACGCAGTGGAAGTCGGGACATGGGTATCTCTCCGGAATGAAGGGGTGTATGGCTCAACGCGCGTGCATGCGCGCCCAGCGGGCGATGTCGGCGGCGCCCATTGCGCCGGAATGCCTTGCGATTTCGCGCCCGCCGCGAAACAGCACGAGGGTCGGAATGCTGCGGATGGAGAAGCGCGCGCCGAGCGCAGGATGCGCCTGGGTGTCGACCTTGGCGAGCCGGAAGTCGGGCTCCAGCTCGCCCGCCGCAGTTTCGAAATGCGGCGCCATCATCAGGCAGGGCTGGCACCAGGGCGCCCAGAAATCGACCAGCACCGGCAGGTCGGACTGCACGACATGACGCTCGAAGCCGTCGACATCCAGCGCGAGCGGATGCGCGGAGAACAACGGCACCTTGCAGCGCCCGCAGACCGGCGCATCGCCGAGGCGCGCAGCGGGGACGCGATTGAGCCCATCACAGGCGGGGCAGGCGATGCGAACACTGGCGTCGGCGTTGGACATGGCGTCAACCCTCGGAGGCCACGGCAATGGCCGCGGCGTGGCGGCGCACGTGCGGCGCCGATACGGGCAGGATGTGGGTGGCAGCGCCACAAGCCAAGGCCCAGACTGGTTTCGAGATTGTCGCGGCACGGAGCCGGAAACCGGCATGACCGTGCGAGCGCCAGCCCATCGGCATCACTCGCCCCAGGATCACTAGCCCCGACATCACACGCCAGGCGTATGCGACACACCGTCGGCATCGACGATGCGCACGGCGACATCCACGCCGTCGCGCACGCTCTGGGTGACGACGCAGAACTGTTCGAACTGGGCGATCACCCGGTCGAAGTGCTCGAGATCGGCGGCCTTGTCGGACAGATGGATGACGACCTCGGCGCGGGGGATCCGCCAGCGGCCCTCGGCATTGCGTTCCTTGCGGGCGACGATCTCGGCGCGGATCGGTCCGGGGTCGTTGCTGAATTTGCGCAACGCGAACAGCAGGCTGGCGCCCAGACAATTGACGATGCTGGTCAGCAGGATCGCGGAGGGGTTCGGACCGGCGCCCGCGCCCAGCGGCGCGGGTTCATCGGTATGCAGGGCCTCCAGGTCGGTGCCTGCGAAATCGATCTTGAACGCATAGGGGCCTTCCTGCTCCAGCAGGATGCGGATGTCGGGGGGATCGGTCTTGGGAGCGTCGGTCTTGGGAGAGTCGGTCTTGACGGAATCGGTCATGGCGTCTTGTCCTTCGCGGCGTTGCGGTTCAACAGAACGTAATACAGCAGCGGGATGACCACCAGCGTCAAGACCGTGCTGACCAGGATGCCGAAGATCAGCGATACCGCCAGCCCGTTGAAGATCGGATCGTCGAGAATGAAGAACGCGCCCAGCATCGCCGCCGCCGCGGTCAGCACGATCGGCTGCGCACGCACCGCGCAGGCCTCGATCACCGCATCGCCGATCGCCCGTCCTTCCGCCACGGCCTGATTGATGAAATCCACCCGCAGGATGGAATTGCGCACGATGATGCCGGCCAGCGCGATCATGCCGATCATCGATGTCGCGGTGAACTGCGCGCCGAGCAGCGCATGCCCCGGCATCACGCCGATCACGGTCATCGGAATCGGCGCCATGATGATCAGCGGCACCACGCAGCTGCGGAACTGCGCCACGATCAACAGATAGATCAACACCAGACCCGCCGCGTAAGCGATGCCCATGTCGCGGAAGGTTTCGTAGGTGATCTGCGACTCACCGTCCCACTTGATCGCATAACCAGCGGTGTCGGCAGGCTGGCGGATGAAGAATTGCGACAGCCTGCGGCCTTCGATCATGTTGTCGGACACCTGACCGACGACATCGAACATGTCGAACCCGCAGCGGCTGCGGGTGATATGCCTGCTGATCGAGGGCGAACGCACGGTGGGCGAGATCAACGACGCAGTGGAACTGAGCCAATCGGCGCTCTCGCAACATCTCGCTGTGCTGCGCGAAGGCGGCTGGGTGCAGACCCGGCGCGAATCGCAGAACGTGTATTACTCGGTGGCGGATGGGCCGGTCCACAAACTCATCCAGACATTGCACGACATCTACTGCCCGACGCCGGGCGCGGGCGACGAGGAATCGATCTGAGATGACTCAGAACCTGTTTGAAATCTCCGCTCTCCAGCGATGACAACCGCGAAAACGCTTGTCGCTCCACGTAGAGCGGCCTTCAGGCCGCTGCTCAAACACCCGCACCGGTTTCAGCGGCCTGAAGGCCGCTCTACAGGCTTGATCGTGAGAGTTTGAACAGGCTCTCAGGCGCCGGCGTAACGCGCGGCGCCGCCGATCCACCGTTCGGTGATGCGCTCG
The DNA here is from genome assembly GCA_046590925.1 of Lysobacteraceae bacterium. Lineage (GTDB taxonomy): Bacteria > Pseudomonadota > Gammaproteobacteria > Xanthomonadales > Xanthomonadaceae > Lysobacter_I. Next base: position 11,835 of record JBKJTC010000050.1, on the reverse strand, counting down.
GCCAGTTCGGGCGATGCCGTCATCAGCGCTTCGCCGATCCGCTGCACGGTGGGCAGCAGCGCGGCATCGCGGCCGAGGTCGGCGATGCGGAACGCGGCAAGGCCGGTCTGGCGCGTGCCCAGCAGTTCGCCCGGGCCGCGCAGTTGCAGATCGCGTTCGGCGATCACGAAACCGTCGTTGGTTTCGCGCATGGTCGCCAGCCGCTGCCGCGCCATCTGCGACAGCGGCGCCTGATACAGCAGCACGCAGCTCGACGCGGTGCTGCCGCGCCCCACCCGCCCGCGCAGTTGGTGCAATTGCGCGAGACCCAGGCGCTCCGCGTTCTCGATGATCATCAGCGACGCGTTGGGCACGTCGACGCCAACCTCAATGACCGTCGTCGCCACCAGCAGTTGCACCTCGCCGGCCTTGAACGCGGCCATCGTCTTCTGTTTCTCGCCCGCCTTCAGCCGTCCGTGCACCAGCGCGATCCGCAGTTCCGGAAGCTGTAGCGTCAACGCCTCGAACGTGCTTTGCGCGGCCTGCGCGACGACTTCATCGCTGTCGTCGATCAGCGTGCAGACCCAATACGCCTGCCGGCCTTCGGCGCAGGCGCCGCGGATGCGTTCGATCAATTCCGGACGACGCTCGGCGCTGAGCACGACCGTCTGCACCGGCGTGCGCCCCGGCGGCAGTTCGTCGATCGCGGACACATCCAGGTCGGCATAAGCGGCCATCGCCAGCGTGCGCGGGATGGGCGTCGCGGTCATCACCAACTGATGCGGCACGTTGCTGCCCGCGCTGCCCTTGTCGCGCAGCGCGAGCCGCTGATGCACGCCGAAACGATGCTGTTCGTCGACGATAGCCAGCGCCAGGTCGCGAAACGCCACACCTTCCTGCATCAGCGCATGCGTGCCGACGACCAGTTGCGCCGCATCGCCGGCGATCTCGGCGAGCACCGCCTCGCGCGCCTTGCCGGTGACCTTGCCGGCCAACCAGACCACGCGCACGCCCAACGGCTCCAACCAGCCGCGCAGATTCGCGAGATGCTGTTCGGCCAGCAGTTCGGTCGGCGCCATCAATGCGGCCTGATGACCCTGTTCGATCGCCAGCATCGCCGCCATCGCCGCGACCACGGTCTTGCCGCTGCCCACATCGCCCTGCACCAGCCGTAGCATCGGCACCGGTTTGGCGAGATCGTCGCGGATCTCGACGAAGACGCGCTGCTGCGCCTTGGTCAACGCGAACGGCAGCGCCTTGCGCAAGTCGGTCACGCGCTTGCCGCCGCGCAGCGCGGGCGCAGTGTGCGCCTGCATCGCGATGCGCTGCCTGCGCAGGCTCAGGTGATGCGCCAGCAGTTCTTCCAGCGCGAGTCTGCGCTGCGCCGGATGCGTGCCCGCCAGCAGCGCCGGCAGATCGCTGCCCTGCGGCGGACGGTGCAGCGTCATCAGGGCGTCGCGCAGCGACGGCATCCCCGCGCACAGCGATTCGCGCGCCAGCACTTCAACCGGCAGGAGTTCGAGCGCGCTGTCGTCCGGCAGACGCTGCAGCGCCTGGGCGATGAGCTTGCGCAGCACCGCCGGGCCGATGCCTTCGATGGCGGGATAGATCGGATCGAGTCGATCGCTGAGCGCGAGCTCGTCGGCGGCGCCCAGCACGCGATAGCTCGGATGCACGATTTCCAGCCCCTGCTGCCCGGGGCGCGGCGTACCGTACACGCGCACCCGCGTGCCGTTCGCGAACTGCGCGATCTGCTGCGAACGGAAATGGAAAAAGCGCAGCACCAGCGTCGAATAGGAACCGTCGCCGATGGCGACGCGCAGCATCGGCCGGCCGCGGAAACTGCGCTCCGCCGCTTCGACCGTGCCTTCGACCTGCGCCGGCAGACCCGGCTGCAGCATGCGGATCGGCGTGAGCTCGGTGCGGTCCTCGTACTGCCGCGGCAGATGGAACCACAGGTCCTGCAGCGTCACGAGACCGCGCGCGGCGAGCTTTTCGGCGACGACGTCGCCGACGCCGCTGAGCCGGGTCAGCGGCTGCGCGGCGATGTCATCGATCGGGTTGCGGCTGGGCATGCGCGATGACGCGGGCTGGATCATTCACGGCGCGCACGTGCTTGTTGCGAGCCGTGCGTGTCGCGACCGTGCACGGTCTGACGATCGGGATCAGCGCAGCACCATGATCGCGTCGACCTCGAATTTCGCGCCGCGCGGCAGCGCCGACACTTCGATGGTGGAGCGCGCGGGATACGGCGCATCGAACACCGCCTGCATCGCCGCGTTCACCGCGGAGAATTCGCTCAGATCGGTCAGATACAGGCCGACGCGGACGATATCGTCGAAGGAACCGCCGGCGGCTTCGCAAACGGCACGCAGATTCGCGAACGCCTGTCGCGCCTGTTCGGAGATGTCGCCTTCGACGATCAGACCGGAATGCGGATCCAGCGGAATCTGGCCGGAGAGAAACACCATGCCGCCGGCGCGCGTGGCCTGCGAATACGGGCCGATGGCGGCGGGGGCGTCGTGGGAATGGATCGGTTCGCGGGGCATGAGGCTTCGCTCGTTCGGGATCGGGGGCGGAAGGACCGACACGACGGCAGACCGGAGGACTCAGGCGCGCGAACGTGTCGGACCGCATGGGCCGCTAGTGTAGCGCCGGGGGCGGGACGCGGTCATCGCTTGCCGGGGGAGATCGACCGCATCGATCCAGGTCGAACCGCTGGGATCGATCGCGTGCCGCGGACGCGCATCACATCCGCTGCACGCCATGCACCGCCACCAGGCGGCGCACGCGGCGGATCACATCGGCCAGGTGCGTGCGATCGCTCACTTCGATGCCGAAACGGATCACCGCGATGTTGTTGTCGCGGTCCAGGTATTCGACCGAATCGATATTGGAATCGGCCTGGGCGATGGCCGCCGCGACCTGCGCGAGCACGCCGGGCCGGTTTTCCACTTCCACGCGCAGCATCACTTGGAAATCGCCGCTCACCTGGCGGTCCCAGCCGATCGACACCCAGCGTTCCGGCGATTTGCGGTACTCGACGACGTTGGCGCAATCCATGCGATGCACCACGATGCCGCGGCCGGTGGTGTGGTAACCCATCACGTCGTCGCCGGGAATCGGCATGCAACAGTTCGCGAACGTGACCACGCCGCGCTCGGCGCCGGTGATGAGGATCTTCTCGCCGTGCAGCGCGACGCCCATCGCCAGATTCAAACCGTCGCTTTTGTCGGGCACGCGATGCGCCAGCACCTGCGCGACCTGGGTCGGCATGCGGTTGCCCAGCGCGATATCGGCCAGCAGCGCCTCCAGTCGCGGGTAACGATGGTCGACCAGATAGGCTTCCAGCCGCGCCGACGGCACGCGGTCCAGCGAGGTGTGCATCCCTTCCAGCGCGCGGTCCAGCATGCGATGTCCCAACTGCACGGCATCCTCGTGTTCCAGCTGCTTGAGCTGATGGCGGATCGCCGTGCGCGCTTTGCCGGTGACCACGAATTCCAGCCACTGCGGCTTGGGCGCCGCGGATTTCGCGGTGATCACTTCCACGCTCTGGCCGCTGCTGAGCTTGGTCCGCAGCGGCACCAGCTTCTTGTCGACGCGCGCGGCGACCGCACGATTGCCGACATCGGTATGCACGCCGTACGCGAAATCGAGGGTCGTGGCGTTGCGCGGCAAGGCCATGATGTCGCCCTTGGGCGTGAACAGGTACACCTCGTCGGGAAACAGATCGATCTTGACGTTTTCGAGAAACTCCAGCGAAGAGCCCGTCGCGCGCTGCGATTCGATCAGGTTCGCCACCCACGACTGCGCGCGGTTCTGCGCGCCGCTGGCCTCGCCGCCATGCTTGTACGACCAGTGCGCGGCGATGCCGCGTTCGGCGATGAGGTCCATTTCCTCGGTGCGGATCTGCACTTCGATCGGCGAACCGTAGGGCCCGAACAACACCGTATGCAGCGACTGGTAACCGTTGGCCTTGGGAATCGCGATGAAGTCGCGGAAACGGCCGTCGACCGGCTTGAACACCGCGTGCACCACGCCCAGCGCGTGATAGCACTCGGGCACCGAAGGCACGACCAGCCGGAAACCGAACATGTCCATCATCTGGGCGAAGGTTTTGCCCTCGGCGCGCATCTTGGTGTAGATGCTCCACGGCGATTTGACCCGGCCGACCAGACGGAACTGGAAGCCTTCCTTGCTCAGCCGCTGCGCGAACTGCGCTTCGATCTTGGCCAGCGCCTCGCGCCGCACCACCGGCTGCGTGCGGATACGCCGCGCCAGCACCGCATGACGCCACGGATGCAGCGCGCGGAAACCCAGATCCTGCAGTTCGGCCTTCATCAGGTTCATGCCCAGCCGCTGCGCGATGGGCGCATAGATCTCCAGCGTCTCGCGGGCGATGCGGGTGCGCGCCTCGGCGCTCTGCGCGCCCAGCGTGCGCATGTTGTGCAGACGGTCGGCGAGTTTGATCAGGATTACGCGCAGGTCGCGCGCCATCGCCAGCAGCATCTTGCGGAAACTTTCCGCGGCGGCTTCCTGGCGATCCTGGAACTGGAGCTTGTCCAGCTTGGTGACGCCTTCGACCAGTTCGGCGACGGTCACGCCGAAATCGGCCGCAATCTCGTCGCGCGTCAGCGGCGTGTCTTCGATGGTGTCGTGAAGCACCGCCGCGACCAGGGTTTCGATATCGACGCCCTGCTCGGCCAGCACCGTGGCGGCGGCGACCGGATGAGTGATGTAGGGCTCGCCGGATTTGCGGGTCTGACCGGCGTGGGCATCGGCGCCGACGCGCCAGGCACGAATCAGCGTCGCGCGCTGTTCCTCGGGCAGATAGTCGGCCGCCGCTTGCAGCGCGCGGACGTAATCCGGCAATTCCGCAGCGGGCGCAGGCGTAGGACCGGCGATGATCGGCTCGAGTTGACTCATCCCGTCAGACTAAGGGGAAACGCTGGTAGTGGGAATGGGGAGTGAAGCATCGGAAAGCGGAGCCGCCGCGGTGTTGGCGTCGTAATTTCTCCGTGCCCGAAAACGAAGAAACCCCGCCGAAGCGGGGTTTCTCGGTATCCGAAATCATGGAATCTGCACGATGCGGTATCGATGGATCAACGACATCGATCGAAGACGATTCCCGCGCTTCCGGGCGCCTTGACTCAGAGATCGTCGGCCTTGGACAGGTCGTCATCGGAGACCACTTCAGCGGCGGCCCATTCGAGGGCTTCGCGTTCCTTGCGCTCGCGCTCCGACTTCTCGACGGCATCGATATACGTGTTGTCGATGCGGCGGGCGGCGATTTCGCGCAGCGCGAGTACGGTGGGCTTGTCGTTGGCCTCGCTGTTGTCGATCTGCGGCTCGACGCCGTTGGCGAGCTGGCGCGCGCGCTTGGCGGCCATCATGACAAGCTCGAAACGGTTGTCGACGACTTGCAGACAATCTTCTACGGTGATGCGGGCCATAGCGCTCCCGGCGGCCAGGGGCCGTCCGACTGTTGTGTGTGAACCGGCGATTGTAGCGATTTCAGGGGCTTGCGCACAAGCGCAGGGAGACGCGAAACCCGATCCCAGACCCCACATTCACGTTTCGTCCCTTTCGAATCAACGACTTCCGCATCGTCGTTTCATCCAGCCGGCAGAATCCGCCGGAACGTGAGATTGATCCGCTCCGCGACCGGACGCGCGGTTCCGGGCAGCGCATGCCGGTAGCGGGCCTGGGTGTCGCCGCGCATCACCAGCAGGCTGCCGTGCGGCAGATCCAGGCTCAGGGGTGCGCCCTCCCCGCGCGGTTTCAGCGCGAAACGCCGGGGCGCGCCGAGGCTGACCGACGCGATCACCGGCTGCGGCCCGAGTTCGGGCTCATCGTCGCTGTGCCAGCCCATGCGGTCGCGGCCGTCTCGGTAGCGGTTGGCGAGCACGCTGTTGAAGTCCTCCCCCAGTGCGTCGCGCAGCCGGTCGCGCACCGGCATCAGCGCCGCCGGCCATGCCCGGGGCGTGAAACGGGTACGCGAATAGGTATAGACCGTCCCGGGATCGCCGATCCAACAGCTCAGCCGCGGCGAATCCACCTCGCGGCCGAACATGCGGATACGGTGGACTTCCCACGGCACGTACTCGCGCAGCGCGGCCAGCAACGCGTCCGCCTCCGCCGCCGGTAGCCACGCGTGGTCCAGCCACAGCCCGGCGCCGGGGAGGTCGATGCGCTGCAATCCGTTCGAAAAAAGCATTCGCGCATGCTGCCGATTTGCCCCGGCCACCGCAAACCCGGAAAATCAACGCTCCTGTAACATTCCATGATCTTCGCTGGAGCAGTCGCATGACCGACACCGCACACGCCGCCGCCGTGCTTGCCGACATCAGGCCTCCCGATGTGGAGCGCGATGTGATGGAGTACGACGTCGTCGCCGTCGGCGCCGGCCCCCCGGGCCTGGCGTTCGCGATCCGGCTGAAGCAGTTGGATCCCGCGATCAGCGTCTGCGTGATCGAGAAATCTTCGACCATCGGCGCGCAGATCCTGTCCGGTGCGGTGATCGAAACCGGCCCGCTCGACAAATTGCTGCCGAACTGGCGCGACAACCCGCCGCCGATCTGCGTGCCGGCCACCGACGACGAATTCTGGCTGCTGAGCAAGACTGGCGGCCGCAAGCTGCCGGTGCCGCCGGGCATGAACAATCACGGCAACGTCATCGTCTCGCTCGGCGCGATGTGCGCCTGGCTGGCGCCGCAGGCCGAGGCGCTGGGCGTCGAAATCTACCCGGGCTTCGCCGCAGCGGAGACGCTGCATGATGCGGATGGCAAGGTCATCGGCGTGCGCATCGGCGACATGGGCGTGGCGAAGGACGGCACCGACAAACCCGGATTCACCGCGGGCATCGACATCCACGCCAAGGTCACCGTGCTCGCCGAGGGCGCGCGCGGCCATCTGACCAAACGCCTGGTCCAGCGCTTCAAGCTGGACGCGGACAGTGACCCGCAGGGGTATTCGATCGGCATCAAGGAACTGTGGCAGGTGCCCGAAGACAGGGTCTCGCCCGGCAAGATCGTCCACAGCTTCGGCTGGCCGGCCGACAACCACACCTACGGCGGCAGCTTCCTGTATCACCTCGACAAAGGCCGGATCGCGCTGGGATATGTCAGCGGCCTCGACTACAAAGACCCGGACTACAAACCGTGGGAAGCCTTCCAGCAGTGGAAGAATCATCCGATGATCAAGCCGCTGCTCGAAGGCGGCAACCTGGTGTCCGCGGGCGCGCGCGCCATCGTCACCGGCGGATGGCAATCGCTGCCCAAGGTCGAAATGCCGGGCGCGCTGCTGATCGGGGACACCGCCGGACTGCTCAACGTACCCAAGGTCAAAGGCACCCATCAGGCGATCCGTTCCGGCATGCTCGCCGCCGAACATCTGGTCGCGACGTCGCTGGCGCCGGAAGGTTTCGACGCGAAGCTGCGCGCCTCCGATGCGATGGCCGAGTTGAAGAAAGTCCGCAACATCAAGCCGGGATTCAAGCGAGGCCTGTGGTTCGGCATGCTCAATGCCGCATGGGAAACGGTGACCGGGGGCGCGTCTCCCTGGACCCTGAAGAACAAGGCGGACTGGTCGTCGCTCGACAAGCTCGGCACGCACGAACAGCCGAAGCGCGATTACGTCGAACGTGCGCTGGCGCCGCGCGACCGGCTCGCGTCCGTCTATTTCGCCGCGACCGAACACGACGAAGATCAGCCGGTGCATCTGCGGGTTCGCGATACGTCGATCTGCGTGACCACTTGCGCCGAGGAATACGGCAACCCCTGTACCCGATTCTGCCCGGCAGGCGTATACGAAATCGTCGAAGATCACACTTCCGGCCATGGCACCGGCAAACGGCTACAGATCAACGCCGCCAACTGCGTACACTGCAAAACGTGCGACATCAAGGATCCTTACCAGATCATCGACTGGGTGACGCCGGAAGGCGGCGCCGGGCCGAACTACCAGAATCTTTGAAGCGCGCCATCCTGGTTGCCTGAGACCCGCAATCCGGAAACCCGACCGGCGCGCGCCTCAGGGGGGCCGTGCCAGCCGCACATCATGCAACTGCTCCACCGGACACCGCGTTGAGACCAGAAAGACTCGTTCATCCCTTCGACCCACTCCGGTCTGAGGAAATACGGGCACAAGGGGGAAACATGGCGGACCTGCAAGAACTGAGTCGTGCGTTGCGATCACTCGCGGAGAGCGGAGCGAGCGCGAAGGTATCCTTCTATTACGTCGACGGCGACGGCGTCTCCATGCGCGCGGGCTCGGTGCTTGTCGATCACGGCATCCGCGCCTATATCGATCACCGGCAACTCGCGACGCAGGCGGCGATCGACGACATCCTGAAGCTGAAGCTGGTCAAGGTCGCCTCTCTGCAGATGGATCAGGTGCATCCGAATTCCGCGTTGACCGGTGTCGATCTCGGCACGCTGATCGCCGGTCTGCAGGTGGCGCCGCCGCCATCCGTAGCGGCGGCGTTGACGTTGCCGCCCGGATCCGAGACGCACGTCGCCGCGACGACGACCGAATTCCCGGCGGCCGCACCGCCATCGATCGACATCGCCAGCGAAGCGCAGCGCCTGCTCGAACCGCTGTTCGGCGTCGGCACCCGCAAGAAGATCGATGAATTCGCCAGGACGCATCCGCCTGCGGAACATCCCTACGAATTCCTGCTTCTGTGCCAGAAGCAGTCCAGCATCATGCTCGGCAGCACCAAGGCCGAAGCGATGTTCAGACCACTGTACGATCGGATCGCGTCGGATCATCTGCAGCGTCGACGCTGATCCTCAAACACAGGATCCGCGCGTACGGGTTACTCGATCCATTCCCAATACAGGAGTCGTTTCATGTCGGCAAATCGCACTCTCGTGGCACTCTGGTTGCTCGCCATCGCCGTACTGCTCGTCATGCCGGTGCTCGGCATCGACGAGACCACGCGCCTGTACTATTCCAACGCCTGCCAGGTCGTCATCGTCATTGCTTCCGCACTGATCTGTTTTTCGACGATGCGCGCCTTCCCTGGCGAAAGCGCACTCGGCAAAGTCTGGGGCGCGATCGCGGGCGGCACCATGGCATGGGGTATCGCCGCCGCCGTGTTCGCTTCGTATCCGCTGCTGCACAATGGCGAGGACACGCCTTTCCCCTACTTGTCCGACATCGGCTATCTGCTGACCAGCCCGCTGATCACCATCGGCCTGTTGCTGTTCAAACGTTCGGCCGGCCTGGAAGTGCCGCTGTGGGGCAAGCTCCTCGCGCTCGCAGGTTTGCTCGTGTCGGGATTCATCGCCTTCCGCGCGAATGCGGAAGGCATGGCCGATCCCGATATCGCGCTGAAACTCGTGTCGTTCGGATATTTCGCATTCGATCCGATCCTGCTCGCCGTGACCCTGCTCACCGCCAGTTCGTTCCGCGGCGGTGCTGTCGCTGCCTCATGGTGGTTCGCCGTCGCCGGCATCCTCTGCTATTTCGTGGGCAACGTGCTTTACAACTATCTGGTGTCCACCGAGCAATACCTCACAGGCTCGCCGATCGACGCGCTCTGGCTGCTGGGTTTCGGGCTGATCGCCTGCGCTGCGGTGAAGGCGCGCAAGCTGTTGGCCTGACTTTTCCTGCGCGGGATTCGCTTCGCGCAGATACGACAAAGCCCGCTCGTCTTGCGCGAGCGGGCTTTGTCGTTTTCAACGGAAGTGAAACCGGCTACATCGCGCCGCGCTTCGCAGCCGTCGCTGTTTGTGGATCGACCGACGACGGATCGATCGAGAATTGCGAATCACCCGACTGCGAAGGGCCATCGGCCATTTTCCGCAGAGTGTCGTGCATCGGCGCGCTCGCCGCCTCGTTCTTGTCGATGAATGCCTTCTTCCCGGACAGGCTGGACGGGTCGCCATCGCCGATGAACAGATTCTGCTCTCCGCTGGGAGTCGTGTTCCCGAGTGCCACGTACTGGATGTTCTGCATGCCGTTCTGTTTCGCCAGCGCAGCCAGACTGGCTGCGGTCTCGCTCACCGGCATATTCGCGCCGTTGGCGTTGAGCTTTTCCACCCCAGCCGTGGCCTGATCGTAAAGCGCCTTGTTTTCGGGGCGCAGCGGTGTCGCCTGCTTTTCGGCGGCTTGTTTCTCGCGGTAGTTGACGACTGCATCGTCCACCGAACGGCCAGTATCGAATTCCGGCGTCGCGGCCCGGGCGATCGGCCGCGACCGTTTCGAACCACCGCCCAGCTGGATGGTGAGACCGACTTTGCCGTAGTACTCGTTGTTCTCGGGGCGATATCCCGCCTCTGCACTGAACTTGAATCTCTCGTTGCCGCTGGTCGACACTTTCGCACCGAACTCGGACACCTTGAATGGGCCGGATTCGTTGCTTGCGCGCAGGTGTCCGCTGTATTCCAGATTCTGGTTCTTGTAGTTGATTGACGCACCAAGCTCGGTGCGCGGGCCGAACTTTCCGTCCAGCATCACCGAACCGGCACCCTTGTCGAAACCGAACTTGCCGTCGAGCCCGAGCGTTGTACCAAGCCGATCCGACATCAATTGCGCATTGAAGGCATTGCCATTGTCGAAACTCGCGCCGAGTTTGTAGCTCGAACTCTGGTTCGGCTCATCAATCCGAAAACTTCCAGTCGCTCTGCCGTTGGCACCAAGGCCGAACGCGCCATCGGCGCCATAGATGCTGCCGTTCGGAGTCTTGGCGAGATCGAAATTCAACAAGTTGCCGTTGCCAAACTGCAATGATGTTTTCCCGGTCACGGTGTTGGCTGGTTCATCGACGCGGAACGCAGCAGTGCCGGAACCATCCTTGCCGAGTTTGAAAGCCGTATCGGCGCGGTAGATGTTTCCGTTTTTCGTATTGCTGAAGTCGTCATTGAAACGGAAATTCTCGTCGATCTTCAGCTTGGCGTTGAACATCGACGTGCCGTTCGGCTCATCGATGCGAAAGCCTGCACTGCCGCTACCGTCTTTACCGAGTTTGAACGCACTCTCGGCGCCATAGATCTGGCCGGCGGCCGTACGGTTCCAATCGGCATTGAGGCTGAAATCGGGATTGAACTTCAACTTCGTATCGAACTTGGCGGTTTCGGCAGGTTCGTCGACGCGAAAGTTTGCGATGCCGCTGCCATCCTTGCCGAGTTTGAATACGCTATCGGCGCCGTAGAGCTGACCATTCGGCGTGCGCATCCAATCCGCATTCAGCAAATTGCCATTCGCGAACTGCAGGCCGCTACCGACTTTCAACGTATTGGACGGCGGCAATGCCTGGGCGTCGAACTTCAGCGTATGGCCTCCATACAAGCCGAATTGTCCATTGAGCCCGTATTGGCCGATCAAAAATGTCGGAGCGGAGTCCAATCGGAGGTGTGCTCCGAGGACATCACCATTCTTGAACAGATAATCGGCGTTGCCGAGATAGCTTCCAGGCGATAACTCGCGGGCCGTCGTATTCAAAGTGCCGCCGAACAACGGCGTCCTGAACGTCACGCCCGGAAGGATCGCAGGCGGATCACCGGCATTCTGCTCCGGGGTCTGGGCATTTTTGGGGTCGGGCATGACCAATCTCCTTGGCAACGCGGCCGCGACGGACCGATGGCTTTAGGGTTTTCGAAGCTTTTTTCAAAGTCAAGGAGGACTACAGTCAAATGAGCCTTCAGCCCACTGAAAATGCAAAGAAAAACCCCGCAGCCTTGGCTGCGGGGTTTTGGGTAAAGACCCTGGCGATGACCTACTCTCGCATGCTAAGTGCACACTACCATCGGCGCATGCGCGTTTCACTTCCGAGTTCGGTATGGGATCGGGTGGTTCCACGCAGCTATTATCACCAGGGAGAGGGTGGAGGGTCGCCGGCACTATGCGATG
>JBKJTC010000312.1:0-4158 GCA_046590925.1 Lysobacteraceae bacterium | reverse complement strand
GTTTGTTCTTGACGACCTTGATCTTGGTCTGATTGCCGATGATTTCCTCGCCCTTCTTGATGCTGCCGATGCGGCGGATATCGAGACGGATGGAGGCATAGAACTTGAGCGCGTGGCCGCCGGTGGTGCCCTCGGGGCTCTGGCCCGGCATCATCGCGCCGATCTTCATGCGCAGCTGGTTGATGAAGACGACCATGCAGTTGCTGCGCTTGATGTTGCCGGTGAGCTTGCGCAGCGCCTGGCTCATCAAGCGGGCCTGCAGGCCGGGGAGCTGGTCGCCCATCTCGCCTTCAATTTCGGCCTTCGGGGTGAGCGCGGCGACCGAGTCGATCACTACGATGTCGACGGCGTTGGAGCGGACCAGCATGTCGGCGATTTCGAGCGCCTGTTCGCCGGTGTCGGGCTGCGACAGCAGCAGTTCGTCGATATTGACGCCCAGCTTCTGTGCGTAGATCGGGTCGAGCGCGTGCTCGGCGTCGATGAACGCGGCGGTGCCACCGGCCTTCTGGCATTCGGCGATGGTCTGCAGGGTCAGCGTGGTCTTGCCGGAGGATTCCGGGCCGTAGATTTCGACGACGCGTCCTTTCGGCAGGCCACCGATGCCCAGCGCAATGTCGAGCATCAGCGAACCTGTGCCGATGACTTCGACCGCTTCGACCGGGCGGTCGCCCATGCGCATGACCGAGCCTTTGCCGAACTGCTTGTCGATCTGGCTCAGGGCTGCGGAAAGGGCGCGCTTTTTGTTCTCGTCCATCGTGGAATCCTCGTCAGTGAATGTGTAGAAAGAAGGTTGGAAGCCGGGAGTGGCTGCAGATTAGGGATGACCCGTCGCAAAACCTGCGACACCCGGAAATTTAATCGTCTGTCGTCTGGCGAGACATCGGAAAACAACGCGGGCGACTGTAGGAAAACTCCGCATCGTGACGACTGACCCCACGACGGCGCGCCTCAAGACAGCACGTCTCAGCGGTTCGGCCGCACCAGACCGCAGTACAGCCCTTCGATCGCGAAGTCCTGGTCCGGCGTCACGTCGATCGGCGAGTAGCTGGGGTTGCGCGGCAGCAGGCGGATGCGGTCTTTGCCGATCTTCAGCAGCTTGACGGTGATTTCGTCGTCGATGCGGGCAACCACGATCTGGCCGGAGCGCGCTTCGCTGGTGCGGTAGACGCCGATCAGGTCGCCTTCGAAGATGCCTTCGTCGATCATCGAATCGCCCTGCACTTTCAGCAGGTAATTCGGCGCGGGCGAGAACAGCGCGCGATCGAGAAGAATGTAATCGTCTGATCGCAAGTCGGCGCCGATCGGCAAGCCCGCAGCGACCCGCCCCAACAGCGGCAGGCGCAGCACATCGTCCGACTGCGCGGACATCGGCGGCAGGTCGAGCGCGTCGTTCGCGGCCTCGTGCACCAGCCGGATGCCCCTCGCCTGCCCTGGCACGCGGCGGATATAGCCGGCCTGCTCCAGCGCTTCGATGTGGTACTGGGCGGCGCGGACGCCCTTGAAGCCCATGGCGTGGGCGATCTCGGTCTGCGAGGGCGGCACGCCGTCAGCGGCGATGCGCTCGGAGATGAGAGCGAGAATGGCTTGTTGGGTTTCGGTCAGGTCCATGGTTAGTAGTATTACTACTAACGGCCTATTCCGTCAACAGATAAACGCCAGCAATGGTCTTAAACCCGTGCAAACGAAACGGCTGTTCCGAAGCCTGATTCGAAACAGCCGCAGGCATAGGGCTAAATTCCCGAAACCCGATCGATGACCGGGTTTACTGAACCTTGGCCACGCCAAGGCCAAACCAATCGCACCAGATCTGATCGTTGCCCTTGTCGACTTCCACCTTGAGGCGTTTGGCGCCAAGGGTGTCGATGAGGATAGTGCTGGCATAGTTGCGATCGACCATTACTTCGCTCGGGGTACCAGCATCCAGGCTCCAGCGCATGCGCACGAGGCCTGCATCAGCGCTGCCGTCACAGTCCGGCACTGAGGAGAAGTCACCGATGTAAGGCGACAGCGTCAAGCTGTTCAGCCCGGACAGGTCGAATTCAACGCTGGCGTTCTTGTCTACATCGGGGTGAAGAGAGATGCGCGAGTCCACGCGTGGCGCGACTTTCTCGTAACCGTCCATCGTCGCGACGATGCGCGGCAACATGGCGTCAAGCCCGGCTTTGAGGTCTTCGGCACTGAACGGATCGACTCTGCCAGTTGCAGGTGGTGGTGGCGCCGGCTCAACCGGAGCAGACACCGGCGCCGGCTGCGCAGACTGTTCGCTGACTTCTGAAGGGGACTTGCTGCAGCCTACTATGGCACCTGCAAGCAACAGAAAGCTGATGATGATGCGGGGGGACATGATGATGGATTACTCCTGAAAAGTTGAGCCTCTAAAACTGGCTTGCGCTAGCGGCGCGTGACAAAGCTGACCTCACTTGCGGCCTTCGCCGCAGCCAAGGATCAGGCCCAGGCTTTATCGAAAGCAGGTTTTCCGTAAACCACAACATCCTGGTGATCGGCCCACGCGCGTTCGGTATACGAAAACAGGCGGACATCTTCGATACGCTCAACCATGTCGATAATCGTGCTAGCGCGCGACATGGAGATACCGTAGTTGCCGGGAAGGTACTGGCTGGATTCCTCGACGACATAGTCAGCGTAGCCGTAACCTCGGCTGCGGTAGCCTTCCATCACGGTCTGCCATCGCTCAGGGCCGATGTAGGGCGAAGTCTGATGAACCCGCTCGCACCAGCGGCCATGGGTGGTCGCGACAATGATTCCGCATGGGGTCAGGTACTTGGCCAGATGTGCCATCCAGCGCGCGGTCTGTTCTTCAGCGACATGCGTAAATAGCGACCCAACCCAAATCAGATCAAATAGGGTGCCAAAGTCCATCCTGCCCAACTCGGGTTTCGAGTGCAACGGTACCGCGCCGTATTTCTGGGCGCAGTATTCCACGCCGTCAGTGTCCAGATCGCAGGCATAGAACTTCGCATCCGGAAACATCTGCACTAGGTGCCTCAACACCCGGCCATGACCGCACGGCAAGTCAAGAACGCGCTCCACCTTATGGAGATAGCTCGACATCATGCCGGCGGCAATCACTTCAACCGCACTGCGACCGACTTCGATGTACCACTGATTGTTCATCAAGTCATTGGGTGAGATTTCCTGGTCGACCTGAGATGCGGCGTAATTGCGAAGAGCGGTTTCGATCAGTTCACGGTTATACATAAGTAATGTCGTGAGGGCGCGCGGCGGGGGAGGAGTAGAGCATCAAACACAACATTATCTTGTTGAATCATGCAACTCACACATCACGCGGATATTGCATTCCGCAGTGTAACATGCTCGCCGCTTACGCCGGACCGATCAGCGTTTCCAGCCCGCGCAGCGACGCGGCGACGGTCTGCCGGCGGACGGCGTCGCGGTCGCCGTCGAAATGAAAGAGTTGGGCGTGGGCGTAGCCGCCGCGGCGTTTCCAGCCGATCCAGACGGTGCCGACGGGTTTGTCCGGGGAGCCCCCGCCGGGGCCGGCGATGCCGGTGACTGCGACCGCGATGCTGGCGCCGGCGTGGACCAAGGCGCCGGAGACCATTTCGATCACGGTCTCGCGGCTGACCGCGCCGTGGCTTTCGAGGGTTTCGGGGCGGACGCCCAGCATCGCCTGCTTGGCTTCGTAGCTGTAGGCGACCATGCCGCAGTCGAACCAGTCCGAGGAGCCGCCGACATCGGTGACGGTCTTGGCGATCCAGCCGCCGGTGCAGCTTTCGGCGGTGACGAGGGTGTGGCGCGCGTTGCGGAAACGCGTGCCGAGCGCTTCGGCGTGGTCGCGAAGCTCGGCATCGGTGGGAGACGTCATGCGGTACGGATCCGTGGCGGCGCAGCGGAGAGCGCCCGGTGCCGCATGATACCGGCCGCCGCCGCGGGCACAATGCGGCCCATAAGCAATGGCCCGCGCGGGGCGGGCCATTGCCGTGGATCATCGCTACGAAGCCGCTCCGGTCATTTCTTCTCGGTTGCGGCAGGCGCTGCGGGCGCGGCCGCCACGCCTTCGCCCTTGGGCGGAATCACGCAGTTCTTGCCCGTGCTGTCGACGCTGAACAGGTTGTCGCAGATGTGGCTGACATTCAACGGTGTGGCGGTGTTGAAGTTGTGGCAACCGAAGCAATT
>JBKJTC010000293.1:0-3758 GCA_046590925.1 Lysobacteraceae bacterium | reverse complement strand
TCGGCCTTGCCGGGCTGCTCGGACGACACCGTGCTGAACGGTTTTTCGAGCGCGGCTTCGATCGCCAATTCGGTGGCGTCGTCGAGTTTCTCGCCCTCGGCCGAGAAGAATTTGATGCCGTTGTCGTAGTGCGGATTGTGCGAGGCGCTGATGACGATGCCGCCGTCGGCGCCGAGCGAACGGGTGAGGTGCGACACCGCCGGCGTGGGCATCGGGCCCATCAATTGCACATCGACGCCGGCCGCGACCAGCCCGGCCTCCAGCGCGGCCTCGAACATGTAGTTCGAAATCCGGGTGTCCTTGCCGATCACCACCATCGGCTTGCGCCATTCGCCGCCGTGCTTCTGGTCGATATGGCGCACCGCCGCGCGCAGCGCGTGGCCATAGGCGTTGCCCAGGCGCAGCACGAAGTCCGCCGAAATCGCACCCTCACCGACCCTGCCGCGGATGCCGTCGGTGCCGAAGTATTTTCTTGTCATTGCAGAGCGCCGTGGAAAGATGATCGGGTAGACGGGAAAAGCACTCGCATCCCGTCATCCTGCGCCAGCGGGGATCCGGCAATGATCAATGATCCCGTCCGGATCCTCGGCTTGCGCGAGGACGACGTGCATGTTCGGGCACCGGCATGTCCGTGCGCCGTCGATACGCCCCGCTCCGCGGTGCTCAGCCTTCCGTCACCAACTCGTCTTCCGGCATCGGCTGGCGCATCATCATCGCGACCAGATGGGCGATGCGTTCGCGCAGTTCGCGGCGGTCGCAGATCTGGTCGATGGCGCCGTGGTCGAGCAGGAATTCGGGGCGCTGGAAGCCTTCCGGCAGGGTTTCGCGCACGGTCTGCTCGATCACGCGCGGGCCGGCGAAACCGATCAGCGCGCCGGGCTCGGCCATGTTGATGTCGCCCAGCATCGCGAACGAGGCGGAAACGCCGCCGGTGGTCGGATGGGTCATCACCGAGATGTACGGCAGCCCGGCCGCACGCAGGCGACCGAGCGCGGCTGAGGTCTTGGCCATCTGCATCAGCGAGAACAGGCTTTCCTGCATGCGCGCGCCGCCGCTGGCGGAGAAGCAGACGAAGGGCGCACCCAGGTCGCGGGCGCGCTCGGCGCCGCGGGCGAAACGTTCGCCGACCACCGAGCCCATCGAGCCGCCCATGAACGCGAAGTCGAACGCGGCCGCCACGATCGGGCGCTGGCGCAGTGCGCCTTCCAGCACGATCAGCGCGTCGCGCTCGCCGGTGGCCTTCTGGCTCGACTTGATGCGGTCGACGTATTTCTTCTGATCCTTGAACTTCAGGACATCGGTCGGCCCCAGCTCGGCGCCGATCTCGGTGCCGGTGCCGGGATCGAGGAACGATGCCAGGCGGACGCGGGCGCGGATCGGCATGTGGAAATCGCATTTCGGACAGACTTCGAGGTTGTCCTCCAGCTCCTGCCGGTACAGCACTGCGCCGCAGCTGTCGCACTTTTCCCAGAGCCCTTCGGGCACGCTGCGTTTACGGGACACCCCGCTTTCCGTGCGGATACGGGCGGGCATCAGTTTTTTGAGCCAGGACATGCGTTCGATCGTCTTCTTCTGTTGGGGGCCGCCTCCTTCCTGGAGGTCCTAGCGCGCCAGTCTAGCAAGACTCCATCGCCGTTTCCGTACGCCCCCGCATGGACCGGACGGGCGGCGAATCGGCGGCGGAACGCCCTCGGCGGGCGCGGTCAGCCGCCGTCGAGCGCGGCCCGCAGCGGCGCGAGGAACGCCCGGGCGCGCGCGGCGGCATCGGCCGGGTCGGTCGATTCGGCCAGGGCCGCGACAAGCGCGCTGCCGACCACCACCCCTTCGGCCGAACGGGCCATCGCGGCGGCGCTGGCGGCATCCTTGATGCCGAACCCTGCCACCACCGGCACCCCGGCACGGGCGCGGATCGTGTCGAGATGGCCGCTGGCATCGCCGGTATCGAGGCGATCGGCGCCGGTCACCCCGGCATAGCTGACGTAATAGAGATAGCCCTCGGCATCGGCGCAGAGCCGGTCGAGACGCGCGTCGGGCGTGGTCGGCGACGCCAGCAGGATCAGCGACAGGTCGTGCGCGCGCATCGAGATGCGCAGATCGTCGGCCTCTTCAGGCGGCAGATCGACCACCAGCAGCCCGTCGACGCCGGCCGCGGCGGCTTCCTCGGCGAATCGGGCATAGCCGCGGATCTCGACCGGGTTGAGGTACCCCATCAACACCACCGGCGTGTGCGCGTCGACGGTCCGGAATTCGCGCACCGCTTCGAACACGAACGTCAGCCCCGCGCCGCGCGCCAGGGCGCGTTCGGAGCTGCGCTGGATGGTGGGGCCATCAGCCATCGGGTCCGAGAACGGCACGCCGAGTTCGATCACGTCGGCGCCGGCCTCGACCAGCGCGTGCATCACCGGCACCGTGGCCTCGCGCGAGGGATCGCCCGCGGTCATGAACGGCACCAACGCCTTGCGGCCGGCGGAGTGGAGATGGGCGAAACGTGTGTCGATGCGGTTCATGGGCAGTGAGGCCTGCAGTCAAAGCCCCTCTCCCGTCGGGGGAGGGGTTGGGGAGAGGGTCCGGCGAAGCGGCAGAAGGTCAGCAGCGGGATGCTCGGCATCACCGCTCCGCCGTACCCTCATCCGCCCTTCGGGCACGTACACCGGCGACATCCTGTCGCCGGCCCTGCGGGCGGCTAATGCCGTGCAAATCGGCAGTCCTGCCGATTTGTCTCCCGAAAGGGGGAGGAAAATCAAAACACCAGACCCTCAAGCGCCGCGACCGTCTGCACATCCTTGTCGCCGCGGCCGGACAGGTTGCACAGCACCAGCCCATCCTTCGGCAGCTCGCGGGCGAGCTTCATCGCCTGGGCGATGGCGTGGGCAGACTCGAGCGCCGGGAGGATGCCCTCGGTGCGCGCAAGCAGATGGAAGGCTTCCATCGCTTCGTCGTCGGTGATGCCGAAATAATCGGCGCGACCGCGATCCTTCAGGAACGCATGCTCTGGGCCGACGCCCGGGTAATCGAGGCCGGCGGAGATCGAATGGGTCTCGATGATCTGGCCGTCGTCGTCGCACAGCACATAGGTGCGGTTGCCGTGCAGCACGCCCGGGCGGCCGGCGGCCAGCGAGGCCGCATGCAGACCGCTGGCGATGCCCTCGCCCGCCGCTTCGGCGCCGACCAGGCGTACGCCGGCATCGTTGAGGAAGGCGTGGAAGATGCCGATGGCGTTGCTGCCGCCGCCGACGCAGGCGGTGACCACGTCCGGCAGGCGGCCGTAGTCGGTCAGCATCTGCGCGCGCGCTTCTCGGCCCACCACCGAATTGAAGTCGCGGACCATGCGCGGGTACGGGTCGGGGCCGGCGACGGTGCCGATGATGTAGAAGGTGTTGTGCACGTTGGTCACCCAGTCGCGCATCGCTTCGTTCAGCGCGTCCTTGAGCGTGGCCGAGCCGCTGGTGACCGGCACCACGGTCGCGCCGAGCAGTTTCATGCGGTAGACGTTGATCTTCTGGCGCTCGATGTCGGTCGCGCCCATGTAGACCACGCATTCCAACCCCAACCTTGCGGCGACCGTGGCGCTGGCCACGCCGTGCTGGCCGGCGCCGGTCTCGGCGATGATCCGCGGCTTGCCCATGCGGCTGGCGAGCAGCGCCTGGCCGATGGTGTTGTTGATCTTGTGCGCGCCGGTATGGTTCAGGTCTTCGCGCTTGAGCAGGATGCGCGCGCCGCCGACTTTCGCGCTGAGCCGCTCGGCGTGGTAGATCGGG
>JBKJTC010000029.1:0-2841 GCA_046590925.1 Lysobacteraceae bacterium | reverse complement strand
ATCGTGCGAAAGAAGCGATGAAGGGACTGAAAGAACTGACTTAGGAAATCCGCCTCGAACTGTCGCGCGCGGTGAAGATGCGCCACACGCCGGAACTGCATTTCCACTACGACGATTCGGTGGATCGCGGCGAGCGCATCGACCATCTCCTGCGCGATCTGGATACCGACTCGAACGACGATTCGAGCAGCGATCCGAACGAACATTCGTAGGGTGGGCTCATAGCCCACCATCGCGAGCGGGCGGTCGGAATTGCCGAACGATCGAAACAGTTTCGATCATTGTTCGATGAGATCTTGGCGGCCGCAATGGTGTGCTATGAGCCCACCCTACAGAACCTGTCGATTAAGTCCTATCATCCCCTGATGGCGCTGGCCCCCAAGACAATCTTCCGCAAACTCGACGGCATCCTGCTGCTCGACAAGCCGCAGGGGCTCAGCTCGAATCAGGCGCTGCAGCGCGTGCGCCATCTGTTCCGCGCCGACAAGGGCGGACATACCGGCAGCCTCGATCCCCTCGCCACCGGCCTGCTGCCGATCTGTTTTGGCGAAGCCACCAAGATCGCCGGCAATCTGCTCGGCGCGCGCAAGGCCTACGACACCGTGGCGCGGCTGGGGATCGTCACCGATACCGACGACGCCGAAGGCCAGCCGCTGCTCGAACGGTCGGTCGCGCGCTACGACATCGGCACCATCGACGCCGCGCTGCGCGATCTGACCGGGCGGATCATGCAGCGCCCGCCGATCTATTCGGCGCTCAAGCGCGGGGGCGAACCGCTGTACGCCAAGGCGCGGCGCGGCGAATCCATCGAGATCGATCCCCGGCCGGTGGATGTGCACGCCTTCGAGCTGCTGTCCGAAGCCGATCTGCTCGACGGCGACGCTCCTCAACTCCGCCTGCACGTCGAATGCGGTTCCGGCACCTACGTGCGTAGCCTTGTGCGCGACCTCGGCGAAGCGCTGGGTTGCGGCGCGCATGTGGCCGAGCTGCGGCGACTTTGGGTAGACCCGTTCCGCGACCCGCGGATGTGGACCCTCGAATCACTGCAGGCATTGGCCGAACGCGGCGCCCACAGCCTCGAAGCCTGCCTGCTGCCGATCGAGGTCGGCCTGGTCGGTTATCGCCGGATCGATCTCACCGACGACGGCATGCGCCGGTTCGAGCAGGGTCAGCGGCTGCAGCTGAATCACGAAGCGGCGGGCGTGTGCGCCGTCTTCGACCCTGCCGGGCGCGCCCGAGGCCTCGCGAAGATCGACGAGACCGGCAGCCTCAAGCCGGAGCGCGTGTTCCAGCGTCAGGACATCGCCAGACCATGATGTTTTTCATTCCCAGGAGATCCGCCGCCATGATGCTGCTCCGCTTGCGTTCCGTGTTGCTCTCGTTTTCGATGCTGGCCTTCGCCTGCCCGCTGCTGGCGGCCGAATTGACGCCGGACCTGTCGGCCGAACAGGTCGCGGCCGAATCGTACGCGCGCATGAGTGCCGGCGAGTGGGACGGCGCGGCGGAGACGTTCGACCCGGCGGCGCTGAAACAATTCCGCGACATGGTCGCCCCGATCATCGAGGGGGCGATGGGCGAGGGCATGATCGGCATGTTCTACGGCGCCGGCAAGACCGCCGACGACATCCGCAAGATGAACGATACGGCGTTCTTTGCGGGTTTCATGCGCAACATCGCGGGCGGCGTCGCCGTCAGCCTGAAGGGACAGGAGATCCTGGGCAGCGTTCCCGAAGGCGCGGATCGGCTGCATCTGGTCACCCGGGCCTCGGTCGAAGCGATGGACATCCGCATGACGCAGATGGAAGTCGTCACCATGAACCGCACCCCGCAGGGATGGCGCCTGGCGCTGAGCGGCAAGTTCGACGGCATGGCGCAGGCCATGCGCAAGGCTGGCGAAGCCAGGCCGGAAGCCCCCGCCAGCACGCCCTGACCGGTTCGTTCCCGACCGCATCCAGGCCTGCGACAAGCTGCTTCGCCTCTCCGGAAAACCGTCCAAGCCCTTGTTCCGACGGGGAGCGGGGACTACAATTCCGCTGCTGTCCGGGCCGGATTCATTCCGCTACCCGGGCAGCATCCTTTCTGTCATTCCATTCAGGCGGACTCAGCGGTGCGCCGCGCCGGTCATCCGGGCGTTGTTCCTGCCGATCTCGCGTCAAGAGGCCTCACATGTCCATCGATTCAAGCCAAGTCATCGAAACCCACAAGCGCAGCGAAAACGACACCGGCTCGCCGGAAGTCCAAGTCGCGCTGCTCACCGCGCGCATCGTGCAGCTCACCGAACACTTCAAGGCGCACAAGCAGGATCACCACAGCCGTCGCGGCCTGCTGATGATGGTCAACCGTCGTCGCAGCCTGCTCGACTACCTGCACCGCAAAGACGCGGTGCGATACAAGGCCCTGATCGAAAAACTCGGTCTGCGCCGCTGAGTTACAGACCCGCCGCGGTGCAGCAATGCGCCGCGGTTTCGTTTTGGGGTCCATGAGATCCCGTCGCGACACGCAACGCTTCGCAACAATCCATCGCTCCGCAACAGCGCAACCTCCGTAACAACGTTCCCGCAATGCGAACGTTCGCATTGCCCGGCCGCATCGAGCGGCCACCCGGTCCGGGGCAGGGGCTCCCTCCGGTTCATCGATCAAAGTTTTTCGAGGACATTCCAACGTGGCAAAAGTGACCAAGCGTTTCCAGTACGGCAAGCACACCGTGGTGCTCGAGACCGGCGAGATCGCCCGCCAGGCCGGCGGTGCGGTGATGGTGTCGGCAGAAGGCACCGTCGTGCTGGTGACGGCCGTCGCCGCGAAGACCGCGCGCGAAGGGCAGGATTTCTTCCCGCTCACCGT
>JBKJTC010000270.1:0-11719 GCA_046590925.1 Lysobacteraceae bacterium | reverse complement strand
GCGCAGCATGGAAATGGCGATGGCCCCGCCGGCTGACCTCGGCACCCGCATCGACCGATACCGTTGCTGCCTTCCGGCCCTGGCGGGGTTTTCGATCTAGCGTCGCGAGGGGCCGACGGGGCCACCATAGACGTGCGTCAGCGACGCTGGTGAATCGGCGGGGGGAGGGACACGGCCCCGACGCCCAACCTGTTGATCCTGCTGAAAAACCATTCACGGGACCGTGGTCCGTCGAACGAGCCGCCATTCTAGCCGACCGGGACGGGCGAGGGAACGGGCAATCGGTCGGGCAGACCCGAGGGTGCCGGAACGCATACGCCCAACGAAGTTCCGACCTTCGAAGTGTGGGTCCGCCTGCTCCGCCAACGGGTGCTGTATCCGGGCATCCATTACGTGCTGGCCGCGCGCTGGGAAGCGCGCCGGTTCATGGCCGCGACGGTGCCGGTGCGGCTGTCGGTGATCGTGTTCTTCGGAGCGTTGCGGACCTGGCATGCGCTGGGTGCAGGCAAGTCGGTCCCGGCAATTCAGCTCTTGAAGCGCATGGCGCGATTGATGCCCAGCGCGGCCAGCGTGCCGACCGCGCCGGACAGCAGATACACGCCCAGCCACGCCAACCCGAACTGCGCGCACAGCGCCAAGGCCACCAGCGGCGCGAAGGCGGCACCGATCAGCCACGCCAGGTCCGAGGTCAGCGCAGCGCCGGTATAGCGATAGCGCTGTCCGAAGTTCGCGGTCACCGTTCCCGCGGCCTGGCCGTACGACAGGCCGAGCAATGCGAAGCCGATCAGGATGAAGGCGGCTTGGCCCGTCGATCCCGCGCCCATCAACGTGGGCGCGAAGCCGCTGAACATCGCGATCACGATGGCCAAACCTCCGAGCGTGCGTGCGCGGCCGATGCGATCCGCGATCAGCCCCGACGCCACGATGCCGCCGGCGGCGATGAAACCGCCCAGGATCTGGATCATCAGGAAGCCGACGATCGATTGATCCGAATACAGCAGGATCCACGACAGCGGGAATATGGTGACGATGTGGAACAGTGCGTAGCTGGCCAGCGCCGTGAACGCGCCGATCACCACATGCTGGCCCTTGGCGCGGAACAACTCGCCGATCGGCGTGGGCTCCAGCTCCAGTTCGCCCATCTTGCCCTGATATTCCTCCGCCACCACCAGCCGCAGCCGCGCGAACAGCGCGACCACATTGATCGCGAACGCGACGAAGAACGGATAGCGCCAGCCCCAGGCGAGGAAATCCTCCTGGGTGAGGCTCGCATGCAGGAATGCGAACACGCTCGCCGCGACGATGAAGCCGACCGGCGCGCCCAGTTGTCCCAGCATCGAATACCAGCCGCGACGTTCCTTCGGCGTGTTCAGCGCCAGCAGCGAAGGCAATCCGTCCCACGATCCACCCAACGCAATGCCCTGCAACACGCGGAAGCAGGACAACAGCGCGATCGAGAGCCAGCCGATCTTGGCGTAGGCGGGCAGGAATGCCATGCCCGCGGTGGCGGTGCCGAGCAGGAACAGGGCGACGGTGAGTTTGACGCCGCGGCCCCATCGCGCCTGGATCGACATGAACAGCACGGTGCCGATCGGTCGCGCCACGAACGCGAGCGAAAAGATCGCGAAAGACCACAGCGTGCCCTGCAGTCTATCCATGAAAGGAAAGAAGACGGCCGGGAATACCAGCGCCGATGCGATACCGTAGACGAAGAAATCGAAATACTCCGACGCGCGGCCGACGACCACGCCGACCGCGATCTCGCCCGGCGCCACGTCGGGATGCGCTTTCTTGCCGTGATCGCGCGAGGACGCGCTGGCGCCGTGCCCGGACGAAGCCTGGTCGGACGGCATCTGGTCGGAAGGTAGCTGTACGGAATGCATCGGGAATCCTGGGTCGGCAGGCTGCGGACGTAGCCTGACAGAGACCTTCGCCGGAAACGATAGGACAAAACGTCCAATTTTCGCAGGCATGCCCCGGGTCTACATTGACTCAAGTCAATTCTGCTCACCTTTCCGGGGCGCCATGTCCATCCCACGCAGTTCCGTGCAAGCCGTCGTCCTGCTGGCCGCCGTCGGCATGTTATCCGGTTGCGATCTGCTGGTGCTGAATCCGGCAGGAGACATCGCGGCCCGCCAGGGCGATCTGATCGTCGTGGCCACGCTGCTGATGCTGATCGTGATCGTCCCGGTGATCGCATTGACGTTCTGGTTCGCGTGGCGATACCGCGCTTCCAACCCGTCCGCGACCTACACGCCCGATTGGGATCACTCCACTCAGTTGGAGCTGGTGATCTGGGGTGTGCCGCTGTTGATCATCATCGCGCTGGGCGCGGTGACCTGGATCAGCACGCATCTGTTGGATCCGTATCGGCCGCTGGATCGGATCGCCTACGGTCGTCCTGTTCCGGCAGACATGAAACCGCTGGAAATCCAGGTGGTCGCGCTCGACTGGAAGTGGCTGTTCGTCTACCCGGAGCAGGGCGTCGCGTCGGTCAACGAAGTCGCGGTTCCGGTCGATCGGCCGGTCCACTTCCGCATCACCGCCTCCTCGGTGATGAATACGTTCTACGTGCCGGCGCTGGCCGGGATGATCTACGGCATGCCCGGCATGGAGTCGAATCTCAACGCGGTGATCAACGCGCCGGGCGAATACGAGGGATTCTCCGCGAACTACAGCGGCGCCGGCTTCTCGCACATGCGCTTCAAATTCCACGGCGTGTCCGACGCGGATTTCGGTCGCTGGGTCGAAGGCCTGCGCGACAGCGACGATGCGCTGACCCGCGCCGCGTATCTCGAACTGGAAAAGCCGAGCACGCGCAATCCGGTGAAACATTACGCCAGCGTCGACAAGGGTCTGTACGACGCGATCCTCAATCGCTGCGTCGACACCGAACGGCTGTGCATGGACCAGATGATGGCGCTCGACGCCGAAGGCGGCTTGGGCCTCGACGGCCTGGACGCGCTGGCGATGCCGCGTCGCGGCGACCAGCGTCTGGGGCCGTATGTGTCGGCGCAGGTCTGCGTCGCGCCGCAACCCGATCGACCGCTCGTGTCGTCCGTCCTCGGCGGCATGAAGGCGCCGTGATGCGCGAAGCCTCGCGCATCGAAACCGTATTTCCAAACAGTATCCGGAAGTAACCTCTGATGTCTCCCGACAGCCTCGACATCCAGCACTCCCCGATCTTCGGGCGCATGACCTGGGACGCCGTTCCCATGCTGCACGATCCGATCGTCATGGCCACCTTCGTCGGCACGATGATCGCCGGTATCGGCATGTTCGCGGTGATCACGAAATACCGGCTGTGGGGCTATCTCTGGAAGGAATGGTTCACCAGCATCGACCACAAGAAAATCGGCATCATGTACATGGTGCTGGGTCTGGTGATGCTGTTGCGCGGCTTCGCGGACGCGCTGATGATGCGCCTGCAGCAGGCGATGGCCTTCGGCGACAACCTCGGCTATCTGCCGCCGCACCACTACGATCAGATCTTCACCGCCCATGGCGTGATCATGATCTTCTTCGTCGCGATGCCGCTGGTCACCGGCTTGATGAACTACCTGGTGCCGCTGCAGATCGGCGCGCGCGACGTGGCGTTCCCGTTTCTCAACAATTTCAGTTTCTGGATGACCGCCAGCGGCGCGGGACTGGTGATGCTGTCGCTTTTCTTCGGCGAATTCGCGGCCACGGGCTGGTTGGCGTATCCGCCGCTGTCGGGCGCCGCCTTCAGTCCATGGGTGGGCGTCGATTACTACATCTGGGCGCTGCAGATCGCCGGAGTCGGGACATTGTTGTCTGGCGTGAACCTGCTGGTGACCATCATCAAGATGCGCGCGCCCGGCATGGGCTTGATGCGCATGCCCGTGTTCACCTGGACGGCGCTGTGCACCAACGTGCTGATCGTGGTGTCGTTCCCGGTGCTGACCGCGGTGCTGGCCTTCCTGACCCTGGATCGCTACGCAGGCACCAATTTCTTCACCAGCGATCTCGGCGGCAACGCCATGATGTACGTCAACCTGATCTGGATCTGGGGCCACCCGGAGGTCTACATCCTGATCCTGCCGCTGTTCGGCGTGTTCTCCGAGATCGTCTCCACGTATTCCGGAAAGCGCCTGTTCGGTTATTCGTCGATGGTCTACGCGACCGTGTGCATCACCGTGCTGTCGTATCTGGTGTGGCTGCATCATTTCTTCACGATGGGGTCGGGCGCCAGCGTCAACTCGTTCTTCGGGATCACCACGATGATCATCTCGATCCCAACCGGCGCAAAGATCTTCAACTGGCTGTTCACGATGTATCGCGGCCGCATCCGTTTCGAAGTGCCGATGCTGTGGACGATGGGCTTCATGGTCACCTTCGTCGTCGGCGGCATGACCGGCGTGCTGCTGGCCGTTCCGCCGGCGGACTTCGTGCTGCACAACAGCCTGTTCCTGGTTGCGCACTTCCACAACGTGATCATCGGCGGCGTGGTGTTCGGCCTGTTCGCGGCGATGACCCACTGGTTCCCGAAGGCCTTCGGTTTCAGGCTCGACGACTTCTGGGGCAAGGTGTCGTTCTGGTTCTGGCTCGCCGGCTACTGGTTCGCGTTCACGCCGCTGTACGTGCTGGGCCTGATGGGCGTGACCCGGCGCATGAGCCACTTCGACGACCCGTCGCTGCAGATCTGGTTCCAGATCGCCGCATTCGGCGCGGTGCTGGTGGCCATCGGCATCGCGGCCTTCCTGTTCTGCATCTACATCAGCTTCCGCCGGCGCGAGCAGCTGCGCGATGTCACCGGCGACCCGTGGAACGGCCGCACGCTGGAATGGTCGACGTCGTCGCCGCCGCCGGACTACAACTTCGCGTTCACGCCGGTGGTGCACGACAACGATGCATGGTGGGACATGAAGCAGCGTGGCTTTCAGCGCGTCCAGAGCGGTTTCCTGCCGGTGCACATGCCGAAGAACACGCCCGCGGGCGTCGTGCTGGCGGCGCTGAGCACCGCGCTCGGATTTGCGATGATCTGGCACGTCTGGTGGCTGGCGTCGGCGTCGCTGGTCGCGATCGTCGTCTATGCGATCTACCACAGCTTCGACTACGACCGCGATTACCACATTCCCGCCGAGCGGATCGCGGCGACCGAGCACGCGCGCAGCGAGCGACTGGAGGTGTCCCATGTCTGAGTCCATCGCCATGAGCCGGCAGGACGGCAGTCCGGCGCTCCCGAGCTCGGTATTCCTCGACATCGAAGGCCGCCACCATCCCGAGAACGGCACGCTGCTGGGTTTCTGGCTGTATCTGCTCAGCGACCTGATGATCTTCGCGTGCCTGTTCGCCGTGTACGGCGTGCTCGGCCGCAATTACGCGGCGGGGCCGTCCGGTGCGGATCTGTTCGATCTGAAGCTGATCGCGGTCAACACCGCGATCCTGCTGGTGTCGTCGATCACCTACGGTTTCGCGATGATCGCGATGCAGAAGCGCAACAAGAAGGGGCTGATCGGCTGGCTGTTTGCGACCGGCATCCTCGGGCTTGGATTCCTGGCGATTGAACTCTACGAATTCCAGCATCTGATCCATCTGGGCGCCGGCCCGCAGCGCAGCGCGTTCCTGTCGTCGTTCTTCGCCCTGGTCGGCACCCACGGCCTGCATGTGCTGTTCGGCGTGGTCTGGCTGGCGGTGCTGTGCGTGCAGGTGCATCGCCATGGCCTGACCCGCGCGAATGTCCGCCGCGTGGCGTGCCTGTCGATGTTCTGGCATTTCCTCGACGTGGTCTGGATCGGTGTGTTTTCCTTCGTCTACCTGATGGGCGTACTGCCATGAACCAACACGACGCACATTCCCACGACGACCATGCCAACGACGGCATCCCGCACGTCTCGGCGCGCGAATATCTCAACGGCTTCGTGCTGTCGGTCGTGCTGACCGCGATCCCGTTCGCGCTGGTGATGACCGGGACGATCCCGGACTCGACGTGGGCGGCGGTGGTGATCCTGGCGTTCGCCGCGGTGCAGATCGTCGTGCACATGGTCTACTTCCTGCACATGAACACGAAGTCGGAAGGCGGCTGGAATCTGGTGGCGTTGGTGTTCACCGCGGTGCTGGTGATCATCGTGCTGTCTGGTTCGATGTGGGTGATGCATCACCTCAACACCAACATGATGCCGGGGCCGCATGAGATGCAGGACATGCTGCGGAACGCGCCGTGATCCAGCGGATGATCCAGCGGATGATCCAGCGCCCGGACGTCGCGACCCCGTCGACGCTCCGCGCGGATGCGCGGGGCGCGGTCTGGACGGTCGTCTTCGCAGTGGCGCTGCTGGTTGCGTTCGTCTGCTTCATCGCGCTGGGCGTGTGGCAAGGGCAGCGCATGGGTTGGAAAGATGCGCTGATCGCGCGCGTGGAGGCGCGGGTCCACGCCGATCCCGTCCCACCGCCGACGCGCAGCCGCTGGCCCGAGATCACCGCCCAGAGCGACGAATACCGCCGCGTACGCCTGTCCGGCCGTTTCCTTGCCGTGCCGGAAACGCGTACCCAGGCGGTGACCGCGCTGGGCGCCGGCTGGTGGCTGCTCGCGCCGTTTCGTACCGATGACGGCGAGATCGTGCTGGTGAATCGCGGATTCGTGCCGACGGGTGAAGGCGCCGCACCGCCGCCGAGCGGTGCGGTCGAGATCCAGGGCCTGCTGCGAATCAGCGAGCCGAAGGGCGGGTTCCTCCGCAGCAACGATCCCGGGCAGGACCGCTGGTATTCCCGTGACGTGGACGCCATCGCCAGCGCGCGCGGCCTGAACGGGGAAGCGGTCGCACCGTTCTTCGTGGATGCGGCGCGCGATCCGGGCGGGCAGGGCTGGCCGAGGGGCGGGCTGACGGTGGTGCAGTTCCGCGACCATCACCTTTCTTATGCATTGACCTGGTTCGGCATGGCCTTGCTCACGGCCATCGCCGGTCTGCGCTTGTTAGTATCGACACCCCGTTTGCGTCAAGATCGTCGCGAACGAGGAGGCTCCGAGCCATGCAGGATCCATCCCACATGACTGAAACCCGCGCCTCGTCCCGTCGACCGAGCCGGGACGAGGCCGCGTCCCGCGACCGTACCGGGTTGCGCAACATGCAGCAGTTGATCCAGTTGCGATGGATCGCGGTGGTCGGGCAGCTCGTCACGATCCTGGTGGTGCATTACGGGATCGGCATCGCGCTGCCGCTGCATTCGATGCTGTGCGTGCTGGCCGCGCTGTCGGCGTTCAACCTCGCCAGCCATCTGTGGTGGCGGAAGCGGGTGCAGGTGTCGAACGCGGCGCTGCTGGCCGGGCTGCTTGTCGATGTGGCATCGCTGACCCTGCAGTTGTATCTCAGCGGCGGCATCACCAATCCCTTCGTCTTCCTGTTCCTGCTGCAGGTGGCGCTGGGCACGGTCCTGCTGCGTTCGTCGGCCAGCTGGATCCTTGCGGCCGCGACCGGCCTGTGCGTCGCCGCGCTGATCATGCTGCCGACGCCGATCACCATCGACGCCCATCCCGGCGAGGGCATGGCCGACCACTACGTGCAGGGGCTGCTGATCTGCTTCCTGCTGCTGGACGCGCTGCTGGTGGTGTTCATCGGCCGCATCGGCGGCATCCTGCGCGAGCGCGATGCCCGCCTGGCCGAACTGCGCCAGCGCGCCGCCGAGGAAGAGCACATCGTGCGCATGGGCCTGCTCGCGTCGGGCGCGGCGCACGAACTGGGCACGCCGCTGTCGACGCTCTCGGTCATTCTCGGCGACTGGCGGCATCTGCCGTCGTTCGCGTCGGATGCCGAATTGGCGCACGACGTCGAGGAAATGCAGATGCAGGTGGCGCGCTGCAAAGCCATCGTCACCAACATCCTGCTCACGGCGGGCAAGACGCGCGGCGAATCGCCGGTCGAGACGACCCTGCACGCCCTGCTCGACGACATGGCCGAGGAATGGCGCACGCTGCGCAACGCCTCCGGATTCCACTACACGCGACGATGCGCCGACGATCCCCGCATCGTGTCGGACGCCGGCCTGCGGCAGATGGTCTTCAATGTGCTGGACAACGCCCTCGAGGTCTCGCACGGGTGGGTCTCGCTGGATGCGCATTGCCGCGATGGCGAACTGGTCATCGACATCAGCGACGCCGGCCCCGGATTCGCGCCGGACGTGCTCGATCGGCTCGGCACGCCGTACAACTCGACCAAGGGCCGTCCCGGCGGCGGACTGGGTTTGTTCCTGTCGGTGAATGTCGCGCGCACGCTGGGCGGCAGCCTGACGGCGCACAATCGGCGCCAGGGCGGCACCACCGTGACCCTGACCCTGCCGCTTTCGGCGATTGCCCTTGAGGAGCGCGACGATGACGAATGAACGCAATCTGCTGATCATCGAAGACGATGCCGCCTTCGCGCGCACGCTGGTGCGCTCGTTCGAGCGCCGGGGCTACACGGTGCGCCATCTGACCGGAGAAGACGGGCTGGCGGCACTGCTGGAGACGTTCGCGCCCACCCACGCCGTGGTCGATCTCAAACTCGCCGGCAATTCATCCGGCCTGTCCTGCGTGCAGGCGCTGCACGATCACGATCCGGACATGATCATCGTGGTGTTGACCGGATACGCCAGCATCGCCACCGCGGTCGAAGCCATCAAGCTCGGCGCCCGCCACTACCTGGCCAAGCCCTCCAATACCGACGACATCGAGGCCGCATTCCAGCGCGCCATCGGCAACGTCGATGTCGAACTCACGGGCCGCAAGACTTCCATCAAGACGCTGGAGTGGGAGCACATCCACGAGACCCTGGCCGAAACCGGCTTCAATATCTCCGAAGCGGCGCGCCGCCTAGGCCTGCACCGACGGACACTGGCGCGCAAGTTGGAGAAGCAGCGCATCAAGTGATGCGAACATGGCGATGAACCGCCCCGTAAACCTCGGAGGCTATTCGGTTTGCGTCACGCCGCCTGCTTTTGTTCAGCGACCTGCGCATGATCAATCGCTTCAGCTCCCGCTGGCGTGATGTTCCCAATCGACGACAGCAGCCGTCGATGCCTGAACCCGCCCACCCACGTCAGCGTCGCCAGTTCCACCGCTTCACGCGTCGGCTACGACCGGCGATGAATCACTTCGGCCTTGTATAAGCCGTTGATCGTCTCGGCCAGGGCGTTGTCGCAGGAATCGCCTGCGCTGCCCACCGATAGCGCGATCTTTGCGTCCGCCAACCCGCTCGCTGTAGCGGATCGATACGCACCGCACGCCACGGTCGCTGTGGTTGATCGGCGACTGCTCAGCGCGCTTCGCTGTGTGACACGTCTGGATGGCAAAACGCCCGATGCAGACAGTCAGGATGCACGGTGCATGTCAATTCCGAGCGCATGCGATCACGCAAGGAAATAACTCGCACGATGCCCGGTCCTTGATGCGTGAACGGCGTTGGCGGCGATGTCGGAAAGTATGCGTTGAAGTGCGGAAGCCCGTAATTTCCCACTATTACCCGGTTTTTTCGTCGCGCCCTTGCGTGAGTCGTATGCATCGCTGCAATTTTCGACGCGTCACCGGGACGCTCGGTCAACGCCTTGCAGCCAGGATTCCCGCCCACTGGCATGAGCTTTGCTCAGCAATGTGCATCTGCCGACTCGATTCGCGGACTCGGAGCCGTGGCGTCGATGAAATTCCTGCGCCACTGCATGCCGCCTTCATCCTTCATTCGCTGCAAGGACACCATTCCCATGAATAAGCTCAGTTTTTCCGCTGCGGCGCTTCTATTGGCAACCACGCTTGTGGCCTGCGACCGGCGTGAGATGGAAGACGACGGTACTCCAACCGCTTCCGATTCAGGCGTGCCCCGGCCTGCTGAGCCCACGGGCATTGTCACCGAGGGCGCAATGCCATCCGACGCATCCGCCCCACCGGCGAAGTCAGCAGCCGACACGCCGACTCCCGCCGGCACGGCTGACGCTGATTTCTATCGTCAGGCGTTGACCAGCGGCGCAGCTGAAGTCGCGCTCTCTGCGCATGCAGCAAGCATGTCGTCGTCTGCCGAAGTCGCACGCATCGCCGAAATGCTGGTCAAGGATCATGGCGAACTCAACAGCAAGCTGCGCATCGCTTCCGGCATGAGCGATGGCGTCCCTCAGCCAGGCGAAGCGAAAGCTGCAGAAGACATCAAGGCGAAAACAGGCGCCGCTTTCGATAACGCCTATCTGAAGAAGATGAGCGAAGGCCACAAGAAGTCGATCTCGCTTTACGAAACCGCATCCACAGGCGCATCGGATGCCGAAACGCGTGGACTGGCGTCGGCCGCCCTGCCGAAACTGCGTGAGCACGCTGGTCATGTAGAGAAGGCGCTGGCCGCGCAGTCGAAGACACCCTGACCATTGCCGCGCAACTCATGCGCCCGCGCGCTTCATCGCCAGTCGATCCGACAAACAGAACCGCATTCGCTTACTTCCACTCTCCAACCCGTAGCCCAACCGAGGAAACACCATGAAAAGCCTATTCACCAACAAGTGGCCTCTCGCCATCCTGCTCATGATCGCCGTCGGCGGCCTGTCGGCCTGCAACACGATGGCGGGCGTCGGCAAGGATGTCGAAAAGGTTGGCGACAAGATCGAAGACAAGGCCGAAGACTGCAAGGACGGCAAGTGCTGATCATGCGGAACTGACGTCTTCGATCCGACGTCACTCCACAGAATCGGGCGTCGTGCTTTGGCACGGCGCTTTTTTTGTGCGAATCGCCTGCCGCGATGCATGGACGCGACGGTCGACGCAGCTTTTGAATCCAACGAAACTTTAGAGACCGATCAGGGCGAATACGCTTCCGGCATCCATGCGATCGGAGGGGCGCAGCCGCCACGCTGATCGGGTGGTGTCGTCTCCGACACTCGATCGATCATTGCGAACATACCGTGCAGCCGCTGCATCACTGTGGCTTGTCCACTACCGAACGCTGTCGGTCCCGGCTGTCGCTGCTTTCGCTTCCGGCAGTTGCCGCTTTTCCGGTAACCCGTTGCTATCCTTCTCCCCGCATCGCGGGGAGAGGGTGGCCGAAGACCGGATGAGGGGCAATGCCAGTCAGTTAACGCTGACTGGTATTTTTGCATTCACGGGAATTTTTTTTCGTAGAGCGGCCTTCAGGCCGCTGAGTGCACGCGGCAAAGGCTTCAGCGGCCTGAAGGCCGCTCTACGGGCGTCAGGTGTGCCTTAATTGACCAGCATCAGGATGAGGGGCGCTTTTCCCGGAACCCGCTGCGATCCTTCTCCCCGCATCGCGGGGAGATGGTGGCCGAAGGCCGGATGAGGGGCGCTCTTTGCGCGCCACATCCAACCCCATCACCCGTCGTCGCGAATCTCCAGCCTCGGCAACGCGTGGACGATCTTCATCGTTTCCAGACTGACGGTGATCACGCGCAGGAACAGCTCCAGCGGGTAACGCGGGTTGCCCATGGTCTCGATGGCCCAGTCGTTGGCGTTGTTGACCCAATTTTCCCGAAGAATGCATATAGCTGGAATAATTCGGCGGGAAATCACCCAAAGGCGAACACCACGTGATTGAACGGACGCTCTTGCATGACGGGCAAGAAAAGGACGAGAAGATCGTCTTGCTCCAAGCCGCTCTGAAGGAGAAGACCCAGCCCCTCGTCATTTTGGGCGAGGCCGGCATGGGCAAATCGCATTTGTTGGAGTGGTTGAGCGAAGATCCCCGCTATGCGCTATGTACCGCAACTCAGATCATCAACCGGCACGAGCCGCGGACAC
>JBKJTC010000096.1:0-2768 GCA_046590925.1 Lysobacteraceae bacterium | reverse complement strand
CCTGATCATCAAGGACGCCATCGCCGATGCGTTCCTGCAGCAGATCCTGCTGCGTCCGCGCGAATACGACGTGTCCGCCACGCTCAACCTCAACGGCGACTACCTGTCCGACGCGCTGGCCGCGCAGGTCGGCGGCATCGGCATCGCCCCGGGCGCGAACATCAACTACGTCACCGGCCACGCCGTGTTCGAAGCGACCCACGGCACCGCGCCGAAGTACGCCGACCTGGACAAGGTGAACCCGGGTTCGGTGATCCTGTCCGGCGAGATGATGCTGCGCTACATGGGCTGGACCGAAGCCGCGGACGCGATCATCAAAGCAATGGACGGCGCAATCGCCAGCAAGAACGTGACCTACGACTTCGCCCGCCTGATGGAAGGCGCCAACGAAGTGAAGTGCAGCGGTTTCGCGGACGAGATCATCAAGCATCTCTGACGCCGCCGCGATCACATGCAAAAAGCCTGGAGCCAGTCAGTGAACGCTGACTGGCTTTTTTGTATTCGCGGGATTCTGTTTTCGTAGAGCGGCCTGACCAGCCATTCGGCTGTTGAACACCAGGCCGCTGATCGCTCGCGGCGAAGGCTTCAGCGGCCTGAAGGTCGCTCTACGGACGGCTGATATGGCTTAAATGACCGGCATTGGGCGAAAGCCGGGTTTTTTGCATTCCGCAGGTGGCGATGATGCCACTGGCCGCTGCGTACGCACCGCAGCAACGCGGATGCACTAACGTATAGCGCCCCGCACCGCCAAGAATCCGTCCATGGAAGTACAGCAGGCCCTTTTTCTCATCATCCTGACCGCCACGCTGGCGCTGTTCATCAGCGAAAAACTGCGCGTGGATCTGGTGGCGATGCTGGCCCTGCTGGCGCTGACCCTGACCGGCATCCTCGAACCGAAAGAAGCGCTGTCGGGCTTTTCCAGCGAGCCGGCGATCATCGTGGCGGCGGTGTTCGTACTGTCTGCAGGGCTGTCGGCCACCGGCATCACCGACCGCATCGGCGCCGGCATCGGGCGCGCGGCGGGGGGCAGCGAGTGGCGCACCATCGCGGTGGTGATGCCCGCGACCGCGGCGCTGGCCGCGTTCTCGCATCATCTGATGGTCACCGCGATGATGCTGCCGATCCTGATGCGGCTGGCGCGCGAACAGAAACTCGCGACCTCGCGCCTGCTGATGCCGATGTCGCTGGCCGCGTCGCTGGGCACCACGCTCACGCTGATCAGCGCGCCGGCTTTCCTGCTGGCCAACGATCTGCTGAAGCGCGACGGGCAACAATCGCTGGATATCTTCGCCATCACGCCCATCGGCGCGGCGCTGGTGCTGCTGGGCACCGTGTACATGCTGCTGGGCCGCTGGCTGGTGCCCAAGCGCAGCGGCGAATCCACGCAGGCCGACTATCTGCGCCTGGAGCGCTATTACACCGAGCTGGTGGTGGAAGCCGATTCGCCGTGGATCGGCAAGACCCGCGAGGCGTTCGAAAAAAAATTCGGCGACCGCCTGCAGGTGGTGGACTGGCTGCGTCACGGCATGCGCCGCAGACAGCAACACAGCGACAGTCCGTTCCTGGCCGGCGACGTGCTGCTGGTGCGCGCGTCGCCGGACGAGATCGCCTCGATCAAGGACGAACCCGGCCTGGCGCTGCATGCCGTGGCCAAATACGGCGAAAAGCCCGCCGAAGGCTACAAGCCCGAGCTGCTGGGCGAAGAACAGCTGGTGCAGGCGGTGGTGGCGCCGCGTTCCGAGTTCGCCGGCCGCAGCGTGGCCAACGTCGACTTCCTGCGCAATCTCGGCGTGGTGGTGGTGGGCCTGTGGCGCAAGGAAGGCTGGCTGCACGGCGAACTGGCCGAGATGCCGCTGCAGGAAGGCGACCTGCTGGTGCTGTGGGGCCGACAGCAGAACTTCGAGCAGCTGGCCGCGCATCACGGCTTCCTGCTGCTGATGCCGTTCGACGGCCAGAAGAAGACCCGCAGCCGCGCGCCGCTGGCGCTGCTGATCATGGCCGCCGCCATCGTCGCCTCCGCCACCGAACTGCTGCAGCCGCAGATCGCATTCCTCGCGGGCGCGGTGGCCATGGTGCTCACGCGCTGCGTCGGCGTGGAGCAGGCCTACCGGCAGATCGACGTGCGCATCTTCGTGATGATCGCCGGCGTGATTCCGCTGGGCATCGCCATGGAACGCACCGGCACCGCGAGCATGCTGGCGTCCTTCCTGCTGCAGCACGCCTCGCACTGGCCACCGCTGACGCTGCTGCTGGTGATGTTCGCCGCCGCCGCGCTGCTGACCCAGATCCTCTCCGACGCCGCCACCACCGTGCTGCTGTGCCCGATCGCGCTGGCCTTGGCCGAAGGCCTGGGCCTGCCGCCGGTGCCGTTCGTCGTCTGCACCGCGATGGGCGCGGTCGCCTCGTTCCTCACCCCCATCGGCCACCACGGCAACCTGCTGATCCTCAACCCCGGCCAATACACCTTCGGCGATTTCCTGCGCGTCGGTGCGCCGTTGACGCTGTTGATCGCCATCACGACGGCCTGGATGGCGCGGTGGATGTGGTTGGGGGGGCCGTTGTTGCCGGGTGGGTTCGCGTTGTAGGCGTAGGGTGGGCCCCTGGCCCACCATCACCATGCGTCCGTTGTCGCAAACAATGATCGAAGCAATCTGGATCTTCGTGAAAGACAGTGGGTTGAATCGGCCCTTGCCGGCATGAAATTCTCTTGCTGATCAGTTGTTTGCCCTATCGTTGCCGGTAATTTTTCTTGCATCATTGTCCGATGC
>JBKJTC010000091.1:0-10560 GCA_046590925.1 Lysobacteraceae bacterium | reverse complement strand
GCATCGGACAATGATGCAAGAAAAATTACCGGCAACGATAGGGCAAACAACTGATCAGCAAGAGAATTTCATGCCGGCAAGGGCCGATTCAACCCACTGTCTTTCACGAAGATCCAGTCCACAGAATCGTGCGATGACCAATGCTTTCGAAGAATGGGCGCACTCACAGCCCGGACTTGTGATGCAGGGTGCTCAGCTTCCCTGTTTGGAGTCATGGGCATGCTTGCGGAAACCTAAAATTTTTTCTTAGGGCGTTTAGGCTTGGTCTGTAAGCGAGCCTCTACATCTGCCAGCCCGATCGCTTCTTCCACTGTCATGAGTGGATTTGTCTGAAAGGCCCCGAAAATCTTGCGCCAAGCATCGTCTTGAAGCATTGGATGCTTTATTTTAACCGCATCAACGATTTTGCTCCATTTTTTCCAGAATTTTCCTAGCGAAACGTCTAGTGATAGTGGGGTTTTCGGCGGACTTATGCCATGGTTCGGATGTGACCTTGGGTAAAGCATTTCGCAGATTACGATCCATGCAATTATTGTGGGATGCACCCCGGAAAGGCGCTCAATCAGTTCGATAAGCGCTGCGTCTAGTTCGCGTGGCGCAATGCGGGTGACAGCGGCAATGGTCTTGTTGCTTTCATCTTTCTCGCCTCGCAGCATGATCTTTCCTCCTATGGGATGCGGATTTTTAGGTTGCTGTAAGAAATCGCGTTGAGACCCGGAGACGAGAATTCTTTTGATTTCACACCATGAAGTTTTTCGCAAGGCGTAAACTCTCGGCTATACACCGCATGATGCTCATCATCGAGCTCATGCCCCACGATCTGCGCGCGCATCTCCGACGCCACGCCTTTGCCTTGCATCTCCTGGATCACCGTCTTGCGCAGTGAGTGAAAACCGCGCTTGGCCGGCGGCCAGTCGGCCGCCACCTTCTTCAAATAGTTGCCGAATGCCTTGGTGATCCAGTTGCCGCGGCCATTGATGGCGTCTTGCTTGCCCTTCGGAAATAGCTCGGACTCGTTGGCCTTGATCAAAGACTCGACGTGATCGAGAAACCCGAGCTCGATCAGGTGCGGATGGATCGGCACCACTCGGGCGCTCGCGCCGGTCTTCAAACTCTGGTGATCGCCGTCATCGGTGAGGTTCAAGCACGGGATGCCGTCAATCTGCATGATGTCCAGCAAGCGAAGCTGGCCGATCTCAGAGACGCGTGCGCCTGTGTAGAGCCCCAGCAGACACGCCCATCGGGCGTGGAAGGAAAGCTTGGCAAAGTTTGCCGGGTGATAAAGCGTCTGGATTTGCTCGACTGTGAAGGCCTTGAACCCGAATTTCTTCCGTTTGCGCTTCTCGTTCGCCGAATAAACGATATGCCCTGCGGCTGGATTACTGCCCTGCGGGTAGTAGCCAGACGCCATGGCCCAAGCAAAGAAGCCGTTCCGACCGCCGATGTAGGACTGCTTGTTGGTTAGGGTCGGTGTGGCGATGTTTTCATCTCGAAGGTGCTGATACCACTTAGCAAGGTCTACACGGGTCAGGGTATGCAGCTTGCGTTTGGCCCCAAGGAACCGCACAAGCCCATCGATCGCCGACGCTTTGATGGTCAGGGTCTTCTTGGTGGTGCTGGGCGTGATTGATTTCAGCCAAGCATCGCGCGCGTGGCTCATGGCGAGTTCTTCGGCCACCGTCGGAACGGGGGAAGGCAGGATTGGGTCTTGGCGAAGCAGAAAGCCTACTGCGCCGATCTTGGACAACGCATCCATCGCCAAG
This sequence comes from Lysobacteraceae bacterium, assembly GCA_046590925.1. Classification (GTDB taxonomy): domain Bacteria; phylum Pseudomonadota; class Gammaproteobacteria; order Xanthomonadales; family Xanthomonadaceae; genus Lysobacter_I. Next base: position 8,797 of record JBKJTC010000091.1, on the reverse strand, counting down.
GCGTGATCTTCGGGACCATCGACTTTCAGTCGCCCAGTCGATAGGTCCAGCTCATAAGGCCGCATACCAAGCTCGGCCACGCTGCGCAGCACCTCCTCGGGCGTGAGCTTCTTGCGCATCCCCTGCCGCTCGATCTCCATGAAGAGCCGAGCATAACGGGACGCGAGGTCCAACGCATCGATTGTTGCTTGGCGTGTATCGGCGGTGCGCAACGCGCGCTTGATGACCTGACGGCCCAGCAAGGGGCGCAGGCTCAACGGCACCCGCAATCGGAAGGTATACAACCCCGACGCGGTGCGAATGAGATAGTGAGGAATACGCATCGGAAAGTGTCCCGATGAGTGTCCCGTCAGTGATTTTGAATCCAAGAAAAAAGCCGTTGAAAATCAACGGCTTATCTCATTTGGCGGAGAGGGGGGGATTCGAACCCCCGGTAGGCTCACACCTACGCCTGATTTCGAGTCAGGTACATTCAACCGCTCTGCCACCTCTCCGAAGGGGCTTGCTGCGGAAGGCCTGCGCCCACCGCTGCGGGGCGCCATCATACGAGTTGAGGCCTCCCGGGACAAGGCGGGTACACTGGCGGCCTCATTTTTGACATTCCGATCACCCCCATGTCCGAAATCCTCGCTCCCGTGTCCTTCGGCGAACTGCTCGACAAGATCGCCATCCTGCAGATCAAGTCCGAGCGGATGACCGATCCGGCCAAGCTGACCAACGTCCGCAATGAACTGACCGCGCTCGAACTCAGCTGGATGGCGCATCCGGCCGCCGGCCACGACATCGTCCGCCTGCGCGCGGAGTTGAAGGCCGTCAACGAGCGCCTGTGGGTGATCGAGGACGATATCCGGATCAAGGAAAAGGCGCAGGCCTTCGACGACGAATTCATCCAGCTCGCCCGCAGCGTGTATTTCGAGAACGACGAGCGCGCGCGGATCAAGAAGGAGATCAATATGGCGCTGGGTTCGGCCTACGTCGAAGAGAAGTCGTATCAGGATTACCGGGCAGGCAACGCGGCGCCGTAACGTTGCCCCTGGTTCCGCCCGGACCGGACGTCATTCCACCTCGGACAGCGGAAGGCTGCTGATCCGGCCATTGCGCAGCCGCAGCCAGGCGCGGTCGCCGACGCGCGTCTCGATCACGCCGTAAGTCATCTCGACCGCATACTGCTTGCCGGCGATGCGGCCGAAGCGCGGCTTGCGCTGCAGTTCGTAGGCCAGCATCGCGGCGACCTCCTGTTGACCCGCGTCTATGTGCCTGCTGATCGTCTCCGGGCCGGTCGTTTCCCAATCCTGCGCCGCCACTTCCATCCAGCCGAACAGCCCGCCGCTCTTGCCGCTGTGCGCCACCCGCGGCTGGCGGTGGGTCATGGTCTGCGCGAACACCAGTTTGGGGGTGCGGTCGCCGCGCGCGAGTACCTCCGACCGCGGCCCGTAGCGCGCGTCGAGACTCACGGCGAGCGCGGTAAAGCCGGTCTCCAGTTCATGGCGCGCGATCAGCAGCAGCACGTTGCGGCCAGGGTCGTCCCGCGGCAGATCCGCCAGGGAGATCCCGCGGTGGATACGCAGTTCGCCGACCTTGATCACCCCACTGGCGTCCAACTCGCGACGGATCGCTGCGGCGAGCGCGTCCGCGCGATGTTCATGGGTCATCCCTTCATTGAGCCGCGCGAGCGCGGGCCGCAGATGCTTGTCTTCCATGCGGTGCATGTTGGCCGCGCCGATCGCATCGCCGAGCGGACTCAGCCCGGACGAGCGCGGGATGTACGTTTGGTATTCCAGCGCCTCGCTGGGCAGCACCAGCTCGATGTCGACCGGAGCATCGAGCGGCAGGGTCAGTCCGTTGATGGGTTTGATCCATTGCGCCGAGGCGTTGCCTGCGCAGAGCGCAGCGGCGAGGCAGAAGGCGGTGCGCAAGAACAGGATGCGTTTCATGGATGGGGATCTTTTGTGCGGAAGGGGCGGGTGCCCGGGTGTTCGTGGGAGTAACGCTCGAACGCCGCAATCCCATCCTCCACCGTCACCAGATCCATCACCCCATCGTGTTCGATCTTGGTCCCCCAGCGCAGCTCGCTGGCGGGCTTGCCGAGGTATTTGCGGGCAGCATCGTCGTAGCGATCCGCGCAGAAACGGATGTCGGAATACGGGCCGCTGCGGCGCGGGTTGCTGGCGGCGTGCAGGCCCAGCACTTTCGTTCCCATGGCGTTGGCGATGTGCATCGGGCCCGAGTCGGGGGTCATCAGCATGTCGGCGCGTTCCAGCAACGCCGGCAGCTGTTTCAAGGTGTCCTTGCCGACCAGATCCAGCGCCGGCGCGGTCATCGCCGCGATGATCGCGTCGCTGGTGTCGCGCTCCAGCGCGCTGCGGCCACCCAGCAGCACCACCCGCCAGCCGCGGGCGACGGCGTGATCGGCGACGGCGGCGTAACGGTCCGGCCGCCAGTTGCGCAGCGCGTGGCTGGAGCATGGCGAGATCGCGAGGGTCGGTACGTCATCGTCCGGCCACTGCGCACGGGCCCATTCGCGGGCGTCGTCGGGAACCGGCATGTCCCAAACCACGTTGGTCTGCATCAGGCCGAGCGGTTCGCAGAAGCTGCCGATGGCGTCGAGCACGTGGATGCCGGGCCGGTCGGGGATGCGTTCGTTGATGAACAGGCCGTGCAGGTCTTTCGAGCGCGACCTGTCGTAGCCGATCCGGCGTTGCGCCGGCAGGAATGCCGACAGCAGATTCGCGCGCGCCGCCACCTGCATCTGCAGCAGCGCATCGAAGCGGCGGCCGCGGAGTTCACGTCCGAGCGCGCGCATCCCTGCGAGGCCGGTCTTTTTGTCGTAGACCAGGAATTCGACGCCAGGCAGCCCGTCCAGCAGCTTCTGCTCGCCCTTGCCGATCACCCAGGTCAGGGCCACGTCGGGCCAGGCGCGGCGCAGGGTGCGCACCAGCGGAAGGACGTGCGTCACGTCTCCAAGCGCGGACAGGCGCAGGAGGCAGATCGAGTGGGGCGCGGTCTTGTGCAATTGATAGACTCGATGGATATGGCCGCCTTCGATGCCACCGAAAGCCTGGTGCCCTTCCGCGATGCTCGCGGGACGGGCGGCGCTATGGGCGGTGCAGCTATGGCCGGTGCGATTCTGTTCGACTCGGCACGTCTGCGGCAAGCCGGCCTGCGCGCCGCGGAGCCGGGCTGGTTCGATGCCGCATGGTGGGGCGACCGCGCGCAGCCCGTGGGCAGCGGCGGACGCGGCGGCGCCTGGTTCATCGACGCGGCGCCGGATGGCAGCGGTGGTTTGGGCAGCGGAGGATTCGGCCCCGCAGTGCTGCGGCATTACCTTCGCGGCGGTTTCGCGGCGCGGTTCAGCCGCAACCGCCATCTCTGGCGCGGGCCGGAGCAGGTCCGCAGTTTCGATGAATTCCGTCTTCTGCGTGAATTGCTGCGCCGGGAATTGCCGGTACCCCGGCCGATCGCCGCGATCTACTGGCGCGAAGGACTGTTCTATCGCGCCGGCATTCTGCTCGAACGCCTGCTCGGCGTGCGCTCGCTGGCCGATCACGCCGCCGCCGACGGCAGCGCTGCGCCCTGGGAAGAAGCCGGCCGGGTGATCGCACGCATCCATCGCGCGGGGCTGGATCATGCCGACCTCAACGCCCACAACCTGCTGTTCGAGGATTCGGGCCGCGGCTGGGTCATCGACGTCGACCGCAGCCGGTTGCGCATTCCGGCCACCGGCTGGCGCGAGGCGAATCTCGACCGGCTGCAGCGCTCGCTGCTGAAACTGCGCGGTACGCGCGGCGAAAGCGATGTGCGGAAGGATTACGCCACGCTGCGCAGCGCGTACGATGCGCTCTGGCAACGGGGGACTTAGAGCAGCGATGAGTTGGGCTTTGCGGTTTCATGGCGTGGGCAATGCGTCGGCGGTCGAACTGGGGTCGGCGATGGCGACCTTCGAGCGCGACGGCAGGCCGTGGCTCACCATCGATTGCGGCGGCGAAGGCCTGACCGCGTTTCTCGCCCACTACGGTGAGGCCCCGCAGACGCTGTTCATCACCCACACCCATCTCGATCACGTCGGCGGCTTCGAGCGGCTGTTCGTCGATGCTTACTTCGACCCCGCGCGGCGCGGCCGCACCCGCATCTACGTGCCCGCGCGGGTCGTGCCGTTGCTGCACCAGCGCGTCGGCGATTATCCGAACGTGCTGGCCGAGGGCGGCGCCAATTTCTGGGATGCCTTCCAAGTGATCCCGGTCGGCGACGCCTTCTGGCACGACGGCATCCGCCTGGAGGTCTTCGAGACCCGCCACCACTGGCCGCAGACCAGCTACGGGCTGCGCCTGCGCGGCAGTGCGGTGTGGACCGGCGACACCCGGCCGATCCCGGAAACCTTGGCGTGCGCCGCCGATGCCGGCGAACTGATCGCCCACGACTGCGGCCTGCACGGCAATCCCTCGCACAGCGGTATCGCGGATCTGGAGCGCGACTATCCGCGCGAACTGCTCGATCGCTGCGTGCTGTATCACTACGCCAGCGCCGGCGACGGCGAAGCCCTGCGTACCCGCGGCTATCGCATCGCTCATCCCGGCGAATGCATGGCGTTGGCGGAACCGACTGCGGCACGGGCCGAGCCGTTCGACGCAACCGATGCCGCGCCCGCGCCCGCGGCCTCTGTTTCGTTATAGCCCACGTATTCCTGCACATGAACGCCGTTCCGGACATCCCCAATCTGCCGCGCGACGCCCTCGGGCGCCCGCTGCACGACCTGCGCCTGTCGGTGATCGAGGCCTGCAACTTCCGCTGTCCGTATTGCATGCCGGCGGAGCGGGTGCCCGACGACTATGGCCTCGACGCCGCATCGCGGCTGTCGTTCGACGAGATCGAACGCCTCGTGCGCGGGTTCGTGCGCGTGGGCGTGCGCAAGCTGCGCCTCACCGGCGGCGAACCGCTGCTGCGCAAGCGTTTGCCGGAGTTGATTGCCCGGCTCGCGCGCATCGAAGGTCTCGACGACATCGCACTGACCACCAACGCCAGCCTGCTCGCCGCGCAGGCGCGCGCGCTGCGCGAGGCCGGGCTGCATCGGGTCACGGTGAGCCTCGATACCCTGGATCCCGCACAGTTCTCGGCGCTGTCCGGCGGACGCGGACAACTTGCCGACGTGCTGCGCGGCATCGACGCCGCGCGCGACGCAGGTTTCGCACGGATCAAACTCAACTGCGTGATCCAGCGCGGCGTCAACGACGATCAGGCGCTGCCGCTTGTCGCCTTCGCCCGCGAGTACGGCCACACCCTGCGTTTCATCGAATACATGGATGTCGGCACCTGCAACGACTGGAATGTCGAACGTGTCGTGCCTTCGGCCGAGTTGCACGATGTCATCCATGCGCGCTGGCCGCTGCATGCGCTGGGCCCGCTGTACCGCGGCGAAGTCGCCGCGCGGCACGCCTTCGACGACGGCCACGGCGAAGTGGGTTTCGTCAGTTCGATCAGCGCGCCGTTCTGCGGCGACTGCCACCGCGCCCGCGTCTCCGCCGATGGCCGTCTCTACACCTGTCTGTTTGCCGGCGAAGGCACGGACCTGCGGCCATGGCTGGGCGACGATGCGACGTTCGTCGAACGGCTCACGTGTCTGTGGCAGACGCGCGGCGACCGCTACAGCGAATTGCGCAGCGGTCTCAAGACGCCCCGCAAGCGCGTCGAAATGTATCTCGTCGGGGGCTGAGGACATGTCGCTCACGACACTGCTCGACGCGGGATGGCTGCGGCTGCCATCGGGAGTGTCGCCCGCGAGGCTCAACGCACTCCCGGTCGACGCTATGCTGGGAATGGAGGATGCAGGCTCGCGCAATCTGCTCGAACAGGATTGGTGCGCAGGACTGGTCTTCCCGATCCGCTCGTATTTACAGTCCATCGGTGTGTTGCCTGCCGATGCGGTGGCGGTGCAGTGCACGCTGTTCCGCAAGACGGCGGACTGCAACTGGAAAGTGCCGTATCACCAGGATCTGTCGATTCCGGTCGCCGCGCGCGTCGAGCATTCGGCGCTCTCGGGCTGGTCAATGAAGGAGGACGGCCACTACGTCCAGCCGCCCGTTGATGTGCTCGAGGCGCTACTTGCGGTGCGTCTGCATCTCGATTCAAGCGCGGGCGATGAAGGCGCGCTGCGCGTCGTGCCGGGCTCGCATCGGCTCGGACGATTGAATCCGGACAGCATCGCCGCAACCGACAAGCGCAGCAGCGAAGTCGTCTGTACGGCCGATGCCGGCGATCTGCTGTTGATGCGACCGCTGTTGCTGCATGCCTCGTCGAAAGCAGAACGACCCAATGGCCGTCGCGTATTGCATTTCCTGTTCGCGCCCCGTCATCCGGGCTGCGGATTGCAGTGGAGGATCGTGGTTTGAAAAATGTATTGCCGAAGAAATCATCGGTTGGGAAAGCGTCAACGGCGCAAGTATCGGCATTGACCCATTTCGATACTCAAGGCCGCCCGGCGATGGTCGACGTATCCGCGAAAACGGTCACCGCGCGCGCGGCTACCGCCGAGTGCCGGGTGAAGTTTCCGGCCGCGGTTGCGGCGCAACTGCACAGGAATGGGCTGAAAAGCGCGAAGGGCGGGGTGGTCGAAACCGCGATCGTCGCCGGCACGCTGGCGGTGAAGCGCACGCACGAGCTGATTCCGTTCTGCCACCCGCTGCCGATCGACGGCATCCGCTTCGCCATCGACTGGCGCGGCGAACGCGAGCTGGAGATCGTCTGCACGGTCAACACCACCCACCGCACCGGCGTCGAGATGGAAGCGCTGACCGGCGCGACCATCGCGGCGCTGACCGTCTATGACATGTGCAAGGCGCTGTCGCACGCCATCGTGCTCGGTCCCGCGAAGCTGCGCGGCAAGCGCGGCGGCAAGCGCGATTTCGGCGCGATCGCAGGAAAGGACTGATGGCCGATATCAACGTGCTGTACTTCGCGAGCCTGCGCGACGCTGCCGGCATCGACAGCGAAGCCGTCGCTCACGACGGCGATCTGCGCGCGCTGTATCTCTTGCTGCAGAGGAAGCACGGCTTCGCCCTGCCGCTCGAACGTTTGCGGGTCGCGATGAACGGCGCGTTCGCGCGCTGGGACGATGTGCCGGGCGAGGGTGCCGAGGTTGCCTTCATTCCGCCGGTGTCCGGAGGTTGAGATGAAGCACCGGGAGGTTGAGATGAAGAGCCTGTTCGCCCTATCGGATAAGGCCTTCGACATCGCCCCGCTGCGCGAGGGCCTGCTGCGCGCGGAAGCCGGCGCGTACGCGAGCTTCGAAGGCTGGGTGCGCAACCACAACGACGGCCGCGCTGCGTTGGGCCTGCGCTATGAAGCCTATGCGGCGCTGGCCGACGCCGAAGGCGCGAAGATCGTCGATGAGGCGCTGACGAAATTCGAGATCGCCGACGCCGCCTGCGTACATCGCATCGGCGATCTGGCGGTCGGCGACCTTGCGGTGTGGGTCGGCGTGAGCGCCGCGCATCGCGCCGCGGCCTTCAGTGCATGCCGATGGATCATCGACGAAGTGAAGTCACGGGTACCGATCTGGAAACATGAGCGGTATGCGGAAGGTGATGCGGGTTGGTTGCACCCTAATCCAGATGGGACTGATTTATGAGAGGCGCTACTAATGCGACTAAGTATTCTTGATTGCACCCATCACTAGTTCAAACAGCTCTTCAGCCTGGTTTGTTGAGCCTATCGCTCCACGCTCTTTCGCCATTTTTCTGTGCTCTGGTAGATTCGAGCCCGCGTAAATTACAAAAGGCGTTGTATTTCCGGTTGATCTGAGTTTTTCCAGCAGCACATACCCCTCGTCAGGGCCTTCTTTCCTTCCCATGTCGGAAATGATGGTGGCGAACGTATTCTTGCTAAGTATCTCAAGCGCTTCGCTGGTAGAGAGTGCAAGCGAGAATTCAATGCCTTGCGCTTCGAACGCTTTGCGTTCAAAACTGTTGTTTTCTGGGCGATCATCGACCCAGAGTACGCGATTTCTCTTCTTCTCCAAGGGCTGCCGGGATGCGCTGGATACGGTGTCGACGATGTTCTGCAGCTTGGCGTCCGTGAGTGCAGTGCCGGCTTCGTTTTGTCGCGCGCTTGCAGCAATCAGCGACACCGTCGACTCCATTTGGGATTTTAGAAAATTGTCCTCGTTCTTGAAGTCCGAAGGCCCGTAAAGTTTCCGGTGATGCATCGCCACCAGCCACAGAAATCCGAAAAAAACGATGCCGGGAAAGATCACCATGAACCAGATCAATGGCGCGATATGGCCCGCAATGTTGTTTCCGAAAGCTACGACCAGCGAGGCGAATCCGTAGACCAGCACAATAAACAGGGCAATGATGCCGAGCGGGCTCTTGGTGAATCCGAGTGCTGATTTTGCGAATCCTTCCGTTTCCATTTCTTCCCCAGCCTCTGTTGCTTTCGGGTCCAAAACCCGATTCAGAAAAGCATACAGCTAAGCACTGTTCAGGTGGGACATGCGGCGCCGTAATGCCTTCAAATTGGCGGGTACCGATTCTCAAAAAGCAGGTCCCTCGCAGGGCTCGGGATGACAGTTCTTGAATAGACGTTCTGGAGCAGAGCCCCCTTGGTAAGGGGGCGCGGCGAAGCCGCGGGGATTGGAAGTACATCGCCGGGGCCCAAGGATTTGCTTCGCAAATCCTTGGGATTCCATGCGCAGCATGGAAATGGCGATGGCCCCGCCGGCTGACCTCGGCACCCGCATCGACCGATACCGTTGCTGCCTTCCGGCCCTGGCGGGGTTTTCGATCTAGCGTCGCGAGGGGCCGAC
>JBKJTC010000066.1:0-9060 GCA_046590925.1 Lysobacteraceae bacterium | reverse complement strand
GACGCCAGCAAGTGGTGGAGGGAGGTGGATTCGAACCACCGAAGGCGTAAGCCAGCAGATTTACAGTCTGCCCCCGTTGGCCGCTTGGGTATCCCTCCAACTGAACACGTTCCGGTGAAGCACGATCCGGTGAAACATGACACGGTTAAACAGCCCGCAATTCTGACGGCACTCGGTTTTACTGTCAACGGCTCGTGGACGCCTTTCCTTCACAACCGCGATGAATTCCTGAAAACGGAGCCGGCAAACGAGGCTGGAGACAGGCCCGAAAACCGCTCAGGGCACTTGCGGGGGCTGAAGCGAGTCGTCGGCATAGATGGCGACGTGGGGCACGCCATCGGCCCCGATCCAGCCGCGGAACATGCCCTCGGTGTTGAAGGGTAGCCCGATCCGGCCGTCGGCGCCCAGCACGATGGCGCCGCCGTCGCCGCCGAGGGCCGGGATTTCGACGTTGATGACCGCTTGTCCGGCGTCGGCCGGGCTTTCGTTCAGGTAGCGCATCCGCGCGCAGACCGAATGCGCGGCGGCGGCGCGTATGTAGAACTCGCCCCAGCCCGTACCTGAGAAGGCGCAGGCGTCGTCGGCCCAGGTGCCGGCGCCGATGATCGGGGCATCGCCGACCCGGCCGTAACACTTGTCGGTCATGCCGCCGGTGGAGGTGCCGGCGGCCAGTGCGCCGCGGGTATCCAGGGCCACCGCACCGACCGTACCTGTGAAATGGCGGCCCGGACGCCCGAAGTCGGCGGCACCCTGCTTTTTTTCGCGAAGCCGGCGCTGCAACTGCTGCCAGCGCTTTTCGGTGCGGAACCAGGCGGGATCGACCAGTTCGACGCCCTGCTCCCGGGCGAACGCCTCGGCGCCGTCGCCGACCATCATCACGTGCGCGGACCGCTCCAGGATGGCGCGGGCCAGCAGGATGGGGTTCTTGACCCGGCGCACGCCGGCCACGGCGCCGGCCTTCCGGGTCCGGCCGTCCATGAGCGAGGCGTCCAGTTCGTTGCGGCCGTCGTGGGTGAATACCGCGCCGCGGCCGGCGTTGAAATGCGGATCGTCTTCCAGCACGGTGATCGCCGCGGTCACCGCGTCCAGGGCGGGCTTGCCGGCCTTCAGCTCGGCGTGACCGCGACGCAGCGCCAGTTCCAGGGCCGCGCGGGCGTCGCGCTCGTCGTCCGCGGCCATGTCGCTGCGTATCACTCCGGCGCCGCCGTGGATCGCCAGCATCATCGGCGCGACTTCCTGCAGGCGGCCGTCGGTCACCCGGTAGACGCGCTGGAAGACCGGAGCGTCGACCCGCCCCTCCGGCAGATGCACCACCGAGCCCGGGCCGATGCCGGTCACGTCCACCCGGCGAAGGCCGAGCGGCTTGCCCGCGACCTGGGTTTCGGCGAAGCCACCGCGCACCAGCCATGCGACGCCGCCTGGATCGGTGGCGTAGATCCGGCCGGTGCCGTCGGCCTCGACCGCCAGCGCCGCGCTTTCGTCCACACCCAGCCCGATCAGGCCGCGCCGCGGCGTGCCGGCCATGGGCGTGCCGGTCATCGCTTCGGCTTTGGCGAGGAAGGCGAACAGGCGGCCGAGGCGGTCGCGTTCCTTGAAATGCGTGTCGGTGACGACGCCCTTCAGCCGTTCGATATGCAGGAAATCGGCCTCGATGGTGTTGGCCGGGCCCAGCGGGTCGGCCAGCGCCTCCGGGCTGCGCAGGCTGCCGTCGTCCATCGCGCCGTACAGGTACTCGCCAAGGATCGCCAGCCCGGCGCTGGTGCCGCCGAGCGGTTTGCCGGCGCGGACGTGGGCGTCCAGCGCCTCCGCGACCGGCGTGCCCTTCCAGTAGCGGACGTAGCGGGCCTGGTCGCCGCCGGCGATGAAGATGGCGTCGGCCCGGGCCAGGCTGGCCAGGATCTTCGGGTCGGTTGAAGGCGCGCGGTTCTTGAACACGAAGGTCTCGACCGACAGGATGCCGCCGACGTCCTTGTAGAACTCCTGGCCGATTTCGTTGCCCTGCGAGGCGCGCAGCACCACCAGATGGCCGTTGCCCGCCTTCTTCATGAACCAGCGCATGACCTCGACATTGCGGTCGCCGCCGCCCATCAGCAGCAGGCCCGAACCGACCGGGCCGGGCGTCGGTGCGTCGCGGTCGCCGATCATGAAATGGCGGTAGTCGGCGGCTGTCGCCGACGAAACGAAAGTCACGAGCAGCAACAGCGACACGATCAGCGCGAGTGCGCGCGACAAGTGCCGGCCAGCAGGGCGATTCATGAGAGATCTCCTCAACTCAAGGGCAGGCAGCGCGCAGGTGCGCCGCACACATCATTCGAACATATCCGGTAATGCACATTTCCCATGAGTCCATCAACCATCCCCGCGTTCGTGCATATGAGCAACCGTCGTGGACTTGGAAGCCTTGGCAGGCTGCTGAAATACTGGTTGATGGGTCCGAAAATTTCGAATCGGAAGCTCAAAACGCTACCCAACCCATTGATACTTCGTTCGTCTATCTTCCGGTGACGACGAAAAAAGCCAATTTTTTATTGCGCAACCGGTATTTCAGCAGCCTGCCAGTGTGGGCGCCCTTCATGATCGCCTATTCCAACACCCGGCTGCGCTTTCTGGAACCTCGCGCGATGTGGATTCACTTGCCGCCGTCTTCAGAAATGACGTCGGCAGGCAACGGCGGCGCCGAAGCGTCAGGCGAGCGGGCCATCAAGTGCTCAAGCACCTCAATGCGGTGTCTGTGCGGCGTAGTAATGGCGTAAAAACGCTCCTGCAACGCCGTGCAGTGGCCAACTGCGACCAGCGTTCCTGCACGCAGTTCATCCTGGACCACCACTTCCGGCAACACGGTCAACCACCCGCTGTCGCGGGCAATCAGGCGAAGCATGGCCATATCATCCACCTCTGCACGCAGACGAGGAGCCACGCCAGCGGACGCGCACAGCGCATCGAACTGCGCGCGCAATGCATGCCGGGGACCAGGAAGCACGATGTCGACGCCATCAAGGTCTTCGGGTATGCGCAGGCTTTGCGCTTTCCAACGAACGGCAGGGCCGACCAGCGAGATGGACTGACTGCCCAGGAACCGGCAGTGCAAGGGGCGCTCCGGATCTGCGGGCACGGTTTCGTTGGCAAGCACCACGTCAAGCCGGTGTTGAAGCAAGCGGGTGATCAGCCCTTCCAGCAGACCCGACTCCAGGGTGAGCACTACGCCCGGGTCTGCCAGCAATGGGCGAATCCAGTTTTCCTGATAGTTGCGTGAAAGTGTGGCCACGCTACCGACACGCAATCTCGTGATCCCTGCCGTGCGCCCCTGCAGCCGGCCAAGCATCTCTTGACCCAAGCCAAAGATGTTCTCCGCATAGGCCAGCACCAACTGTCCGGTGTCTGTCAGCACCAGGCGGCGGCCCTCGCGGGCGAACAGTTTTTCGCCAATGCGGTCTTCCAAGTGACGAATCTGAGTGGAAACCGCCGATTGCGAGGTGTGCAGTTCTTTCGCTGCCCGGGTCAGGTGACCCAATTTAGCGACGCGCCAGAAATAAAACAGATGATGGAAATTGAGCTGCTCAAGCTTCATTATTCTTTTTTACAGATTGATTGGTTATTTTCAATGTAATTTACAGAATGAATGTCGACAAGCATGATCCGCTCCGATCTTTGAATTGGGCTTTGTGATGGATATCTCCGGCGGTCTACTCTCAGCCAGCGCGATGGCCCCTGCGGCCTTGATGTTGGTGGCGGCGCTGCTGCCGCAGCTTCGCAGCGTTTCCGTCGCAGGGCTGTGGCGTGGCTTTATCACCCTGTCCGGTGTCGCTGTGCTTGGGACAGGGTTTACGGCCTTGGTAGGGCCAAGCGACTTGCATCTGCCTTCGGCGGCTCTGCAGGCATCGCCACTGGGTTTGGGCTTGGCACTGCTGGTGCAATTGCTGGGCACTGTCATCGCGGGGTTTTCAGCGCGATACCTGCAGGGGGAGGCGGGTCAAAGGCGCTATGTCGCAGCATTGGCGGGCGTGCTGGCGGCGGTCCACATACTACTGCTGGCGGATCACTGGGTGGTCTTGATCATGGCCTGGGCGCTGGTGGGAGTGGCGTTGCAGCATCTGCTGTGCTTCTACCCTGACCGCGCCTTTGCCCGGCTAGCGGCACACAAGAAGCGGATCGCGGACCGGGCTGCCGATGCGCTGTTGATCGGCGCTGCCGCCCTGGCATGGGTCGAGGTGGGGAGCGGTTCCTTTTCAGACCTGTGGACGCATCTCGGCCGGGAGGGCATGTCCACGTCCTTGCAGATCAGCGCCGTGGCGCTGGTGCTGGCCGCGATCCTTCGCACAGCGCTGTTGCCTGTCCATGGCTGGCTAACCCAAGTCATGGAAGCGCCAACGCCTGTCTCCGCGCTGCTGCATGCCGGCGTGGTCAATCTTGGTGGATATGTGCTGATCCGCTTTGCGCCCTTGCTGGAGCAGGCGATGCCGGCGCGGTCGCTGCTGGTCGCTTTGGGGTTGGGCACCGCAGTGCTGGCTGGCATGGTGATGCTGACCCGCATCAGCATCAAGGTGAGGCTGGCCTGGTCCACGGTGGCCCAGATGGGATTCATGATGCTCGAATGCGGGCTGGGCCTGTATACCCTCGCAGCCCTGCATCTCATCGGACATTCGCTCTACAAGGCGCATGCGTTTCTTTCAGCTTCGACGATCGTGCGGCAGACCCGCCAGCAGACGATGCACGGCCCGGCGTCACTCCTAGCACTTAGTCTGGCTGTTGCCCCAGCCGTAGCCATCGCCACGGTGCTGCTGGTTCAGTCTGTATCCGGCCAGACGGCCTGGCCCTGGTGGTGGAGCGCTGTTCTGGGTTTAGCTTGGGCACCACTGTTGTGGTTGCCTGCTGAGCGTACCGACCTGCGCGCGTTTGGTTTGCACGCAGTGACCGGCTTGCTGATGGTGGCCGGTCTAACAGGCGCTGCTTTGCTTGCTCATGCTTTGCCGCTCGGCATTCAAGACGTGCCCCATGACGCGCTGGGGCTTGTAGCGATGTTGGGCATGGCCGGGCTGTATGTGTGCTTGATGGCCCTGCAAATGTGGCCGCAGACACTGCGAACTTGGCGGCGCTGGAGCTATGCGGGCTTTTATGTGGACGAGGCCTACACAGCGCTGGCCCTGCGCGTCTGGCCTGCCCGCTGGGCCCCCGATGATTTCAAGAATTCTGGGGCAAGCCGCCCCGCATCACCCATGGCTAATGTCCCGTGATGAACCGACAGCAAGGAAACGCCATGACTGAGACATTGAACGGTTGCGCAGAATCCGGCCATGAGGGCTCGCCCGGAAGTAAAGGCGCCCTCATCCCCGATATGGAGCTAAACGACCAGATTGAGGCTGCCTGCCATCAAGCCTGCCTGGCCATTGCGCCCGCCTGGCCCTTGGATCGCGCTATCGCTGTGAACCCGCATTGGTCACGCATCGGTATTCCGGTGCGGCGGGTAGCCGCTCGCATGGCGGTGCTGGGCGACATTCAGGTCTTCCCGCCGCGCCGTCACCAGCTGCGGGCTTGGCAGGAGGGTCGAATCAGCCCCATGGACCTGGACCATGCCTTGCATCAAGTGCCCGAAGTGCGGTCTGCCCAATTGACGTACATGCAATGTCTGGAAGCACTGGGCAGCCCACTGCCCGTACGGCAGCTGCCACTGCTGATTGACGTGCTGGACAACGATCTCAAGCGCAATACCCGACTGTCATGGCGCCAGGCCATCACCCACCAGGTAAGCCAGACCTGTGCCGCGTATTTCGATGGACATCAGGCCGATTGGCAGCCAGAGCGTTCGCAGGGCTTGTATGCCTTCTGGCGCGAGACGCTGCAACACGACCATGGCATCGGCCTGTTGATGGGGCTTCCCCATCTGGGCCGGGCACTGGATGCGCTGCCCTCCACACGACAGGAGGCAGAACGCTGGGTGATACAGCGCTTGGGGCTGCCCCGGACGGTATGGGCGGATTACCTGGAATCGGTGCTGCTCACCGTCAACGGCTGGGCCTCCTGGTGTGCTTATGCGGGTTGGCAAGCCCGCTTGGAGGGCCGTGAGGACGGTCATCTGCGAGAGCTGCTGGCCATCCGATTGGCCTGGGGGGCCGTTTTGCTGGAATGCAAGGATGATGCCGCCGCTACGCAGGCGTTCGCGGCTTTGCAGGACGCATGGAGCAATGCCCCGACACTGTTGGAAGAGGCCGAGCGGGCGCTGTTGGTCGACGAGGTCTGGCAAGTGGCGCTGGAGGTCGGATATCAGCGCCCTTTGGCGCAGAGGCTCCTTGCGGCAGACCGCTACGACGCAGCGTCGCAAGCGATTGAAGTCCAAGCGGCCTTTTGCATCGATGTACGCAGCGAGCCACTGCGCCGTGCGCTGGAAACCGTATCGCCTGCTGTACAGACATTGGGATTTGCCGGCTTCTTCGGCTTGCCAGTGGCCTACACACCATTGGCCACACAGGCCAGGCGACCACAACTGCCCGGCTTGCTTGCGCCCGCCATGGAGGTGACCGACTGCATGCTGTCTGCGGGCACGACCGGCGATCAGTCCGATGCCGCACTTCAGGCCGCAGCCAGCAGGTCCCGTCTGGATCGCTTCGCACTGTCGGACCAGTGGCGTGCCGCCAGCCGCTGGCCCAGCGCTGCGTTTTCGTTCGTCGAAGCGGCGGGATTCGGATACATCGGCAAACTCTGGCAATGGTTGCTGCCCAGCAAGCAGGCCAGGGCGCGAGACGATCTGGAAGGCTTGCCAGCCCGCTATCGCCACAGCTGCAGACCGCAGATCGTCGGCCAGGATCTGGATGCCAAAGTCGCGCTGGCGGGCGGCGTGCTGCACGCTATGGGCTTGGAGCGGCACCTCGCGCCCTTGGTGCTGTTGGTAGGGCATGGCAGCCAATCCGCCAATAACGCCCACGCTGCCGCGCTGGACTGCGGTGCGTGCTGTGGCCAAACCGGCGAGGTCAATGCCCGCAGCCTGGCTCAATTGCTCAACGAACCAGGGGTGCGCGCCGGGCTGCAGGCTCAGGGGGTCACTATTCCCGAGACAACCTTATTTATAGCTGCCCTGCACAACACCACCACCGACGAAATCGAAGGCTTCGATCTCGACCTGCTGCCCGCTTCAGCGCGCGCACGGTGGGACCATTTGCAGGCCGTCTTCGCCAAAGCCTGCGACAAGGTGCGTCGCGAACGCGCGCCGCTATTGGGCTTGAGCCCGCAGGCCCCCGAGCGCGACCTGCTGAATCAACTCCGCCGTCGCGCCAACGATGGGGCGCAGACGCGTCCCGAGTGGGGCCTTGCGGGCAACGCCGCATTCCTGATCGCACCGCGCCAGCGGAGTCGCGGCATGGCCTTGGGGGGACGCAGCTTCCTGCACGACTACGACACCCATCAGGACGCCGACGGCAGCGTCCTGGAACTGCTGATGACGGCGCCGATGCTGGTCACGCACTGGATCAACTGGCAGTACCACGCTTCGACCTGCGCGCCCCTGCGCCTGGGCAGCGGCAACAAAGTGCTGCATAACGTCGTAGGCGGGAACATCGGCGTGTTCGAGGGCAATGGCGGCGATCTGCGCATTGGCCTGTCCCATCAATCGCTGCACGACGGCGATCGCTGGGTGCACGAGCCGCTGCGCCTGACCGTGGTGATCGATGCGCCGCAGCAGGCTATCGACGCGGTGATCGGCAAGCATGCGGCCGTCCGGCAATTGCTGGACAACGGATGGCTGCACCTCTGGCGCTTCGATGAGGCGGGGTTGTTGCGGTACCAACTGGGGGAATGGGTTCCCATGCTGCTGGAACCGGTCGAAGAGCGCGAGGTCCGTGAAAAGCTGCAGATGTCGCCCTGCTGACCCTGCAAAGCAAACGAACAGATCGGCGCGCCGGCTCCGGCGCTTGGTCCGGACACTGAAAAAGCCCGTGCCCACTTGGCTTCCGGGCTTGTCCAGCGGTCTACTGCCATGCGCTGCAATCGACTGAGCGACTTGCCCGATCAGACGTTGAAACGGAAGTGCAGCACGTCGCCTTCCTGCACCCGGTATTCCTTGCCTTCCAGGCGCAGGCGGCCGGCATCGCGGGCACCGGATTCGCCGCGGTACTTGATGTAGTCGTCGTAGCCGATGGTCTCGGCGCGGATGAAGCCTTTCTCGAAGTCGGTATGGATCACCGCCGCGGCCTGCGGCGCGGTGGAACCGGCCTTCACCGTCCAGGCGCGCACTTCCTTCACCCCGGCGGTGAAGTAGGTCTGCAGGCCCAGCAGTTTGTAGGCGGCGCGGATCACCCGGTTCAGGCCGGGCTCGGACAGGCCGAGGTCGGTCAGGAAGGTATCGCGGTCCTCGTCTTCGAGCTGGCTCAGCTCTTCCTCGATGGCGGCCGACACCGGCACCACTTCGGCGCCCTCTTCCACCGCCCGGGCGCGCACCGCGTCCAGATGCGGATTGTTCTCGAAGCCGTCCTCCAGCACGTTGGCCACGTACATCACCGGCTTCAGCGTGAGCAGGAACAGGTCGCGGACCGCCAGCTTGTCGTCGTCGGACAGACCCAGCGCGCGCGCCGGCTTGCCGCTATCCAGCCCGGCGCGGACGCGGCCCAGGATCTCGGCGCGGACCTTGGCGTCCTTGTCGCCGGTCTTGGCCGAACGCTCGGCGCGCTGCAATGCCTTCTCGACCGATTCCAGATCGGCCAGCGCCAGCTCGGTATCGATGGTTTCGATATCGGCGATCGGGTCGACCTTGTTGTTGACGTGGATCACATCGGGGTTCTCGAAGCAGCGCACCACGTGGGTGATCGCGTCCACTTCGCGGATGTGGGCCAGGAACTTGTTGCCCAGGCCCTCGCCGCTGGCTGCACCGGCCACCAGGCCGGCGATGTCGACGAACTCGACCGCGGTCGGAATGCACTTCTGCGGTTTGACGATCTCGGACAGCGCGTTGAGGCGCGGGTCCGGCACCGGCACGATGCCGACGTTGGGCTCGATCGTGCAGAACGGGAAGTTGGCCGCAGCGATGCCCGCCTTGGTCAAGGCGTTGAAGAGAGTCGATTTGCCGACGTTCGGCAG
>JBKJTC010000186.1:0-8110 GCA_046590925.1 Lysobacteraceae bacterium | reverse complement strand
CCTGCGGCGAACGCACCAGGGCGGCCGGCCAGCACGTTGCCCAGATAGACCGCGATCGCAGCGAAAGCAAGATAGAGGGCCCAGGCGCGTCCGCGGCGATGGAGCAGCGCGCCCAGGACAATGGCGCCGCCCAGGCGCATGGCAGAAACCGCATTGGCGGGTCCTTCCACGCGAATGGCGACAAACAGGGTCAACAGGACCAACGTCGCGCACAGCGTCGCGTAGCGAAACTCAGTCTGCCATCCATGAAACGGGCCTGTGGCCGAGGACTGCATCTGGCACTCCAGAAGACAGGAACCAGAGTACCAAACATCGCCTTGGGCCTAACCGGCGTCCCGATGCGCACGCGCTGAAAAAAGGCCCAGGTTCATTTACCGCTTTCGTCTTGATGGATTACGCTCCCGGCAACAAGCCAGTAGGCGAGTCGGCCAGGATACCCATGCGAACCTTCGTACTGAGAGCGCGGGCGGCACCCACGGACAGCCCCACACTGTTGGCGAGTGTTGGCAAAGAGCCCCATACCGAGATCCTGGCGCATACGCTGATGAACGCGATCTTCGTCGCCCAGTCGCATCGCCCCGATGTTGTTGTCTACCTGGTGCTGGAAAGCACCCGGGATTTCTCGCGCACGATACGCTTCGACATCAACGCCATGCATGAGATCGGCGGCTTCGATGAACGCGCATTGCTGGGCAAGGTCGCCAAGGCGCTGGACGCATCGCGGGGCATGGGCAAGGAAGAAACCCGCCCGGTGGAATCGGGCGTCGACGTGCGCACGCTGAGCTTCGAAAAACTGGTGCAGGGACTGGCCGAAGACCACCAGTTGTTCCTCATGGACCGCAAAGGCACGCCCATCCGCGAGCAGACCTTTGCAGACAATCCCTGCTTCCTGCTCACCGACCATATCCCGATGCCGAAAAAGACCATCCCCGGCCTCGAACGCATGGGCGCGAAAAAAATCACGCTGGGGCCGACCATGCTGTTCGCGTCGCAATGCGTGCTGTTGATCCACCACGCACTGGACCAGTAACGGCCGTCGCGACGTCGCATGCGGCACAAGTTGTTTCGCTTCACCCCGACCAAACAAGCAGCAACGCTGGTGCCCGGAGCACCTCACCTGCGGGTGGAAAGCGGCAGCCTTGCCCCCTCGAGCCCCGGCATTGCCCCGGAAAGCGCCGCGAGCGGAGATGAAAGCCTCACGCATGCACCTCCGAGGGCGGCGAGCGCGGCCCTCGGGGCACCATCGACGAAGCGACAAGCCTCGCCCGCGAAGAAAACAGCCTGGTACGCGAGCCTCCGAAGGCGGCGCGCGACGCCATGAACGGCATCGACGAACCCGACAGCACCGCCGGGCAAGCGCCCGGGCGCAGGCGCAACCCGCGCCCGGGTAAACCTCACGCGGCGTTCGGCGTCCGCTCCGGCGGCGTCGCCTCTTGCGGCGTCGCTTCTTCCGCCGCTGCCTCTTCAGGCGCTTCCGCCTCCAGCACCTCGGCCTCCGCTGATTCCGGCAATGCAAACGCTTCGACGACAGCACTCTCCGCTGCGCCAGCGACCGGGGCGACAGCCTTCGGCGCGATCCCCGCCAGCGTCGGGTCGTCGGGCTTGAGCAATTTCAGCGGCCGGTCCTTCTTGCCGGCCGGCTGCTGCCACACCGAAGCGGTGTCAAGCACGTTCACGCCCGCGAACACGATGCTGGTGCCCAGCTTGGGCAGGAACAGCATGCGTCCCTCTTCCTCGGACAGCTTGTAACCCACCACCTGCAGCGGCTTGTTGACGTGCACGAAGAAGCCGTGGACGTTCGTGAGCGACGCCTCCTCGCGCGGGTACGGCGTGGCGATGTCCTTCAACATCGTCTGGATGGCGAGATCGAGCAACGTGCTCACCTGCGGCCGCAGCGCCTCGCCGCCGTTCTCGGTCCAGCTGCCCGCACCGAGGATCGGGCGGCGCGCGCCGCTTGAGGCGATATAGCGCGTGGTCCACAGCTTCGACTTGCCGCCCTTGCCCATCAACTTCACGCGCAGCGTGACGTAAGGCAGCGCTTCCAGCTCATTGGCGAAACTCATCACCACCGCACCCGTCACGTCGAACCTGCGGTCCGGCGTCGCATCGACGGTGAACTTGCCCGCGTAGGCCGGATCCGCCAGCGCCGCGGCAAGCTTCGCCTTGGCTTCCTCGTCGATGGAGAAGGTCAGCGCCTGCTCCGCCGAAGCCATGGCCTCCTTGCCCTGACTCGAGTTGATTCCGCTCTGCACCGCCACACCGATCAGACCGAACAGCAGCATCGGCGCGGCGCCGCCCTTCTGGTGACCGGAGATGATCACGTCGCTGCTGGGCACGCGATACGTGCCCAGCGGCAGATCGGTCCATTTGGAAACCTGGTCGGTCGAGAACCCGATCTGCGTCGGGCCGTCGAACGATGGCGCCACCATCGTGGCTTTCGGATTGCCGGCCGCCGCCAGCAGCGGAGCGCTCGCCAGCGCGAGCAGAAAGGAAAGGCGCGCGAACGCCATGCGGATCGTCATCGGATTGACCCCTGTGAGTGAATACCCAGCGCCATTTTCGCGACTTCGAATGGGGAATGGAATGGGCAACAGAGCGTCCGCGCAAGGCCGTAGGCCGCCACCGGAAATCGAACGGGAAAGCCGTCGGGCGTGTCTGGCACCCGCCGTCTTTTCGCGCCGATCCAACCCGTCGAACACAGCGTCATCGCACGCACGCTGAGGCTTCTGCACACCAATCCGACCTGCCTGCAATGACGAGCGGCATCCACGGCAACACCCACAGTCTCAATCCGCGATACCCCATCGAACGATGATGGCGGTCGGCGCTTCACCGTGCCCAAGCTGTGCCGCTGCCAACCCGGGCGACCTGCAATCCCACTCCCTGCATGCAACTCGACGACGCCGAACTCGCCATCGGGCCGCTGCACAGCGCGTATCACCCTCCTCCAACGTTCAGGACGCCAACCACAATGACAACGACGCACCATGGCCGCGATTCTGCTTTCCATTCCGTCGCTCCTCGAAGGCTGCTCGTCGCAGCCGCACTGATGGCCTCGCTCACCGTCGCCGGACTGGCCGGTGCCGCAGGCTGGACCACCGGCCCCGCCATGACCAATACCCGCGCCGGTGCCGGTTCGGTGACGCTGGCCGACGGCCGGGTGATGCTGGTCGGCGGCGTCGATGCGAAACGCTCGGCGTTCGCCTACTACACCGCGGATCTGTACAACCCGACCACCAACGCGTGGACCCAGAGCAGCTACAGCATCGCGCCACACTATCTGCCGGGCATCGCGCTGTTGCAGAACGGCAACGTGCTGATCGCAGGCGGGCTGGGCAGTTCCGGCATCCAGTCGATCGCCGAGATCTATGCCCCCGCCAGCAATACATGGACCATCGCGTCGCCGCTGCCCCAGAAGCGCTATGGGCTCACGCTGACGACCCTGCAGAACGGTCACGTGCTGGCGGTCGGCGGCGTGATCACCAACGGCACGCCGCAGGCCACCGTCGAGCGTTACGACCCGGCCACGAACACATGGACGCTGGTCGCGCCCCTCAATACCGCACGTCGCGATCACACGGCGACGCTGCTCAGCAACGGCAAAGTGCTGGTCAGCGGTGGCGAAGGCGTGGGCATGATCAAGGTGCCCGGCGCCGAGGTGTACGACCCGGCCACCAACACCTGGAGTCCGGCAGGCAATCTCGCGGACGTCCGCATGTTCCATACATCGACCGCACTCGCCAACGGCGACGTGCTGGTGGTGGGCGGCCTGGGCGACAACGGACCGACCGGAAGCACCGAGCGCTACTCGGCCGCGACCAACAGCTGGAGCAGCGCCGGCGCGCTGACGTCGGCGCGCCAGCAGCATGCGGCGGTCGCAATGCCCAGCGGCAAGGTGCTGATCGCCGGCGGCTTTCCTGCCACCACCACGACCCAGCTCTACGACCCGGCCACCAACACCTGGTCCATCGCCGGTAATCTGGCCCAGGGCCGTAATCTGCTCGGCGCCGGTCTTGCCGGCAACGGCAAGGCCGTATTCGCAGGCGGCAGCACATCGACCAGCATCAGATTGTCGAGCAGCGAGCTCTACACCGAGTAATCCGCATCGGGCCATCGCAACGCGATGTGCAGGATGTTCGGCGTCCTGCACATCGTCCCGGCCTTCGAGCCGTAGGGCGTGTGAGTTAAGCCATATCTGCCGTCCGTAGAGCGGCCTTCAGGCCGCTGAGGCTTTTGCCGCGAACGATCAGCGGCCTGAAGGCCGCTCTACAACAACAGAATCCCGCGAATACAAAAAATGTCAGTCAGCCTTGACTGACTGGCATTGGGTGCAAGTCCCGCCTTACGGATTCATCGCACCAGCACCAACGCCGGCAGCACCACCAGCGCGATCGCGAACAGGATCCCCAGCACCGCCACCAACACCCGCATCGGCTCATTGCGCAGCACCGTCCAGAAGGTGCCGGCGGTGCCGTCCCGCCGTGCCGCCTCGTTCTCGGCCCGCACGCGCGCACCGCGCTGCGCCTGATACTCGCCCATCAGGCGTTTGGCCTCCGCGAAGGCCGCATCTTCGCGCACCCAGATGCCGCCCAGCGAGATATTCCAGAACCCCGGCGAGGTCTCGTAGTACGCGATGTCGTGGTCGTCCAGCAACGCACGCACATCATCCGCCTCGTCGTCGAGAACATTGCGCAGATTGAGCAGAAGCTTGGCCATGCAAAGATAATAGCAATCGCTTCGACTCGGGACGGGCTCACACACCTTGCATGGGAGTGGACGTTTCCCTACGAATGCCCCCTCTTTTCATACGGGTCATGTCACCCTCACACCAATACTCGGGCCACCTGCAGCCTGCTGCTGAAGCGGGTCAACGGTTTGCTGCTTCGCGACAGCCTGCTGAAGACCCAATGTCTCCATCTGCTGGAAACTTTGCTGCATCGGCTTCTGTGCCGCTTCCCCCAAATTCACATCGGCATTGAAGTTCGGCTCGCGCTCGCGTCCGTGCGGAAAACTGCTGATGCGCAGGCGATCACCATAAATGCCCACATCCTGCGCCTCATGCACGCTGCGATTCTCTTTGTACGCAAGCAGGCCTGCCGCCGCGATGTTCCTGCTCTGTTCTTCGCTGAATCCACCTCGCTCATGTGCCGCTGCGAAAGCGCGGGCATGAACATCGCGTTCCTGGGGACTCAGGCGTTCCAAAGCAAGCGCACCCTGCTCCACCTGCGCCTGGTCGCCGCGCCCTGCATGATCATGTGGGGGTGCGCCGTACTGCCCCGGCATGGCGGGCACGCCAGGACCATTGCGCAGATCGTTGTGATCCGGGCGATCCAGTTCGCGGCGCGGCAACGGCGGCGCCAACTGCAGCGTCGCTCCGTCGATATCGCCAGTCTGCGGAATGCCGTGATCGCGCTGGAAATTCAGCACCGCCGGCTGCATCGACAAGCGATAGACGCCATCCTGCGCCACTGGTTGCCCATCGCGTCCACGATAGTTTTCTTCAACCAGTACCCGCTGCAGGTCGCGGACACGATCGCTGGACTCACCCAACCTGACCACGCCATCGTCGACAATTGGTAATGGCTGGATGCCCTGTGTCCGCCGGGATTCGTCGATCGAAAGACGCCCGCTGGTGAGATCGGCGATGTAGTTTTCATATTGCTGGTAATAGCGTGTGTCCATTTCGACATGAGCATGCTTCGCACCGCTTCTGACGTCGCTTTGAGTACCGAGCGCTTGCCCGTACTCGATGGTGTCGCCGACATTCACTCGAATGTCGCTCATGTGACGCACGCGGGCGATCACATCACCACCTTCACGATCATAGATGTCGACCAGACCCTCCGCATCCCTGCGCGCACCGACGTAACCCGCGACCGGGGACGGCAAATCGACATCCCGAACACCACGCCCGAAAGGCGCTATCCGAGCATCCTCCAACATGAAATCTTTCTTGATCAACACCTGGTCAGGCTTGAGACCATACGTATTCCCACGGGTCTGGACTTCAATTTCCTGTATTTCTCCGCCTATCACGGCATGACGCCGTCCTTCCTCACCGCGGATGACAACGCCATCAATTGTACGTGCCGAGCTGTTATCAGCGGGATGATGGGTGACTAGACTTTCAAAATCAGTGACAGCAGTATTTCTTGCGACATCCTTTTGAATGACCCGGTAGTGGGGAAGCTCTTCAACCACGTCCTGCCCATGCACATCGTTGATGCCCGCCATCCTTGTAATCCTCCAAGCTG
The DNA here is from genome assembly GCA_046590925.1 of Lysobacteraceae bacterium. GTDB lineage: Bacteria > Pseudomonadota > Gammaproteobacteria > Xanthomonadales > Xanthomonadaceae > Lysobacter_I. The sequence goes on along the minus strand of JBKJTC010000186.1, from coordinate 1,856 downwards.
AATCAGCCTACCTAACGACCTTGTTATGAAGCGACTTCAAAAACACTCGCGGCTAAGTGCATTTGCTGTAAATGGAAGGCTTGCTTTTATCGACAATGGTCAAAGTATGCGATCCGTTCAGAGCATAGATCGCACTGTTCTTTTCCGTGGACTCATCGATATGCAGCAGGTAGGTGATTCTCCACGCCAAGGGAGAACTTGATACCCTCACGATCCTGACCGGGACGCTATGATCTTCGTAAGCCTCCAGCACATCGGCCTTGATCTCTATCCGGCCATCGCTGTCCAAATTTCCCGGCAGTCTGCATGGCTCGAACCCCAGTTCCCATACTCCCTGAAGCTGGCTGGGGAAATTGACCTTCGGATCCTTGCAAAGCGCAGGGGCGGCAAACGATGCCGACACAATGAACAGCGCCAGCGCTCTCCACAACGTTCTTGTCTTCCAAAGCACGAGAAAATCCTCAATGTCTGTTCAATCCAAAGTATAAGCCCACCCGCCTTGGCGGTTTTACCTGATAAATCACTTGCAGCGCGAATACGTTTCCGTGCGATGTTCATCGACGATGGTCAGGCGGCCGCCGCCGTCCAGCGCGTACAGCGCCCGGTAGTCACTCGACTCACCGTCAAACCTCAGCGTCGAGCGGATGTTCCAGGCACGTGGCGACTTCGACACGCTGGATGCATTGATCGGCTTGAACGTCTGTTCGTAGTTGTCGATGCCCGTCGGCGTGATCACCAACCGGGTGTCGCTGTCGGGGTTGCCCTGCCCGGTGCAGCCGGACGCCGCGATGTCCCAGACGCCTACCAGTTCCGCGGGCATCGCCTCCCGGCCGGCACCGGCCTGCGCGGAAGCGCAGCCACTCGCGACGAAAATCATTGCGACCGAGCATGAGGCCGCCAATGAACGCGCTCTCCTGATCCGATTGATGTTCATGCCGTCTGCCTGGGCCATGCCGCAAGCTAACCAACGCATTGGTGCGGGTCAACATCGGCGTAAACCACGGTCGACTCGTAGGGCGGGCTCAAGCCCGCCGCTTTTCACGCCGATCCAATAAGTCACCGAAGCAAAGCCGTTGCTTCATCCGATCGCCGGATGCAAGACCCGCCGATCAGACTCGTCGCATCAGCACCAACGCCGGCAGCACCACCAGCGCGATCGCAAACAGGATCCCCAGCACCGCCACCAACACGCGCAGCGGCTCATTGCGCAGCACCGTCCAGAACGTGCCGGCGGTACCGTCCCGCCGGGCGGCCTCGTTCTCAGCCCGCACGCGCGCACCGCGCTGCACCTGATACTCGCCCATCAGCCGCTTGGCCTCCGCGAAGGCCGCATCTTCGCGCACCCAGATGCCGCCCAGCGAGATATTCCAGAACCCCGGCGAGGTCTCGTAATACGCGATGTCGTGCTCATCGAGCAACGCACGCACATCGTCCGCCTCATCATCGGGCACATTGCGCAGATTGAGCAGAAGCTTGGCCATGCGCCGATGATAGCGACCGCCGTGTCGTAGGGCGGGTCTCGCACCCGCCGCTTTTTTCTCCGCCGCGGACGGAACATGTCTGCACGCGATCCCGTGGCAGATCGCTCGTTGTTTGGCACGGTGCGTCGCTTCGTTCAATCGGCGGGTGCGAGACACGCCCTACGAGCTGATCCGACGGATGATGGCGCAGGCAGCACAGGGCGCACACGTATCGCCGCGATACTTGAGCTTCAAACATACGCTACAGATCTGGATTGCGTGTAACCGTCCGCCCACCTCACATTGACGCTTCTGGTCTCCAGCGATGCGGCAGCAACGCGGCGATGTCCTTGTCCAGGGTCGTCGGCAGTCGAGTGAGCACATCGGTCAGCCAGG
>JBKJTC010000136.1:0-8141 GCA_046590925.1 Lysobacteraceae bacterium | reverse complement strand
TGCTGCGCAAGATGCTGCAGCAGAATGGATTGCAGACTTTCGAGGCATATACCGCCGAGGAGGCGCTGGAACTGGCGCGCGATCTGGTGCCGGACCTGATCTTCCTCGACATCGTGCTGCCGGGCATGGACGGTTTCGCCGCCCTGCGCGCGCTGCGCCGCGAGCCCGGCACAAAACAGGTGCCGATCATCATGATCAGCGGCAACGCGCTGGCGACCGAGCAGTTCTACGTGCAGCGCATCGGCGCCGACGATTTCATGAAGAAACCCTTCTCGCGTCCGGAAGTGTTCGCGCGGATCGAACGTCTGCTCGACGATGAGGGCATACCGCGCCGGGTGGCGTCGCCGGCTGCGCCTGCGGCCACGTGGTGACACGGCGGGGCATAGCTTCGGCGACAGAAATCGCGCGATAGGACACCGCACCGATCACGCCATCGGCTCGCCGCGATACCAGCGGTGATCGGCTATCGCCAGCAGCGCGAAATCTTCCGGGATATCGCCGTTGGGTTTCTAGAGCAAGAGCAAATCCCCCCTGCCCCCCCTTTTTCAAAGGGGGGAAAAGCATGTTTGAATATTGGGGAAACGGCGTGTTGAAAAGCCAGAAAAGCTTGGGTTTCGAGAGGGATCGACGCACGGATCGGTTCCGCTGAGCGGTGGTGGAATGGTTCCTCCGAGCCGTGGAATGATTCCACGAGCGGTAACGGAATGATTGCACTGGGCGCTGATCGAATGATTCCATTGCACGGTGGAGGAATGATTTCACTCATCGGCCAAGGAATGATTCCACTGATCTGTGAAAAATTCATTCTTCTTTCCGCAGGCAGAAAATCAGTCGACTTCGATACAGAACCCGGCGTTTCTGTACCACTCGACACCTCTGTATCACTCGGCGCCTGTGTATCACCCGACGCCTTTGTACCACTCGACGCTTCTGCATTAACCCCCTTTGAAAAAGGGGGTCGACGGCAGCGAAGCTGACGGCGGGGGGATTTCGCCGCGCCGCGCGACAGCGCGGCGTGGCGCGACGTTCGCCGCGACAGGCGTGAATCGCATCGCAAGCGACGAGCGCGTACGGCTCGCGGACGCGACGCGGCTTCTCGTCGCCCACGCATTGCGCGCCGTCATAGCGGCCGGCAAGTCCGCCATCCGCCACTTCCGGCCGCGAGCAAATCCACTCGAGCCAGTGCGTACGGTACCAGTGGAAGAGATAGACATCGAATCCGCCGGAAACGGCGACGAGCGTGTCGCCGCGGGCCTTAGCGCGTCATCGCTTCGGGTCGCAACGCCAGCGGCAAGGCATCACGCGCGAAGCGCTCGCCCGCCGCAAGGTAATCCGCTTCGCGCATGCCGCGGAAACCGGCATGCGCGATCTTCTCGCGGATCGAAGTGCCCGACACCCAGCCGAACTTGTAACCCGCGATCCACGGAGCGAGCCGCAGTTTGCCGATTCGCAGGCGCTGCGGCGGAACAGCGGAATACACGAACGCAGGCAGCATCTCGCGGATGGTGATGGTGCCGTCGAAGTCGAACAGCGCCAAACCCATCAACCTTCCATCCACCGTAGGGCCGCGATCAGAACGGATTCAAGGCCTGCGCCGGCCCCGGAATGTCATGGAAGAAATGATTCGGGAACGGGTGGGTGATCGGCCACGGCAGGAAGTTCTCGTCGCCATCGGCGTAACAAGTGATGATCTTGTAGACATCGTCCATGCAATTGTTGCCGGCCAGACCATAGCCCCAGCCCTTGCTTTCGACGGCCATCTTCGCTGCGCGGTCCGGGTGCGGCTTCGGCGCAGTCAACAGTTTGTACTCGTGATAGAGAAAGCGCGGGCCATTCGCCTGGCCGCCGGCCTTGATGTCGCGGATCATGGCATCGAACCCGGCTTCCTTCACGAACACGCCGTTCGGGTTGCCCTGATGGATCACGCCGGGGATGTTCGGGATCTGAGTGGCGAACTCCATCGGCGAGGCTTCCTTCGAGCCGTACAGGAAGTGGCCGTTGGCGAGTTGGAAACCCCAGCCTACGTGGCCAAGGAACTTCGTCCCGAAATCGGGAGTGACGGTACGGTTGCAAAAAACGATGACGTTCATGAAATCCTTTCAGTCGTGGTGGTCAACAAAAATGATCTACGCAAAAACAGATCGATCGAGGCCACATGCTGCGCCGTGGGGCGCGGGATAGACGCACCAAGGCATCATCACAATCGGCAGAACGCCGATATCGACCACTCTCCCGGTCGCCAGACGCACGTTCCGTGATTGCGTTTTCGTTGAACGCCATGAAGATTCTTTTCGTGGATGGATAGACGAACGCATTCGCATCCGTTCAACCGCAGCGCAAGGCCCCGGCGTCGACCAATCGAACGTTATGGGCGGAATGAGCCGATGACAGCAATCGCTTCTGAGCGCGGCGCGGAAGCTGCGACGCATCACCCCCGCCCATACACGTCCTCATACCGCACGATATCGTCCTCCCCCAGATAATCCCCGGACTGCACTTCGATCAGCTCCAGCATGTCGGAACCCGGGTTTTCGAGGCGGTGTTTGGCGCCGATGGGAATATACGTGGACTGGTTCGCGAACAGCTCGAACACATCGTTGTTGCGGGTGACGCGCGCGGTGCCGCGGACGACGATCCAGTGCTCGGCGCGGCGTTCGTGCGATTGCAGCGACAGCGTGGCGCCGGGTTTGACCTTGATGCGTTTGACCTGGAAGCCGTCGCCCACGTCCACGGAGTCGTAGCTGCCCCAGGGGCGGTTCACTTCGCGATGCAGCGCGGCCTGGCTGCGCTGTTCCGCCTTCAGTCGCGCGACCACCTCTTTGACCTGCTGCACCTTGTCCTTCGCGGCGACCAGGATGGCGTCGTCGGTTTCGACCACGATCAGATCGTCCACGCCGACCAGTGCGACGAGGCGACGCGCGTAGGCGTAACTGTTGCGGGTGTCGACCGCGATCACGTCGCCGTGATGGGCGTTGCCGTCGGCGTCCTGCTCGCTGACTTCCCACAGCGCCGACCACGAACCGACGTCGTTCCAGCCGATGTCGACCGGCAGCACCATCGCGGCGTTGGTCTTCTCCATCACCGCGTAGTCGATGGATTCGGACGGCGACGCGGCAAAGGCTTCGCGATCGAGGCGCAGAAATTCGATGTCGTGCAGCTGACCGTCGCGGTCCAGATGCGCGCAGGCGGCGCGCGCGGCGGCGAGGATGTCGGGGCGGTATTTGCCGAGTTCCTCCAGATAGCGCGAGGCGCGGAACAGGAACATGCCGCTGTTCCAGTAATAGCCGCCGTCGTCGAGATAAGTCTGCGCGGTAGCGGCATCGGGTTTCTCGACGAAACGCAGCACTTTGCGTACGCCCTCGCCCGCATCCGCCTGGATGTACCCGAAACCCGTTTCCGGCGCCTGAGGCACGATCCCGAACGTCACCAGCGCGCCGGTGTCGGCGGCCGGCGCGGCGGCGATGACTGCGGCGCGGAAGGCGGCATCGTCGCGGACCACATGGTCGGAGGGCAGCACCAGCAGCAGCGGGTCGCCGCCATCGAGCCGGGCGATCAGCGCCGCGGCGGCGATGGCCGGGGCGGTGTTGCGGCCCACCGGCTCCAGCACGATCCGCGGCGTCGGCGCACCGATCACCCGGAGTTGCTCGGCGACCAGGAAGCGGTGCTCCTCGTTCGCCACCACCAGCGGGGCGCGCAGGCACAGCGCCGCCACCCGGCGCCAGGTGGCCTGAAGCATGGTGTCGTCGCCGACCAGCGGCAGGAACTGCTTGGGGTAAGCCTCGCGCGACAGCGGCCAGAGCCGGGTTCCGGAGCCCCCGGACAACAGGACCGGCTGCACGTCCGGCTGCACGTCCGGCGGCACATCGGGCGGTACATGGGGCGGAACATCCGGCGACACTTCAATCATGGGGCCCGCTCCCGAAACGATGCCGGGCAGTTTACCCTGTCGTCTTTGCCGCCTCCGAACCGCGCATGACCTCGCAGACCCCGGTTTCCGTTTCGCCCGAAGACGCCCACGCGTCGGACCCCCGCGCCGCCGCCCGCACCGCCTGGGCGCGCGCCGCCACCGGCGATGCGGCGCTCGACGTCCAGCGCGCCTCGATGGACGCGGGTTTCCGCAGTTACTGGCGCGGCCATCCCACCGCCGGGCCGCATGCGTCGAAAAGCGTGATCGTCATGGACTCGCCGCCGGACAAGGAAGCGGTGCTGCCGTGGCTGGAGATCCGCACCCTGCTGAAGACCGGCGACGTGCGCGTGCCGGACGTGCTGGCCGAGGATATCGAGCACGGTTTCCTGCTGCTGGAAGATCTGGGTCATCACACATATCTGCATGCGATCGATGCCGACAACGCCGACGCGCTGTTCGACGCCGCCATCGGCCAGTTGCTGAAACTGCAGGCGGTGGCGCCGCCGGAAAACTTCCCCGCCTACGACGAGGCGCTGCTGGCGCGCGAGCTGCGGCTGTTCGACGAATGGTTCCTGGGCCGTCATCTCGGCGTGACGCTGGACTGCGGCGATCTGGAACGGCTGGAACTGGTGTACCGGCGGCTGATCGACGCCGCGCTGGCGCAGCCGCAGGTGCTGGTGCATCGCGATTTCATGCCGCGGAATCTCATGCCGTCTGTGGGTGGCCCGGCGGTGCTGGATTTCCAGGATGCCGTGCTCGGACCGATCGCCTATGATCCGATCTGCCTGTTCAAGGACGCCTTCCTGAGCTGGCCGCAGGCGCGTATCGATGCCTGGCTGGACCGCTACCATGCCCGCGCGCTCGCCGCCGGACTGCCGCTAGCGGCGCTCGCGCGCTTCCGCCGCGACGCCGACTGGATCGGCGTGCATCGGCATCTGAAGGTGATCGGCATCTTCGCGCGGCTGAATCATCGCGATGCCAAGCCGAAATACCTGGCCGACGCGCCGCGCTTCCTCGCCTATCTCGATGGCGTGGTGCCCAGGTATCCGGAGCTGGCGCCGCTGGGCGAGCTGCTGGATCGCCACGTCAGGCCTGCGTTCGCCTGACGCCTTCGACTCGCCCCGACGCCGCCACGTGCCGAACGGCACAGTCCGCGCAGCGCAGTCCATGGCACAGTGCGCGACAGGTTCCTGGGGGGATCCAGCAAGATGAAAGCGTTGATATTCGCCGCAGGCCTCGGCGAACGCATGCGGCCGCTCACCGACACTACGCCGAAGCCGCTGCTCGCGGTCGGCGGCAAGCCGTTGATCGTGTGGCATCTGGAAAAGCTGGCCGCGATCGGCATCCAGGACGTGGTGATCAACACCAGTTGGCTGGCGGCGCGCTTCCCGGACGTGCTGGGCGACGGCAGCGCATTCGGCCTGCATATCGAATATTCCCAAGAAGGCCCGACCCCGCTGGAAACCGGCGGTGGCATGTGGCACGCGCTGCCGCTGCTGGGCAGCCAGCGCATCAGCGAAGAACCCTTCATCGCCATCAACGGCGACATCTGGACCGACTACGACTTCGCGCTGCTGCCGCAGCACCCGGCGGGCGACGCGCATCTGGTGATGGTGGACAACCCGGAACACAACCCGCGCGGCGATTTCGTGCTGCTCGGCAACGGCGGGTTGCGCAGCACCGCCCCCGATCCCGAGGAGTTCGCCGAAACCGGCGATGCCGGCACACGGCTCACGTTCTCGGGCATCGGCGTCTACCGGCCGAGTCTGTTCGACGACTGGCGCAGGATCATCGGCGGCGCGCCCGGCGCCCGCGACACCCCACCGCGTTTCAAGCTGGCGCCGCTGCTGCGCGCAACGATGGGCCGTGCCGGCGCGACCGGCGGTCATCACACCGGGCGCTGGACCGATGTGGGTACGCCGGAGCGGCTGGAGGAGATCGATCGGATGCTTCTGACCAAGGGCGGCAAAGCTGCGACGTGATACGGGCAAAGGTCTGAACAACTCGTCACCCCGGCGGCTGTTAATGATTCAGACCTTTCTTGGCTGGGTATTGGAGGAACATTCATGGCAGACATCGCAGTCCTTACCCGCAACTACTGGGAACACCTTTCCGAGAAAATCGGCAACTTAGAACCGGTCACTTTCTATTCCAATGTCGCATGGAAGCGTATCGAGAGAGCGCGCAACAACGAAGGAAAGGATGTCGTTGTATATTTTGTAGCTGCAAAAATCCCTGAATCAGATACAAGCCACACTGACGAAGTCACATATAGCGGCAAGCTCAGGGAAATCTTAATTTTTCCCGATGTCGGCAACCCGCAAGTTTATGAACTACTTGCTCATGCACCAGACGAAGCGGCGAAGAATGCCATCGAGAATGGCCAAGTAAAAACTATTTATTCTGTTTCGGGAATCGAGGAAATTTCGCCATTCTCTCAAACGGTTTTGCAGAAAGTTTCGGATGGCAAAAATGTCAGCAAGGACTACATCCGCAGCTACTGCATTGTCAAACCGTATAAGCCGGCGGAAACAGTTGAAAATTGAATCTGGACCCGCGCCAATGGTTTATTGAACTCAGTCGTTACTCAACAACTGCCGCAAAAACGGCACCGTCAACCGTCGCTGCGCCGCCAGCGACTCGCGGTCGAGGCGGTCGAGCATCGCGGTCAGGCTGACGAGATCGCGATCCACGCGCTTGAGCAGCCAATCGATCGCCGCTTCGTCGATCTGCAGACCGCGCCGCTGCGCGCGCAGGCGCAACACCTCGGCGCGAGCGCTGTCGTCCAGCGGCTCAAGCGCAATGCGCGCGCACTGCGACAGCCGCGACCGCAGATCGGGCAACACCAGTTCCAGCGCATCGGGCGCGACCCGCGCCGCGTACAGCAGGCTGCGGCCGGCGTCGCTGGCGCGGTTGTAGGCATCGAACAGCGCGACTTCGTCTTCGCGGCTGCCGGCGACCGCCTCCAGACCGTCCAGCGCGACGACATCGGCATGCTCGAACGCATCCAGCGCATCGCGCAGACGGCCGGCAGCGGCGGCGAGCGGCAGGTAAGCGGTGCGCCGGCCGGCGGCTTCGGCCTCGGCGCAGGCGGCGAGCAGCAGATGGGTTTTGCCGGTGGCGGCGGGGCCGGCGATGAAAATACCGGAGACCACGCCGGCGACCGCGCCGCCGGCATCGGCCGCGCCGCACGCCAGCGCGTGCAGTTGCGCGATCGCGCCTTCCGGTGCGGCGACGAAGGCCTCGAAACGCTGGTCGGGCGGGAAGCGCAGCGCCAGCGGCAACTGCGCCGCGGGCACGGAAAGCGAACGCTCGTTCACGCGGGATCCGTCGGCTCCGCGGCATCCGCTTCGCGATTGTGGTGAGCGGTTGCGATCTCGATCTTCGGGGCGTTCGATTCGTCGCCGAGATAGAAACGACTCGTCGCGTACTGGCCATGCATGTGGCGGATCAGCACGTTTGCGACCGCCGCCACCGGCAGCGCCAGCAGCATGCCGAGAAAACCGAACAGGGTGCCGCCGGTCATCACCGAGAACACCACGGTGACCGGGCTCAAGCCGACGCAGTCGCCGACCAGTTTCGGGGTGAGGACATAGCTTTCGAGCAGTTGGCCCACACCCCAGACCACCAGCACGCCGACCAGATGCTGCCAGTCGCCGAACTGCATCAGCGCGGCAGCGCTCCCGCCGAGCAGTACGGTCGTCGGGCCGATGTACGGAATGAAGGTCAGGATTCCGCCGAGCACACCGACCAGCACGCCCACTTCCAGCCCCACGCCCCACAGGCCGATGGCGTAGAAGATGCCCATCGCCAGCATCACCAGGAACTGGCCGCGCAGGAAGCTGCCCAGCACCGCGTCGGATTCCTTCGCCAGATGCGACACGGTCGCGAAACGGTCGCGCGGCACCAGATCGCCGACGCGCTGCACCAGCGTGTTCCAGTCGCGCAGGAAGAAGAAGGTGATGAACGGGATCAGCACGATGTTCGCGAACCAGCCCAGCACGGTGAAACCCGACTGGGTGACATAACCCAGCACCTGGGTGGCGACGCCGCTGGCGCCCTGCCAGTTGCGCTTGAGCATGTCCAGGAGATAGTCGGGGTCGAGCCAGGTGGTGACTTCCAGCCCGGACTTCGCCTCCAGCCACGGCAATCCGGTCCGCACCACCCATTCCATGTAGACCGGCGCCGACTTGGCCAGCACCAGGATCTGGTTCTGGATGACCGGGATCAGGAT
>JBKJTC010000021.1:0-30936 GCA_046590925.1 Lysobacteraceae bacterium | reverse complement strand
AGAGGACACCGTCGATGCGTATCGAAACCCACGGTCACCAGATCGAAGTCACCCCCGCCCTGCGCGAGTACGTCGAAACCAAACTCTCCCGACTGGGCCGACATTTCGAACATCCGTTGGACGTCGTCCGCACCCAACTCAGCATCAGCAAACCCGATCACTGCGCCGAAGCCACGATGCATGTGTCCGGCCGCACCCTGCACGCCGATGCCGCGGGCCAGGATATGTACGCCGCCATCGATCTGCTGGCCGACAAGCTCGACCGCCTCCTGCTGAAGCACAAGGAAAAGATGGTCGATCATCACCGCGGCGAAAGTCTCGTCGTGAATGGAGAGCTCGGCTGATCCACTGACGCAGCAGAACCACCTAGAATCCGCCCACACGACCGCGGTTGGACAATGCGGCTTGCGCCGTACGTGCCCGCGGTCGTTTTTTTCGACGATCTGTTCGTATCCTGCACTCCCCACTCCTTTCAGCGAACGCTCCGTCCCCATGAACGCCAGCATCAGCGCGCGCGACCTTTACGACCAGCAGCAGGAGCGTCTCGACCTGCGCTGGATCGCCGGCCAGCGCGGCGAGCACCGGGTGCTCGAAGCCGTGGAAACCGTGGCCCGGCGGCCTTCGCTTGCCGGTTATCTCAACATCATCTATCCGAACAAGGTGCAGATCCTCGGCACCGAGGAACTGGCTTGGCTGGATGCGCTCGACGCGCGCCAGCGCTGGGAAACCATCGAGAAGATGATGCAGTTCCGGCCGCTGGCGATGGTGATCAGCAAAGGCCAGCCCTGCCCCGAAGATCTGCGCGCCGCCGCCGAGGAATCCGACACGCCGCTGTGGGTGTCGCCGCGGCGCGGCCACGAACTGTTCAATCATCTGCAATATCACCTCGCACGCAAACTCGCGCCGCGGCTCACCGTGCACGGCGTGTTCATGGAGATCTATTCCATCGGCGTGCTGATCACCGGCGACTCCGGCGCGGGCAAGAGCGAGCTGGCGCTGGAACTGGTGACCCGCGGCCATCGCCTGGTCGCCGACGACGCGCCCGAATTCACCCAGATCGCGCCCGACGTGCTCGACGGCGCCTGCCCCGATCTGCTGCAGGATCTGCTTGAACTACGCGGTCTCGGCATCCTCAACGTGCGCCAGATGTTCGGCGACACGGCGGTGAAGCGGAACAAATATCTGCGCCTGATCGTGCATCTCACCCGCCCGCATCTCGAACCGCAGGCGGCCGGCGGCATGGGCATGGAGCGCCTGGTCGGCGATCTGGGCTCGCGCCGGCTGCTCGACCTCGACGTGCCGATGATCACCCTGCCGGTGATGCCCGGCCGCAACCTCGCCGTCCTCGCCGAAGCCGCCGCGCGCGCGCACATCCTGCGCATCAAGGGCGTCGATCCGGCCGCGGCGTTCATGGCGCGTCATTCGCATTTCCTCGAGCGCTCCTCGTCATGAGCACGCCCGCTGCGCCCGCCGCCTCCCGGGATTCCAGCCTGATCGTCATCAGCGGCATGTCGGGCAGCGGGAAATCCATCGCCCTGAATACCTTCGAGGATCTCGACTACTACTGCGTCGACAATCTCCCGGCCGATCTGCTCGCCGACTTCGTGCGCGGCGCCACCGGCAAGAACGATATGCCGCCGAAGCTCGCGGTCGGCATCGATGCGCGCAACCGCAACACCGACCTGTCGAAACTGCCGTCGTGGCTCTCGCAGGCAGGCGCGCTCGGGCTCGATCCCAAACTGGTGTTCTTCGACGCCAGCGACGACATCCTGCTCAAGCGTTACGCCGAAACCCGCCGCCGACACCCGCTCAGCCATCTCGGCCTCGCGCTCGCGGATGCGATCGCGCTCGAGCGACGCATGCTCAAACCCTTGCGCGCTCAGGCCGATGTGATCATCGACACCAGCGAACTCAACGTCCATCAGATGCGGCGCCGGGTGATCGCCGAACTGGACCTCACCTCCGACCGCACCGTCTCGCTGCTGTTCGAATCCTTCGCCTACCGCCGCGGCGTGCCGAGCGACGCCGACTTCGTGTTCGATGCCCGCGGCCTGCCCAACCCGCACTGGGACGCGCGCCTGCGTCCGCTCTCGGGCCGCGACCGCGAAGTGCGCGAATATCTGGATACCCAGGCCGACGTGAACGAATACACGACCCAGGTCGCCGCATTCCTCGACAACTGGCTGCCGCGCATCCAGGCAGATACCCGAAGCTACATCACCGTCGCGTTCGGCTGCACCGGCGGGCGTCACCGCTCGGTCTATCTCGCCGAAACCCTCGCCGCGCATGCCCGCGAACACGGCTGGCGCGACGTGGCGACCTATCACCGCGAGTTGGAGTGACCATCGCGCCCGCGGGCGCGAAATATTGCAAGCTCACTTGCTTGCGCAACGCAGCGACCAGAACGGGATGTTCCGGCGCAGCCGATAACCCATGCGCTCGTACAGGGTCTTCGCGCGCGGATTGCCTTGGCTGACATGCAGATACGGCGTGCGGCCCTGCGCGAGGATGTCGTTGGTGAGCATCGCGGTGATCCGGCGGGCGTAGCCGCGGCCGTTGAAATCAGGATGGGTGCAGATTGCGCTGACTTCCTGGAAGTCATCCGTGCCCAAGCGCTCGCCCGCCATCGCCGCAAGCCGACCATCGACATGAATCCCGAAATAGCGACCCATCTCCATGGTGCGCGGGCGGAAATAATGCGGGTAGACCAGCGCGGTCAAGGCCAGCACATCTGCGCGATGCTCCGGCGTCGACAGCGGCACGATGTCGGGCCCCTCTTCCACGGGCAGCGCTTCGGTACGGATCATCTGCACGAGATCGCCGAGGGCCTGCAATCGCCAACCCTCCGGCACGCGCGGCGCGACGCCGAGCAGATAAACGCTCTCGTCCGCAGCGATCAATGCATCCAGTGCATCGCCGACATCGGCCCCGTCATGCGCCACGCCGAGAAAGGGTGCGAACTCCGCTGGATAACGCGCGGCCTTGCCGACGCGACGCGCGATACGGGCATGCCGACTGCACAGTGCGGACCAGAACGGATTGTCGAGATCGGAGGACATGGCGGAAAAGCATAGCCCGAACGACATCCGCCTTCATGTCCCGTCATCGCATGGTGAAACCCAATCGGAGGACATCGTGCTTGAATCATCGTCGGCAATCTGGATTCCGGGCCTTCCATCGCCATGCGCTGTAGGAGCGACGGAAGTCGCGACGGCTTGCTGGAAGTCCGTCCGCGACTCATCGCGACTTCCGTCGCTCCTACAAGAAAAGATCATCGCTCCGACGTAACGAGACCGTGCAGCGCTCAAGCGATGGGTTCAGCCAGCCACGCGGATTCGTCGTGCCGCGTGGTTACTTCGGGCGCCCGGGCACGAACCGCGGCGTGCTGAGCAGATAATCGCGATACGCCGGGCTGCGCTGCTGCAGATCGGCTTCCAGCAGCGGCACGCCGGAGACCCGCGTCAGCAGCCAGGTCATCAGCAGCGGCGAGAACACGGTCCACGCGCCGCCCATGCTGGCCGAGGCGATCCAGACGCCCCACCAGAACACGGCCTCGCCGAAATAATTCGGATGCCGAGTGTAGCGCCACAGGCCGCGGTCCATCACCGTGTCCTGCGCGGTGCGGGTCGCCTTGTAACGCGCCATCTGCGCATCGGCGATGGTCTCGAACAGCGCGCCTAACGCGGCGATGGCGAAGCCCGCATACGTCAGCAGATTCGCGGCGTGCGCGCCGTTGAGAATCGGCACCACCGGCAGCACGACCAGCGTGGCCAGCACCGCCTGCAGCAGAAAAATCAGGTACAGACTCTTGAATTCGAAATTCGGTTGATTGCGCGCTCGGATGGCTTGATAACGCCGGTCCTCGCCCTTGCCGTGATTGCGCACGGTGATGTAGATCGATAGGCGCAGCCCCCATGCCAGGATCAAGGCGATCAGGACGTACGACGCCATGTCATCGCTGCCCATCCGCCATGCGAACAGCACGGTGAATGCGATGAAGAAGATCGACCACAGACTGTCGACGATGCTCACATCGCGCAGCTTGACGCTAAGCGCCCACACCGCGACCGCGAGCGATACCATCGCCGACAGCGGCAGCCATACCTGATCGAGACCGGCGAAGTTCATGGATTCAGACCCCGAGTTTCTGGGCAATGGCGTAACTGATCGTGCAGACCGACGCCGATAGCACCGTACCCCAGGCCAGATCGACCACGGTCACCAGCACCGGGAAATCCTTCATCAACGCCAGACTGGTCAGGTCGAACGTGGCGTAGGTGACGAAGCCGAACGCCGCGCCCGCGAACAGCGCGTACCGCCACGACCCTTTCTCCAACGCGGGCGCGATCACGAAGAACACCATGCCGGCGATGAAGATCAGATAGAACAGCACCGCGGCGAACCAGTTCACATCGGCCTTCATCAGGCCGCCGATCTGCTCGCGATAGAAATTCTTCGCCAGCACGGTCAGCCACAGCATGTCGATGGCGAAGAAGACCGGCAGCGCGATGGCGTAGAGTTTGATCCACATCGGTGTTTCCTCATCTTTTGTGCGGCGACTGCAGGTTGGCCCTCCGCGAACGGCCGGTCAAGACTGTGCGTACCGGCGATGCCCGCATGTGCAAAACGCCTGCTTCGGACACCTCCATACGTTATATCGCACGCTGCGGATGCAGACGGGCCGGTGGCGAGCCGGGCACGGCACACCTGTGTCGCACAGGCAGCCCGGGCGTCCGCGGAGTGGACACCCGAGGATCGGGTATCGCATGCCTCGCACCGAAAGTCCCGGCTCTCGCTTGCAGCGAGAACCGGGCTACGTCACGGTTCCAGAACAGTCACGGTTTCAGAACAGCGTGACCGTGCAGGTGCCCAGATAGGCACGGGATGCGTACAGCGCGCTGACGGGCGCATTCGCGGCCACCACGGCCGGGCCCAGCGACGTGTAGACGCGCCACGGCGAGCCGGCCAATGCCGCCTGCGTCGTGTAGTTGCCGCCCGATCCGGTGATCTGGCGCACATGACGCAACGGCCCGTAGCCGCTGGGATACGTCCAGTACTTCACCGTCGCGGTGCCGGTGCCGCAGGCCGCGCTGCTGACGTGATCGTTGGTGGTGAACCAGGACGTCTGCGCGTTGGCGCCTTCGCGGGTGAAACTGAAATGGATGTGGTCGTAATGCGGGCCGCAGCTCGAGCATGGACGAAAGCCCTCATAGGCGCGGTCCGAGGTCCAGATGACGTTCTTCCGGATGATCTCGACGATGCCGAGCCGACGTGCCTTCGAATGCGGATTGCCGTATTCGTCGGTCGCCAGGATCCAGTCGACGATGGCCTGCGCGCGCGGCTCGGTGGAATTGACGTAGAAATCCAGCGCCCGGCCTTCGCGATGATACGAAGTGGCGCTGACGTTGCAAGGCCGGCCGATATGCCAGTTCGGATTGAACTGGTTGGGCGCACCGAACCAGAAGCCCAGCAGCTCGCGAAGGCGATTCGGGCCCGGCTTGTTGGTCGGATCGCACAGCGGACTCTGATTGCGGGCGCCGTGCGGTTCGAGATTGTTCGGCGGATACGGCCAGCCGAGTTCGTAGACCTCGGCCCTGGCCACGGGTACCGCACTTGCAAGAAAAACCAGAAGACCCGCTGCTGCGGAAACGCGTACGACAGACATCATGACTTGCTCCTTGTCCATGTCACCCCCTGCCCGTTTCACGCTACGTCTATCGGCGTAGCGTTGCAACGCCGCAGTCGAGCGTGCGCAGAGACTAACTGAGATCATTGGAGCATACGTTGGCATTCATGCGGAGGACCGTTAGCGCAGCATCACTAGCAAGTAGCCCGGCTATACCGCTTAAAGGCTACAGGGCTGACCCGTCGATTGTCGTTACAGTCGTGAAAGAAACGCTACGAACAAAGCGTACGAAATTCGTGTCAGGATAATTGCGCCTTAAGTGCTCCAAAAGCTGGTAATCATTGCGTCTGGGCGCGTCGCCATCAACCGCGAATAGCATGCCGTCAGCTATAACGCGTTGTATATCGAAAACCGCATGGTCCGCGCCGAGAATTCTTACAATGCGGCTCATTGCAAATTCGTGTCTACGTGGTGAAAACGGGTTGAGGAAAATACTTATCAAGTCATTAACCTCGACAATGACTCCATCAATCTCCGGGAACCTGAAGAAATCGGCATGACCCGCATATGCGCAGTGCCAAGGACGAGCCTCGAAAGGTGGTCGCTCCGCAAGCACCATCCGCATACCAAAGAGCGTCGACCCTATCTGTTCCTTGGTATTGCTGACAAATAAGCCTCTATCCGCTCTATACCACAATAGGCGAAAATCACGTGACGATGCGGCTGCACTTAGCTGACGGCTCGCGTGCTTAACGTCAGCGGAAATGCTGTTGTGCTTTTCAAGAGTAGTTTGAATATCTACCGTCTTGCCGATGCTTACAGCCTCCATCTCGCCTCGAAGAACACGATCTTCTGTACGAGTTTTGACCTCCACATACATCATGGCATCCTCATCCTGTGCAGCCAAGTCGGGCTGTGGGAACTCGGATGTTTCAGGAATACAGCATACGACAAACCCGAGTGCTTCGAGTCGCGTACGGACGGCATCACGGTTGGGGTCTTTCATGCATGCGTAAACCAAACTACTTCAAGGCCATTGGCAATTTAAGCTCCATCTCCCGCGCACACGCCTTCGCAATCTCATACCCCGCATCCGCATGCCGCATCACGCCGGTGCCCGGATCGTTCCACAATACCCTTGCAATCCGCTTGTCCGCTTCCGCCGTGCCGTCGCAGACGATCACCACGCCGCTGTGCTGGCTGAAGCCCATGCCCACACCGCCGCCGTGGTGCAGCGAGACCCAGGTCGCGCCGCCGGCGACGTTGAGCATGGCGTTGAGCAGCGGCCAGTCGCTGACCGCGTCGCTGCCGTCCTGCATCGCTTCGGTTTCGCGGTTCGGCGAGGCGACGCTGCCGGAATCGAGGTGATCGCGGCCGATCACGATCGGCGCCTTCAGTTCGCCGTTGCGGACCATCTCGTTGAACGCGAGGCCGAGTTTGTCGCGCAGGCCCAGGCCGACCCAGCAGATGCGCGCGGGCAATCCCTGGAAGCTGATGCGCTCACGTGCCATGTCCAGCCAGCGGTGCAGATGCGCGTCGTCGGGGATGAGTTCCTTCACCTTCGCGTCGGTTTTCGCGATGTCCTCGGGATCGCCGCTCAGCGCGACCCAACGGAATGGGCCGACGCCGCGGCAGAACAGCGGACGCACATAGGCCGGCACGAAACCCGGGAAATCGAAGGCGTTCGCGCAGCCCACCTCGAACGCCATCTGGCGGATATTGTTGCCGTAATCGAAGGTGGGAACGCCCATGGCCTCGAAGGCCAGCATCGCTTCGACGTGGACGCGCATCGACTGCTTGGCGGCATCGATCACGGTCTGGGGCGCGGTGGTCTGCTTGTCGAACCAGTCTTCCAGCGTCCAACCCGCGGGCAGATAGCCGTGCAGCGGATCGTGCGCGGAGGTCTGGTCGGTGACCGCATCGGGACGCACGCCCCGGCGCACGAGTTCGGGCAGGATCTCGGCGGCGTTGCCGAGTAGTGCGATGGATTTCGCTTCGCCGGCCGCGCAGTATTTTTCGATGCGCGCGAGCGCGTCGTCCAGATCGGTCGCCTGTTCGTCGACGTAGCGCGTGCGCAGGCGCATGTCGATGCGCGACTGCTGGCATTCGATGTTGAGCGAACACGCGCCGGCCAGCGATGCGGCCAGCGGCTGCGCGCCGCCCATGCCGCCGAGGCCCGCGGTGAGGATCCACTTGCCGGTGAGGTCGCCGCCGTAATGCTGGCGGCCCATTTCGACGAAGGTTTCATACGTGCCCTGCACGATGCCCTGGCTGCCGATGTAGATCCAGCTGCCGGCGGTCATCTGCCCGTACATCATCAGACCTTTCCTATCCAGCTCGTGGAAGTGCTCCCAGGTCGCCCAGTGCGGCACCAGGTTGGAATTGGCGAGCAGCACGCGCGGTGCGTCGGCGTGGGTGCGGAACACGCCGACCGGCTTGCCGGACTGGATCAGCAGGGTTTCGTCGTCTTCGAGATTGCGCAGCGATGCGAGGATGGCGTCGTAGCAGTCCCAGTCGCGCGCGGCGCGGCCGATGCCGCCGTAGACCACCAGATCTTCCGGTCGCTCGGCCACTTCGGGATCGAGATTGTTCTGCAGCATCCGGTACGCGGCCTCGCTCAGCCAGGATTTGCAGGTCTTCTCCGCGCCGCGCGGGGCGCGGATGACACGCGAGGGATCGTGACGATTGTTCGCTGGACTCATGAGGGTATCCCTGCGCCGCGGGCGCGTTGTGATGCGAAGAAAATCCGGAAGGAAATAGTGCGCCGCGGCGCGCGGCGTCGCCAGTCGCCAACAACCGGAATCGCCGGGGCAACGGCCCGTTTCCGGCATTTTTTGCCGTCCTGGCCCCGAAATGTATACGCTGTAGACATGAGCCCGTCCAGCGTCCCGCCCCACGCCCTGTCCGCGACCGCCGACCGCATCCTGCACGCCGCCCGCGGCGTGTTCGAGCGCGAAGGCGCGGCGGCGATGAGCATGCGCCGCATCGCGCAGGAAGTCGGACTGACGCCGATGGCGATCTATCGCCATTTCCCGAACCGCGACGCGCTGCTGAAACGGGTCTGCGACGACAGCTTCCAGGAGATCGCGCATCACTGGCACGCGCGCAATCGCGGTCCGGACGCGATGACCCGGATCGTCGCGCTGCAGGAAATCTATCTCGACTACGCCCTCGCCTACCCGCATCTGTTCGATCATGCGTTCTCGGCGCGACGCGAAGACGCGCGGCGCTATCCCGAGGCCTTCCGCGCCCGGCGTTCGCCCACGTTGAACGAAGTCGCCGACGCGGTGGCCGACGCGCAGACGGCCGGCGTGCTGAAACCCGACGATCCCTGGGAAGTCGCGCTGACGCTGTGGGCGCATTCGCACGGATTGATCGCGCTGTATCGCGCCGGCCGTTTCAGCTGCGACGCGAAGGAATTCCGCGCGTTGCATAAACGTGCGCTGCGACGGCTGCTGGATGGGCTGGCGATCGAAGGCCGGCATGCATGATGCGCAAGGGCAGTGCGCGAATGCATCGCAGATCTTGCCGTCGTCCCCGCGCAGGCGGGGACCCATGCCTGCAGTCGCTCAGTTGGATTCGCATCCTGCTTAACGTTTCCGGTCATGGATGACCCGCCTTCGGCTGTTGTGAAGCGCTTCCCGCCTGCGCGGGGATGACAGGCCTGAGAATCCGGACATTCGACAGGAAAAAGTTGATGTCCGAAAACGGCGAGTCCGGCCCGCTGCGCGGGTCTATCATCGCGCCATGGCCACCGACTCCACGCACAACGAAATGCTTCCGCCCCGCGAGGTCTGCTTGCGCGCGATGGCCGCGAAGGACCATCGTTTCGACGGCCTGTTCTTCATCGCCGTACGCAGTACCGGCATCTATTGCCGGCCGGTCTGCCCGGCGCCGCCTCCGAAGCGCCACAACATCACCTTCTATGCGAACGCCGCGGCCGCCACCGCCGCCGGCTATCGTCCCTGTCTGCGCTGTCGCCCGGAACTCTCGCCCGAAACCTTTGCTCAGGTGCGTGAAGATGCGGTGCGACGGGCGCTGGCGATGATCGCCGAGGGCGCGCTGCAGGACGATTCGTGCGAGACGCTGGCGACGCGCGTGGGCCTGAGTGCGCGCCAGTTGCAGCGTGTCTTTCTCGCCCACGTGGGCGCGACTCCGCATGCGGTGCACGCCACGCGTCGGCTGCTGCTGGCGAAACAACTACTGACCGAAACAGCGCTGCCGGTGACCGATGTCGCGCTCGCCGCCGGCTACAACAGCCTGCGTCGCTTCAACGCCGCGTTCAAGGACGGCTGCGGCATGCCGCCGGGCGCGATCCGCCGGCAGAAATCGGCGACTCTCGCACCCAGCGGCACGCTGACGCTGCGTCTGGGCTATCGCCCGCCGCTGGATTTCCCGCTGCTGCTGGCGTTCCTCGGCAAGCGCGCGATCCCCGGCATCGAGCGCGTGAACGCGGACAGTTACGAACGCGTCGTCGGCGGCGTCGGTATCGATGGCGTGGACGCCCCGGCATGGATCCGGGTGAGCGCGATTTCCGCGCGACCCGAACTGCGGCTCGACATCGACGGCGCCGATCCACGCGCGATCCCGGACATCGTGCGCCGGGTGCGACGGATGTTCGATCTCGATGCCAACCTGCAAGCGGTGCATGCGGTCTTCGCCGACGATCCGCTGCTGCAACGCGCGATCGCGCTGCATCCCGGCCTGCGCGTGCCCTGCGGCTGGGACGGATTCGAACTGGCGGCACGCGCGGTGCTGGGGCAACAGATCAGCGTGGCTGGCGCGACCACGCTGGCGCGGCGGCTGGTCGATACGTGGGGCACGCAGCGTGCGGCTGCCGGGGCGATGCAAGCGGCAACACCACACCCCGGGCTGGATCGCGCGTTTCCGTCGCCGGAACGCCTGCGCGATGTGCCGCTGGAAAGTATCGGCCTGCCGCGCACGCGCGCTGCGACGCTGCGCGCGCTGTCGGCGGCGGCCGCGGAGGGCCGGCTGTCGTTCGAAGCCGGGCAGACGCTCGAATCCTTCGTCGAACGCGCGACCGCGCTGCCCGGCATCGGCGCATGGACCGCGCAGTACATCGCGATGCGCGCGCTGGCGTTGCCGGACGCGTTCCCCGCCGGCGACCTGGTGCTGCAGCAGCGGCTGGCGCCGCCGGGGCTCGCGCGCCTGAGCGAACGCACGACCGAAGCGCGCTCGCAGGCGTGGCGGCCATGGCGCGCGTATGCGGTGCTGCATCTGTGGCATCTGCCGCCCGATACCGCACGCACGGAGGCGGCATGAGCAGCGTGTTTTTCGAGCACTTCGATACATCCATCGGCACGCTGACACTCGCCGCCGATGCCGACGGTCTGCGGCATATCGAATTTCCCGACAACCGCCATCCGGTGGATCGCGAAGGCTGGATTCCCGGCGCGCGCGGCGCGGCTGCGGACGTCCTGCGCGCGACGCGCGAACAGTTGCGCGAGTATTTCGAGGGCAGGCGCCACGCGTTCGATCTGCCGCTGCGGCCGCAGGGCACCGCGTTCCAGATGGACGTGTGGCGGACGCTGGCGACGATTCCGTGGGGCGCGACGTGGAGCTATCGGGATCTCGCCCGCACCATCGGCAAACCCGAGGCGGTGCGTGCGGTCGGCGCGGCCAACGGGCGCAATCCACTGCCGATCGTGCTGCCCTGCCATCGGGTGATCGGCGCCGACGGCAGCCTCACCGGGTTCGGCGGCGGCC
This sequence comes from Lysobacteraceae bacterium, assembly GCA_046590925.1. Lineage (GTDB taxonomy): Bacteria > Pseudomonadota > Gammaproteobacteria > Xanthomonadales > Xanthomonadaceae > Lysobacter_I. The sequence continues at coordinate 19,583 of JBKJTC010000021.1, read as the reverse complement.
TGCCGATCAAGGCCGCGCTGCTGCGGCTGGAAGGTGCGCTGCCCGCGCAGGGCGGCGGCGATCTGTTCGGCTGAGTGCGATGCCGATGATTCCAGCCACGTGCTGAAAACGAAACGCCCGGCACGGGGCCGGGCGTTCGATGCGGGGCCGAACCGGCGGCGCTCAGCGGATCGAGGTATCCAGGCTGCGCAGCGCGTCGGCGATGTTGATATGGCCGGTGCGTTCCAGATCTTCGCTGCTGTAGACCCGGCCGGGACCGTTCGCGCAGCGCTGCGGTTTGCCTTGTTTCTCGGCGCGCATGTTCTCTGCGGCGACGATGCGCGAACCTGTGTGGCGCATGCAGTTGCGGATCGGCTCGCGGGCCGGCGCTGCGGCTTCGGCGGTCTGTACGGTATCGGTTTCGCCGCTTTCCCTGGTGATGGTCACCGTCTGGGCGACGGCGGTTCCGGCGAAAGCGGTCAGCAGGGCGGCGAGCAGAAGACGGGTCATGGCGGCGGCTCCGGTGTCCAATCAGGCGATGCCCGCACCTTACGCCCACCCGCGGCCGCTTGCCTGAATAGGCTGGCGTTGTTGATCACCCTGTCGGCCAGCCGGCGGTGGCCCGGTATCGGGAGACGCGTGGCCCGGCCGCAAAGGCGCATCCACAGCCGCGTCGGCAGGCAACGGAAATACCGCCGGCATCGGCGGCGTTTATCATCCAGGCATGAAGCCACACGCCTCTCGACCGTCCCTGCCCGCCCGCTGTGCCCGGCTTGTGGCGTTGTCGATCGCGTTTTCGATGATGTTGTTGCTCGCCGGCTGCGCCAGCCGGACGCCCTCCTCCGGGGCGGTGGCGCAGACCGACGTCCGGACCTCGCGGGTCGTGCTGCTGGTGTCGATCGACGGTCTGCCGGCCTCGATGCTCGGCGCCGGCGTGATGCCCACGCTCGACCGCATCGCCGCGGAAGGCGTGCGCGCCGAATGGATGAATGCGAGTTACCCCACGCTGACCTTCCCGAATCACTACACGCTGGTCACCGGGCTGCGGCCCGACCGTCACGGCGTGGTCCACAACAACATGATCGACGCGCACCTGGGCCGCTTCATATCGAAGGAAGCGGTGGCCGACGACGGCCGCTGGTGGGGTGGCGAGCCGATCTGGTCGACGCTGCAGAAACAGGGCGGCATCGCCGCGACCATGTTCTGGCCGGGTTCGGGCGCCGAAATCGCCGGGCAGCGGCCGCGCTACAGCCGTGCGTTCGACATGAAAGTGACGCCCGAGGCGCGCGTACGGCAGATTCTGACCTGGCTGGATCTGCCGCAGTCGCAGCGTCCGCAACTGCTGACCCTGTATTTCGAGCAATACGACGTCGCTGGGCACAATGCCGGCGCGCGCAGCGAAGATGCGCTGGCGGCGCTGCGCGAGATCGACGCCGCGCTGGCGCGGCTGCGGGCGGGGCTGCAAGCGCGCGGCCTGGACGGGCGCACCGACCTGATCGTGGTGTCGGACCACGGCATGGCCGACGTGCCGCGCGACAACATCCGTTTCCTCGACGATCGACTGGACGCCACGGCGTACGATCTGTGGTCGTGGGGATCGCTTGTCGGCATCGTGCCGAAACCCGGCCGCGGCGACGACGTGGAGCGCGCCTTTCTCGGGCAACAGGATCATTACCGCTGTTGGCGCAAGGCCGAACTGCCGGCGGCGTGGCGCTACGGCCGCCATCCGCGGGTGGCGCCGATCGTGTGCCAGAGCGAGGTGGGCTGGCGCGTGCAGACCCGTGCGAAAGACCGCTGGCCGCAAGCGGTGAGGGGTGAGCATGGCTACGCGCCGGAAGACCCCGCGATGCGCGCAGTATTCGCCGCGCGCGGGCCGTCGTTTCGCGATGGCGTGGTACTGCCGGCGTTCGACAACGTCGACATCTATCCATTGCTCGCGCATTTGCTGGATGTGAAGCCGGCGGCGAACGACGGGGATCTCGCATCGACGGCGGCGGCGCTGCGGTAGCCGCTGTTGTAGAGCGGCCTTCAGGCCGCTGCTGTTCTGTTCGCGCAGAAAAGAGCAGCGGCCTGAAGGCCGCTCTACAGACGCGTGGATCACATCCCGCGGAAACGATGCAAGAAAGCCGAGCTGACCGGCAGCGCATCGTCGCGGCCGCGCAGCTGCAGCGTCGATTTTCCCAATTCGTCCTTGCGCACGCGGTCGATCGCCGACACGCGCACCACCACGCCGCGGTGCACCTGCCAGAATTCGTCGGGATCCAGCCCCGCCAGCAGTTCCTTGATCGGCGTGCGGATGATCGCTTCGCCGCAGGCGCTGACCACCCGCACGTATTTGTCCTGCGCCTGGAAATACAGCACCTCGTCGATGCCGATCATGCGCACGCTGTCGCCGACCGCGGCGCTGATCCAGCGGATCAGGCGCGCGGCGGACGGTCGCAGCCGCGCTTCGAGGTCGTCGACCGCCTGCAGCGCATCGCCCGCCTGCGCGGACGCGGCCTGCAAACGCCCTCGAATGCGCTCGACCGCACACTGCAAGCGCTCGGGCTGCACGGGCTTGAGCAGATAATCGACCGCGCCGGCCTCGAATGCGCGCACCGCGTATTCGTCGTATGCCGTAGTGAACACCACCAGCGATTTCGCCGCGACCGCGGCCCGCGCCACGTCCAGACCGCTGACGCCGGGCATGCGGATGTCGAGGAAGGCCAGGGTCGGCCGATGCGCGGCGATGGCTTCCATCGCGGCGATGCCGTCCTCGCATTCGGCGACGACCTGCAGTTCGGGCCAGACGATGCCGAGCATCGCGCGCAGCGCATGGCGCAGCGGCGCTTCGTCTTCGGCGATGATCGCGGTGATGTCGTTCATGCGCTCATCCTCCGCCGGCCTGCGAGGGACTGTCGTCGAGCGGAATCCGCAGCTCGGCGCGCGCGCCGCATGCAGGTTCGCCGATCAATTGGAAACCCGCGCGCGCGCCATAGCGCGTCTCCAGCTGCGCGCGCACATTGGCCAGACCCAGCCCGCCGCCGATGCCCGGCTGCAAGCCCAGGCCGTCGTCGATCACGCTCACGGTCAACATGTCTTCATCGCGTGCGGCCATGATCGTCACCGTACCCGGCCCGCGCTTGGGCTCGATGCCGTGCTTGATCGCGTTCTCGACCAGACTGATCAGCAGCATCGGCGGGAACGGCAGCGCGCGCAGCGCGGCGCTGGCCTCGATCGCGTAGCTCAGCCGCCCGCTGGTGCGCAGACGCATCAGTTCGAGGTAACTCGCGCATAGATCGAGCTGCTGCCCGAGCGTCGAATGCAGCGCCGTTTCCTCGTCGCGAAGACGCGGGATGGTGGCGCGCAGGTAATCCACCAGCGCATCCAGCGTGGCCTCGGCCTGCGCAGGTTCCTGGCGCACCTGCGCGCGCACCGACGCCAGCGTGTTGAACAGGAAGTGCGGCTCGACCTGGGCCTGCAGCACGCCGAGGCGCAAGTCCGAATGCTGTTTCTGCACCTGTAACGCCGCCATCGCGTCGACGTGCCGCGCCTCCTGCCAACTGCCCAGTTCGCGGAAATAGGCGCGCAACGCAAGGCCGCCGCCGAGCGCGCCGTAGATCAACACCAATGTCGCGAGATTCAATGCCTCCAGCGCGGCTTTTTCTACAGGGGAGAACTGCGGCGGCTTGAGCACCATCCGCACGTCCTCGCTCTTCGGGATGTTCTGCTTGAGATAGTTCGACGACCACGCATCGGCGAAATAACTCACGACGATGCCCAGCAGCATCGCCAGCACGATCCCGAAGCGTTCGCGGCGCAGCGGCCAGCCCGCATGACGCACCAGCGCCGCCAGCAATGGTCCTGTGGAACACATCAACATGAAGCCGGCGGCGAAGTGCAGACCCGCCATGAGACCGCCGTGGCCGCTGCCGGTGGTGATGGTCAGGCCCGCACCGACGAAGCATGCGACCACCACGATGACCGCGCCGAAGATCAGGCTGCGCCCCCGCAGCCACCGCCAGCTGAACACCGGATAGCGACGATAGCCCAGCCATGCGCCGCCACTGGCGACCACGTCGGTGGGAAGCGGACGGTGCAGTGGATAAGGCGTGCGGTTCGACATGTGGTCTGGCGCGAAGTCCGAGGATGTCATCGACGCGTCCCTTCGAGGGTGTGCCCGCCCTGCTCGAGCTTGAGCGCGGCGACTTTACCAACTGCGTCGCGCTGGAAACGGATGACGATATCGAAGTTGGGCGCCTCGAAGACATCCTTGGCCGTCGCCGCAAGCGGAAACGCGCCCTGCCCGGTCGCCTGCGCGGTCAGCGTGCCGGCTTCGGCGCGCACGGTCAGTACGAAGTCCGGCATCAGCGGATACTCGCCGGCATAGGCCTTCAGTTCATCCGCAGACAACGTCAGTGTCGGCTTGGCCGCGGATTCGCCGGTGTCGGGCTTGCCCAGCGGCACGTTCGCATCGAGCAGATGCAGGCCGAGACTGCCGAGGCCGCCGCGCGCGTGCAGCGCGGTATCGGACAGGATCACCACGCCGGATTTTCTTTCCGGATCGAACGCGACGAACGACGAGAACCCGCCGGTGCCGCCTTCGTGCGCGAGGAACGTGCGACCGTTGAGCGGCGCCAGCATCCATTGCATCGCGATCGGCGCTTTGGCGTCGTTGGCGACCGGCGCATGGGTGAGGCGGAAGTCGGCGTCGAGCGGCTTCGACGCGCCGCCGAACTGGCCCTGCACATAGCGCACCATGTCGTCGAGCGTCGAACGCACGCCGCCGACGCCGGCGAAATCGGTCGGAAACGTCCAGGCCGGCGTGACTTTCGTATCCGGCGTGTGGCCGATGGCCGCCTTCACCGCGTCGGGCTTGCGGTTGATGTAGCTGCTGTCCATGCCCAGCGGCGCGAATACGCGGGTGTCCAGCAGCGTTTCGAAATCGATGCCGGCGCGGCGCGCCACTGCGTACGACAGCAGCATCGCCGCGAAATTGGAGTATTCGAATTTCGCGCCCGGCGCCTGCGCCAGCGACGTGGTGGACAGCGCCTTCAGCAGCGCGGCCTCGTCCAGCTTCGAATACGGATTCTGCGGGTCGTAGGCGATGCCTGCGGGAATCGCCGGCAGGCCCGACGTGTGGGTGACGATATGCCGCAGCAGGATGGGCTTGCCTTCGAACGTCGGCACCGTGCTGTCCTTGGGCAGATACGCCGACAGCGGATCGTCAAGCGAGGCCTTGCCTTCGCGGATCAGGCCGGCCAGCACCGCCGCCATCATCGGCTTGCTGACCGAGCCGATCTCGAACGCGGTGTTCGCGTCGATGCGTGGCGCAGGATCCTTGCCGTCGGCGCAGGCGTAGGCGCGGCGTACGTTTTTACGTTCGATGACCGCGACGGCGAAGCAGGCGCCGCTGCGGTCGCCGTGCAGGCGTTTGCCGACGATGGCCTGCAGTCCTGCGTCGGTCGTGGGCGCGTTATCGGCAGTGGTCGCGGCAGTGGTCGCGGCCTCGGCCGCGCCGGCGATCATCAGCGCGGCGGAGAACAGAATCGTGGGATAGGACAAGATGGCCATGGCTGATTCCTGGGGTCTGGTGGTGATGGGATCAGACTGCTCCGCATCGACAGGCCCCGCCGGGGTTTGCGACGAACACCCCGCAGACGGCGACGAAATGCGTTCCGCCCGGATCAACCGGCCCAGATCAACCGGCCCGACCAGCGGGCCCGACCAGCCGGCCAATCAGCCGGCCAACAGCCCGCGCATCGCGGTCGCGAAGCGCGCGGCGATGGCCGCGCCGTCGCGATGGCGGCCGCCCGTCACCACCTCGCGGCCGGCCACGGACACCGCGTCCACCGCGCTGCGGTTGCCGCTGAAGATCCAGCGGTCGGCGATGTCGACCGACGTCGCGCCGACCAGCAGCGGCGATGCGCCGTCGAGCGTCACCGTATCGGCGGCCAGCGCCGCGTCCGCGAACCCGCACGACTGCGCGGCGCTGGCGCGCACGCCCGCCAGCAGCGTCTCGCCGACGCTGGGCTGCGCTTGGGTCGCGGCGATATTGCGGTGGCGGGTCGTCAACCGCTGGCCGTATTCCAACCAACGCAGTTCTTCCACCGGCGACACCGAGATATGCGAATCCGAGCCGATGCCCCAAACGCCGTCTGCGTCCAGGTAATCGCGCAGCGGGAACAGGCCATCGCCGAGATTGGCCTCGGTGGTGGGACAGATCGCGACCGTGGCGCCGCTGCGCGCGATGCCGACGACCTCGTCCACGTCGAGATGGGTCGCATGCACAAGTGTCCAGCGCGCATCGACATCGGCGTTGTCCAGCAGCCAGCGCACCGGACGCTCGCCGCGGATCGCGAGGCTGTCCTGCACTTCGCCAATCTGTTCGGCGATGTGGATGTGTACGCGCGCCTCGCCCGGCAGTGCCGCCAGCACTGTATTCATCGCGTCCGGCGGCACCGCGCGCAGGCTGTGCAGCGCGCAGCCGACGCGCAAGGTGTCGTTCTGTTCGCGACGCAACGCTTCGAACAGGCGCAGATAGGCATCGACCGTATGCCCGAAGCGGCGCTGGCGCTCGTTGAGCGGACGGCCGTCGAAGCCGCCGGTCATGTACAACACCGGCAGCAGGGTCAGACGGATGCCGGTCTCGCGCGCGGCCGCGATCAGCGCCCGCGACATCGTTGCGGCGTCGTCGTAAGGGCGGCCGTCGGGCGCGTGATGCAGATAGTGGAATTCGCAGACCGTCGTGTAGCCCGCTTCCAGCATTTCGGCATAGAGCTGCGCGGCAACAGCGTGCAGCGTGTCGGGATCGAACCGTCCCGCCATCCGGTACATGGTTTCGCGCCAGGTCCAGAACGAATCCGAAGGGTGGGTCATGCGCTCCGCCATGCCCGCCATCGCGCGCTGGAACGCGTGCGAATGCTGATTGACGATGCCGGGCAAGCGCCAGTCGGCGCCGGTTGCTGCGATCGGAGAGTTCATGGCGGAATTGTCGCCGATTCCCGCCGCGCCGCGCCGCGCCCGCTGCGCCGCACCCGCCGAGCGAGCCCGTGGGAGCGACGCGAGTCGCGACGAATGGCGGAAAGTGTTTCCGCAGGTTGTCGCGACTTGCGTCGCTCCCACAGAGTTCGAACGGGGCGTCCGGAAACACCGGCTACACTGGAGACTGTATTCGAACCGCAGGCGAGCCGATGTCGGCGTTGGCAGGAATCAAGGTGCTGGAGCTGTCGCGGGTATTGGCCGGGCCGTGGTGCGGGATGACCCTCGCCGACCTCGGCGCCGATGTCGTCAAACTGGAACCGCTGGAAGGCGACGACACCCGCGATTACGGCCCGCCGTTTTTCGGAGACGATATCGACGATATTTCCGCCTATTTCGCGAGCTGCAATCGCGGCAAACGCTCGATCGCCGTCAACCTGCGTCACCCCGACGCGCGCCCGCTGCTCGAAGCGCTGATCCGCGACAGCGACATACTCATCGAAAATTTCCGCACCGGCGCCGCGGAATCGCTGGGCCTCGACTACGCCCACGTCCACGCGCTCAACCCGCGGCTGATCCATTGCGCGATCTCCGGCTACGGCCGCAGCGGTCCCGGCGCGCAACGGCCTGGCTACGACTTCGTGGTCCAGGCCGAGTCCGGGCTGATGTCGATCACGGGGCCGGCCGACGGCGCCGCCAGCAAGGTCGGCGTGGCCACCGTCGATCTCGCCACCGGGCTGAACGCGACCATCGCCATCCTGGCCGCGCTGCACCAGCGCGCGCGCACCGGCGAGGGCCAGCACATCGAACTCAGTCTGTTCGATGTGCAATTGCAGGGCCTGGCGAATATCGCCAGCAGCGTGCTGTTCACCGATAACGAGGCGCGTCGCTGCGGCAATTCGCATCCCACCATCGTGCCTTACCAGAGCTTCGACGCCGCCGACGGCACTTTCGCGATGGCCTGTGCCAGCGATGGGCTGTGGGCGCGGCTGTGCGCGTTGATCGACCGTCCGCAGTGGATAGACGATCCGCGCTGCGCCGGCAACGCCGAGCGCGTGCGCCATCGCGACTGGCTGATCCCCGAACTGGTGCAGTGCTTCGCCAGCGGCACCGTCGCTTCGTGGCTGGCGCGCTTCGAAGCCGCCGGCATCCCCGCCGCGCCGGTCAACAGCGTGCGCGACGCGGTGATGGGGCCGCTGGCGACCGCGCGCGGCCTGCGTATCGACGCCGACGGCATTCCGATGATCGCCAGCCCGCTGCGGATGTCGGCCTCGCCCATGGCCGCACCGCAACGTCCGCCGCGGCTGAGCGAACACGCCGATGCGATCTGCGCCGCGCACGGCATCGACGCGGAAGCGTTGCGGGCAGCAGGCGCCATCCGATGAACACGTCACTGCGTTGGGACGGCCTGCTGCTCGGCGCATCGTTGGCGACGCTCGACAGCGACCACGGCTATGGCGGCATCGAAGACGGCGCGCTCGCATGGAAGGATGGCGTGCTGACCTTCGTCGGCCCGCGCAGCGCACTGCGCGATGCGCCCGAAGCGCTGGCGAACGATGTCATCGCACTCGACGGCGGCTGGATCACCCCCGGCCTGGTCGACTGCCACACCCACGTCGTCTTCGCAGGCGACCGCGCCCACGAATTCGAACTGCGCCTGCAGGGCGCGAGCTACGAAGACATCGCCCGCGCAGGCGGCGGCATTCTCTCGACGGTGCGCGCGGTGCGCGAGGCCAGCGAAGACGCACTGTTCATGCAATCGCTGCCGCGCGCGCAGGCGCTGCTGCGCGACGGCGCGACCACCCTGGAAATCAAATCCGGCTACGGTCTGGATTTCGACAACGAACGCAAGATGCTGCGGGTCGCACGCCGGCTCGGCGACACGCTGGGCATCGGCGTGCGCACGACCTTTCTCGGCGCGCATGCGCTGCCGCCGGAATTCGCCGGCGATGCCGACGGCTATATCGACGCCGTGATCGACTGGCTGCCGCTGCTGCATGCCGAAGGCCTGGTCGACACGGTGGATGTGTTCTGCGAAGGCATCGGCTTCACGCCCGCGCAGACACGACGCGTGTTCGAAGCCGCGCGCACGCTGGGCATCCCGGTGAAACTGCACGCCGATCAGTTGAGCGATCTCGATGGCGCCGCGCTGGTCGCCGGATTCGGCGGGCTGTCGGCCGATCACGTCGAATACACCAGCGAAGCCGGCGTACGCGCGATGGCCGCTGGCGGCACGGTTGCGGTGCTGCTCCCGGGCGCGTTCCACTGTCTGCGCGAAACGAAACTGCCGCCGATCGACGCCTTCCGCACCCACGGCGTGGCGATGGCCGTCGCCACCGACTGCAACCCCGGCACCGCGCCGCTGCTGTCGCTGCGCCAGGCGATGTCGCTGGCATGCACGCATTTCCGGCTGACGCCGGAGGAAGCGCTGCGCGGCGCGACGGTGCACGCGGCGCGCGCGCTGGGGCTGCGCGATCGCGGCCTGTTGCGCGTGGGCCTGCGCGCGGATCTGGTGCATTGGCGCATCCGTCGCCCTGCGGAGCTGTGCTACTGGCTCGGCGGCGAGCTTGCGGGTACGGTGTTCATCGCCGGCCGGCCCGTGGCCCGCCCACAGTAAACATCGCGAAAACCGGCATCGCCCTGGAGATTGTCATGCGCCTCGAACTGTCCGTCCTGCTCGCGCTGTGCATGCTGCAGCCCGCATATTCCGCATCCGCAGCGGACGCCACGCCGGCCGCGCGCAAACTCGCGCGCGATGCGGTCATCGTCGACACGCACATCGACTCGCCCACCGAACTGATGAAGCAGTGGCTGGATCTCGGGGAAGCGCAGACGCGCGAGTTCGACTTCCCGAAAGCACGCACCGGCGGGCTCGACGTGGCGTTCATGTCGATCTATACCTCGCCCGGGCAGGACGACGACGGCACTGCCGAAGCCGTCGCCAACCGCATGATCGATGCGGTCGAAAAAACCGCCCGCGACAACCCAGAAAAATTCGCATTGCTGCGCTCGCCGCGCGATGTCCAAACGCACCGCCGACGCGGTCTTGTGATGCTGCCGCTGGGCATGGAAAACGGCGCGCCGATCGGCGACGACCTGGACAAACTCGCATTCTTCTTCGAACGCGGCATTCGTTACATCACCCTCGCCCACAGCGCGAACAACCGCATCGCGGACTCGTCGTACGCGCAGGACAAGAAGTGGAACGGGCTGAGCCCGTTCGGGCGCGAGGTGGTCGCGGAAATGAACCGTCTGGGGATGATGATCGACGTCTCGCATCTGTCCGATGCCGCGGTCGCGCAGGCAGTGCAACTCAGCCGCACGCCGGTGGTCGCCACCCATTCGGCGCTGCGGCATTTCACGCCGGGTTTCGAGCGCAATCTCAGCGACGAGCTGGCGAAGGCCATCGCCGCGAAAGGCGGGGTGATCCAGATTCCGTTCGGCAACGCCTTCGTCGATACCGCATCGGCGGCGCAGACCCAGGCGTATTTTGTCGCCTACAACGACTACCAGCGCCAGCACGCCGCCGGCAAGACCACGCAGACCGTGGCCGAATTCGATGCGGAATGGGACAAGGCGCATCCGCCGCTGCCGGTGAAGATGGACGCGGTGCTCGACCAGATCGATTACGGCGTGAAGCTGGTGGGCATCGACCACATCGGCATCGGCTCGGATTTCGACGGCGTGGGCGGCGCGCTGCCGGAAGGCCTGAAGACGGTCGCCGATTTCCCGAACCTCATCGCGGGCCTGCAGGCGCGCGGTTACAGGGACGCGCATATCCGCAAAATACTCGGCGGCAATGTACTGCGGGTCTGGCGGCGCGTGGAGTCGGCTGCAACCTCAGCCAAAAGCCCGCCTGCTCAAATCCCCTGACCCCGAAAAGCGGAAACCCCGCCGGAGCGGGGTTTCAGAAGCAAGCGGCCGGAACGGGTCCGGTCACTCCTTGGCGGCGACCTTCTTGGCCACGGCCTTCTTCGCGGGCGCCTTGACGGCCGGCTTCGCAGCGGCTTTCTTCACGGCCGACCCGGCGGGCGCGCCGGTGGCTTTCTTCGTGGCCTGCAGACGGGCATTGCCGTAGCTGGAGTTGTAGCGCTTGCCTTTGGCTGTTTTGCGGTCGCCTTTGCCCATGTGCAAATCCTCTTTCGAATCAGTGTGTTGACGTGGCTTGGTGGAAGCCGGATCAGTGGAAACCGGGGTCGGGCAAGCCGACTCAGTATCGGGTCGCGGTCTTATCGCGAGGCGCGCATGCTAACACGCCAGGCAGGGGGTTTCGCGCGGTTCCGTGCCGCTTGGATACAACGCCGGCAAGGCCCGGTGCGGAACACGGGCGAAATTCAGGGCGATCCCACCGCGCTGGCGGCATGGGCGAGGCGCAGATTGACCATGTGCGCCGCCGCCAGCAGCAACCCGCCCATCGTCATCACTACGGCATGCGAGATCGAATGGGTGTGCAGCGGCGAGAACGCGCCCACCCAGACCAGCGCCAACCCCGGAATCAGCAGCATCCAGGCATGGAAACCGCGATGGCGTCGCCAGCCCAAAGCCAGCGTGGACACGCCCAGCAGAGTCGCGAACACCACGAACGCCTGGTCCAGATCGATCCAGCCACCCGCTTCGAGGCCGAACGCCGGCGCCAAGGCGAGCAGCCACGGCCACAACGCGCAGTGGATCGCACATAAGAATGAGGCGGCGAAACCGACGCGGTCGGCTTTGCGCAGAGCGAGGCTGGGACTGTGCATGACTTTTGGGGGGTTGGATTTATTTTGGAACATTATAACATTCCTGCGTCGCCCACCAGTGTACCCGCAACTCATGCCCAGTTCCTCTATCTATTGTCACCGTCGCGCGATGCGCAGCCGACTCTTCATCGCCCTCGCACTCGCACTGCCGGTGATGGCGTCCGCGCAGGACACCGCCGGCAAGGATCCCCGCCACGATGAAGCCAAGGATCTCGACCGCGTCGTCGTCACCGCCAGCCCGCTGCGCCAGACCGCGGAAGAGCTGAGCCAGCCGGTGGACGTGCTGTCCGGCGAGAAGCTCGACCAGGCCAAGTCCGCCACGCTCGGCGATACGTTGAACAAACTGCCGGGCGTGCAGTCCTCGAACTTCGGCGCCGGCGTCGGCCGGCCGATCATCCGCGGCCTCGACGGCCCGCGCGTCGGCGTGCTGTCCGGCGGCCTGAGCAGCCAGGACGTCTCCACCATTAGTCAGGACCACGCGACCGCGATCGAGCCCTTCCTGGCCGACCAGATCGAAGTGTTGAAAGGCCCGGCCACCCTGCTCTATGGCAGCGGCGCGATCGGCGGCGTGGTCAATATCGTCGACGGCCGCATCGCCGAGCGCCGGCTCGACGAAACCATCGAAGGCCGCGCCGAACTGCGCTACGACAGCGTGAACCGCGGACGTACGGCGATGGCCCGCGTCGATGCCTCGGGCGCCGATGGCGCGCTGGTGCTGCATGCAGACGGCGTGTATCGCGACCAGGACGATTACGACACACCGGATGGCGAGCAGCTCAACAGCTTCGTGAAAACCCGCACAGGCGCGATCGGCGCGTCGTTCATCGGCGCCGACGGTTTCATCGGTTTCTCGGCGTCGCGCTACGACAATCGTTACGGCAATCCCGGCGAACCGGGCGACCCGGCCGCGGGCGAAGCCGGGGTCTCGCTGGACATGTTGCAGAACCGCTTCGAAGTGAAGACCGGCATCGACCGCGACTTCTGGATCTTCGACGGCCTGCGCGGCAGCTTCGCCAGCACGCGTTATGAACACACCGAATTCGAGGGCGCCGAAGTCGGCACCTTCTTCACCAACGAAGCCGACGAAGGCCGCCTCGAACTCACCCACAGAGCGTTCGGCAACTGGACCGGCGCGATCGGTTTCCAGGCAGGCACGCGCACGTTCGAGGCCATCGGCGAAGAAGCCTTCGTGCCGCGCACGACGACCCGTTCGCAGGGTCTGTTCTGGATGGAACACGGCCAGTGGGATGCCTTCCAGGTCGACCTCGGCGTGCGCGCCGACCGCGTGAACACCGACGCCAATGGCCTGCCCGGTCGCACCTTCACGCCGCTCAGCCTGTCGGCCGGCGGGTTGTGGCGTTTCAACGATGCGTGGCGGATGACCGTGAATCTGGATCGCGCCGAGCGCGCGCCGGCCGAGGAAGAACTGTTCGCCGACGGCCCGCACGCGGCCACCGCGTCGTACGAGATCGGCGACCCGACGATGCGCGAAGAGCGCGCGGATCAGTTCGAACTCGGTCTGCATTATCACGGCGACCGCTTCGATGCGAAGGCATCGGTCTATGCGACGCGCTTCGACGGCTTCATCTATCTCGCCGATACCGGCGCGTTCACCCCACCCGAGCCGGGCGAGGATCCGCTGCCGATACGCCAGTGGTCGCAGGCCGACGCGACGTTCCGCGGCATCGAGGCGGAAGTCACCGCGCATCTGCTCGACAACGAACGCGGCAAACTCGCTCTGCGCGCGTTCGGCGACCACGTGCGCGGCGAGCTGGACAGCGGCGCGGCCGTCGCCGACAGAGACCTGCCGCGCATCGCACCGTCGCGCTTCGGCCTGGATCTGAACTGGAACGCCGACCGTTGGCGCGCCGCGCTGGGCGCGACCCGGGTGATGCGTCAGGACGACGTGGCCGCGGACGAAACCGGAACCGCGGGCTACACGCTGGTCGACGCCCATTTCGCGTGGCACTGGGACACCGACGACCATGGTTGGGAGGTGTTCGTCGACGCCAATAATCTGGGCGACGTCGACGCCCGCGTGCATACCTCGTTCCTCAAGGACAACGTGGTGCTGCCCGGCCGCAACTTCGCGGTGGGCGTGCGCCTGTTCTTCTGATGCCGCGTTTCTCCGCAAGCGTCATGTCCCACGCATAAGTTCACGCTCCACACGCTCACGCTACGCACGGCGCCCCCGCATCCGCCGCAGGCCGTCCACTCTCTCCCGGACCGTGCCTGCGGCGGATGCAACTTTTCAACGACGCGGCGTCGTCTTCGCCGCAGGCGACTTCTTGACCGCTGTAGTGGCCTTGCCGCCGCGCACCGGCGGCCGTTTCACCGGCTTGCCGGCGGACACCGGCTTCGCGCGCAGCGATTCCAGCTGTCCCGCCGTGAGCTGCAGCGCGCGTTCCAGATGCTGCATGATCGACGCTTCCGCGGCCCGCAGGCTCTCGGCGATGCTCTCGATCGCCAGCCCGTCGTGATTCTTCATGATCGACGCCAGCTTATGCTCGTCCTCCGGCAACTTGTGCGCCAACAGGTTCACCAGCGTGCCCAGCACCGCGCGCCGCATGTCCTGCAGCGGCAGCAGCGAGAGCCCGGCCTCGCCTTCCTTGGCCTCCTGCGCGTGAGCGGTGTCGAGCAGGCGCGCCAGGCCCGATCCGCGTCCGGCGGTGGCGAACATGCCATCGACCAGATCCGCGATCGCGCCCGGGCCCAGATGCGCGTGCAGCACCTCTTCGGCAGCGCGACCGATCTTCAGAAGCGGATCCCAGGGACACGGATGCGGGAACGGCAGCCGCAGCTCGGCGATCTCGTAGTCGAAACGCAGCGACGCGGCCAATACGAACGGCGAGCAATAACGGCGTCCTATCGGCGCCAGCCAGCGCACCGTGTTGAGGTAATAGGTGCGGATCTTCAGATATTCCGGCGTCGGCGCGCCGCCCGCGTACAGGCCGGTGCGCGGCAATCCGGTGGTCGGGTCGTTGCCCGCACCCGAGCCGTTGAGATTGATGTTGACGAAGTGATGCCACGTCGCGTCGCAGACGATCCGCCCGGCGCCCGCCGGGTCGCCGTTGTAGGCCGAGATCGCGCCGAAGCTGCGCGGATAGACCGGCGGCTTGGTGCCGGTGGCGGTCGGCGCGCCGCTGACGATGAAGCGCCCGGCCGAGATCGACACCGCCACCACCACCGGCGCGATCCTGGCGCCGCCGCTTGTCGGCGCCGGCCATTCCTCGACACCGGCGAAATTGCCGGCGACCGGCGTGGGCGCGAGGCAGCGACTCTCGTGCGGATGATCGGGCAGGTAATCCACGGCGCCCGAGCTGTGGCGCAGCACCGGATGCACCGCCCAGGTCGACGCGACGAAGGGATCGCCACCGTTCGAGAAGAACACCGGGAACATCCGCTGCGGAATCGCGTCGGCCTGATCGTTGAATTGTTTGATGCCGTCCGCGCCGGGCTCCAGCACCGTGTCGTGGCGGTCCACGGTCGCCATCGGAATGCTCGACCAGTCGCGCATCGAGCGGATCCGCGGCAGGTTGGCGCCCATCCCCGCGCCGATGGTGTCGTGGTCGCCGGTCGCGAACATGCCGCCGCCATCGCGCATGAACTGCGCGATGCGCTGCTGCTCCAGAGCCTGCAACGCCGTGCCGCTGAAGGCGAACAGCCAGATCTGGTCGTAGTTCGCGGTGGTGACCGCGGTGGCGGCGGTCGCGAAGTTGTAGTTGCCGGGAATACTGAGACCGGGGCCGCTGCCGGACCGGTGCGCCGTGGTCACGGTATGACCGGCGTTGCGCACGATCTGTACGAATTCGGAGAGGCCGAAACCGGCGGTGCCGAAGTTGAGTGAACTGTCGGCCACCATCAGGATCTTCTGCGCGCAGGGGAATCCATAGATGATGTCGATGAACGGGTTGCCGCGGATGACGATGTCGCGAAGATTGATGTCGCCAGGCATGAGCGTCTCCTTCTGCTGTCGGCTGGCGCGCATTGCGCGCCGCCGGTGACGCGGCCTCGATGGCCGCTGGGCCCCTGTGCATTGAGTAAACGCCCGGCATTGCGCGGATCGGACACGACCGAGCGCGATTCGGATGAGCGGCGCGATGCGCATTGCGATGACGGCTTCGAGGACAACTGCGATGGCCTGCCTGCCGCGCTCGCCGCGTTACGCGCGCATGCGTCGAGTGCGTGTCGCAGTGCGGCCGACGCCGCATCTATCGCGTTCGGTGCGCATCGCATCGCGCATCGCGTGTCGGTGCTTGCGTGAAGCGACCGCAGTCTGCGTTCGCCTCCGGTGCGCGAGGAGAATCGTCAGCCCGCCTGCACGCAGCGCGCGCAGATGCCGTGGACTTCCAGCGTCTGCGCCTGCGGCACGAAGCCGAGCGCGCGGGCTTTCGCGTCGAGTTGCGCGACGGCGCGCTTGTCTTCCAGCTCGACGGCGCTGTGGCAGCGATCGCAGATCAGGAACGGCACCGAATGCTGCGCGGTATTCGGGTGATGGCAGGCGACGAAGGCGTTGACCGATTCCAGCTTGTGAATGAAACCGTTCGCCAGCAGGAAATCCAGCGCCCGGTACACGGTCGGCGGCGCGGCGGCGCCGGCGCTGTCTTCGTCGAGCGCCTTGTCGGCGCGGATCCGGTCGAGCAGGTCGTAAGCCTTGATCGGCTTACCCTGCTCGGCGATCAGCGTCAGCACCCTGGCGCGGATCGGCGTCAGGCGCAGACCGCGCTCGCGGCAGGCGTGCTCCACCGCATTCACGAAGCTCGGCGCGTCGTGGACGTGATGGTGCGGATCGGTGCAGGGGTGCGACATGGCTGGATGATGGCGTCGGTGGGGGCTGGACTCAAGCCGCACGCTAGAAATATGCATTATTTGGTGAAAAGAAATTCAATCGCTGCCGACGGGAGAAATACTTTGATATTTTAAGCCTAGGTCGCGGGTTCAAATTGCGGCCCCCTGCCACGGTGGGCGTTAATCCGGGAGTACAGTGTCTGGGCAGGCATGTCAAAAAACTTTGAAAGATCCTTAACGTTGTAGCCGCGATCATAAATCTGCTGCAGCACTTCGTTTTGGTCCCTGCGCGGCATCTGATCAAACATGGCACGGTTGAATTCGCCTTGCATTCCGAACGTAAACATCTCAACACCTCGCGATAAAAGACAATGGATGGGTGTCGAATATTTCATAATACTTTCGTAATGTCAAACGCCATCGATATTCCTTTGGTCGCATCACTCGCTATGTTCCGAGTGCGTTACGTGTGCTCAGCGTCAGCCGCACACATAATTTATCCAAGCCCACGCCGCTTCCAAGCGCTACTTAACTGAAACATTCGAACCGTGTGCCAGAGCGGAAGGTCTTAAGCCCGCGATCTTCGCCAGCGCGGCGTCGATGCGCGTCACCGCTTCGCCCTGCCCGGCCAGATACACGGTGTGCGAGATGTCGGGGCTGACCTGGGTGCCGGTGATCGCCACCCGCATCGGCTGCGCCACCTTGCCCATACCGACGCCCAGCGCCTCGGCGGTCGCGTGCAGCGCCGCGCCGATGCTCTCCACGGTCCACGTATCGAGTTTCGCGAAACGCTCGCGGGCATCGGTCAGCGCGGCTGCGACCTCGGGCTTGAGGTGTTTGGCGACCGCGGTTTCGTCGTATTCGGTCAGCGGGCGATACCAGACCGCCGCGCGCTCGGCCATGTCCTTCAGCGTCTGCACGCGGTCCCGCAGCGCGATGACGACATCCACCGGCGCCGGGCCGCGCGACAGGTCGAAATCTTCATCCTGAAGCTGCGCCTGCTGCAGATGCCATTCCAGATGCTTCGCGACCGCGGCCGGGTCGTCGCTCTTCAGGTACTGCTGGTTGAGCCAGCCGAGCTTGGCCATGTCCAGGCGCGAGGCGCTGGGGTTCACATCATGCAGCTCGAACAGCGCGATCATGTCGTCGATCGAGAAGATTTCCTGGTCGCCGTGCGACCAGCCCAGCCGCACCAGATAATTCAGCAGCGCATGCGGCAGATAGCCGCCATCGCGATACTGCATCACGTCGGCGGCGCCGGTGCGCTTGGACAGCTTGGCGCCGTTCTCGTCGAGGATCATCGGCAGATGCGCGAAATTCGGCACCGTCGTGCCCATGCCCATGCCGATGAGCGCGCGATAGATATTGATCTGCCGCGGCGTGTTGTTGACGTGATCGTCGCCGCGCACCACGTCGGTGATGCCCATGTCCAGATCGTCCACCACCACCGCGAAGTTGTAGGTCGGATAACCGTCGGGGCGGAAGATCACCAGATCGTCGAGTTCGGTGTTGGCGAACTCGATGGTGCCCTTGACCTTGTCGTCCCACGACACCGTGCCGTCGAGCGGATTCTTGAAGCGGATCACCCGGTTCGGGTCGTCCCGGTATCCGGCGTTCTGCTCGCGATAGGCGCCGTTGTAGCGCGGCTTTTCTTTCGCGGCCAGCGCGGCCTCGCGGACCGCATCGAGTTCCTCGCGGGTTTCGTAGGCGTAATAGGCGACACCGGCGGCGACCATGTGTTCGGCGACTTCGCGATAGCGGTCGAGGCGCTGGGTCTGGTAGATCGGACCCTCGTCGTAGCACAAACCCAGCCAGTCCATCGCCTCCAGGATCGCGTCGATCGCCGCCTGGGTGCTGCGCTCCCGGTCGGTGTCCTCGACCCGCAGCACGAATTGCCCACCGGCATGGCGCGACGCCAGCCAACAGTACAGCGCGGTGCGGGCGCCGCCGATGTGCAGATAACCGGTCGGGCTGGGAGCGAAGCGGGTGCGGATGGTCATGCGGATGGCGCCGGGGAACAGGAAAGGCGGAATTTTACCCGGTATGACCGGCGTGTCCCGATCTGCGTTATCGACGACCATGACTGTCATCCCGAGCCGCAGGCGAGGGACCTGTTTTCATGCGTCGCCCGATGCCGACACAGCAGGTCCCTCACCCCGAAGAAGGCGGGGTTCGGGATGACAGGACAGGTACGTTCGCCCGTGCGGCGGACACGAATGCTGCCGGCGCGTCGGCCATGACTGCTGGTTGCCCCCGTCCCGCCACTACAATTCCCCCATGACCACCCTCTTCATCTCCGATCTGCACCTCGACCCCGAACGCCCGGAGGTCACCCGGCTGTTCGGCGAATTCATCGACGGCGAGGCCCGCAGCGCGGACGCGCTGTATATCCTCGGCGACCTGTTCGAAGCCTGGGTCGGCGACGACGATCCGTCCGACACCGGCGCCTTCGTCGCCGAGAAACTCCGCACGCTCAGCGACAGCGGCTTGCCGGTGTTTTTCCAGCACGGCAACCGCGATTTTCTCGTCGCCGGCGATTTCGCGCGGCGCGCTGGCGTGCAACTGCTACCGGAAAACGCCGTCGTCGTGCTGTACGGAACACCGGCGCTGCTGATGCACGGCGACACCCTGTGTACCGACGATCTCGCCTATCAGGCGTTCCGCGCGCAGACCCGCAATTCCGTCTGGCGCGCGCAATTCCTGTCGCAGCCGCTGGCCGCGCGCCTCGCTTTCGCCGCACAGGCGCGCGCCGCCAGCCAGCAGCGGCAACAGGCGATGAAACACGACAACCGCGCGCAGTTCGAGACTGTCACCGATGTCGCGCACGACGCGGTGCGCGACACGTTCGCGCGCTACGGCATCGACACGATCATCCATGGCCACACCCATCGCCCGGCGATCCACGCGCTGGAAGTCGACGGCCGCGCCTGCCGACGCATCGTGCTGGGCGACTGGTACACGCAGGGTTCGGTGCTGCGGGTGGATGCCGATGGCGCGGCGTTGTCGGCAATGCCGCTGTAGAACCAGCGCTTTTGCGGAGTGCTTGATTGTGGGAGCGACGCAAGTCGCGACGGATTGCAGAAAGATTTCCCGCAGCCCGTCGCGACTTGCGTCGCT
>JBKJTC010000130.1:0-49590 GCA_046590925.1 Lysobacteraceae bacterium | reverse complement strand
TTCGCGGCCGGGTACAACTGCTTGACCGCGTGGCCGACGAGATGCGCGCAGGAGTGGCGGATGATCTCCAGCCCTTCGGGATCCTTGGGCGTGATGATGCGCAGGCGGGCGTCGTGGTCGATGCGGTCGCTGGCGTCGACGAGCCGGCCGTCGACCTCACCGGCGACGGTGGCCTTGGCCAGGCCGGCGCCGATCGAGGCGGCGACGTCCATGACGGACACGGGATGGTCGAATTCGGGGCGTCTGCCGTCGGGGAGCGTGATTGCGATCATGGGGATGGCTGTCTTATCTCAATTGGTTTGTAGGAGGGGCTCGGCCCCGATCCGGTCATGGCGTGCGGTCGCAAAGCTCGGGGCTGAAGCCCCTCCTACAGACGCGGGCAAGAAAAAAGCGCCCCGAAGGCGCTTCGCGTGTCCGCGGGCCTCGGGCGTCGTGATCAGGGGCGGGTGGTAGTGCTCATGTCGCACGCTCGGCGCCGGTTTCCCGGGGCCACCTTGTTCAATCGCTGAGGCCGCAAAGTTAGGCGCCACAGGGCCGGAAGTCAATGAATCCAAGGCTCTCCGGCGGTACCGGCCGCAGCCGAGCCGCGCCCCGCGCGGGCCTTGCCCGCCCCCGCGGCCCGTTGGCGCGTTCTACACTCGCCCATCTCCGACGAGAATCACCGATGGCGCAGAGCATCCACGACTTCCACGACGATCCGCGCAATGCGCAGATCAGGATCTGGATCAACGGCGCGCTGAAGCCGCGGGCCGAGGCGACAGTGTCGGTGTTCGACAGCGGTTTCGTGCTGGGCGACGGCGTCTGGGAAGGCCTGCGGATCATCGACGGACACCCGGTCTTCCTCGACGAACACCTCGACCGCCTGTTCGAGGGCGCCAAGGCCATCGCGCTGGACATCGGCATGGATCGCGCCCAGCTGACCCGGGCGGTCTACGACACCCTGACGGCCAACGAGATGCGCGATGGCGCGCACATCCGGCTGATGGTGTCGCGCGGCGTGAAGCGCACGCCCTACCAGGATCCGCGCGTGACCGTGGGGCCGGCGACGGTGGTGATCATTCCCGAGTTCAAGGTCGCCAAACCAGAAACCCTGGCCGCCGGGCTGCGCCTGTTCACCGTGCACGTGCGCCGCGGCTATCCGGACGTGCAGGATCCGAAGCTCAACAGCCACAGCAAGCTCAACTGCATCACCGCCTGCATACAAACGATCGAAGCCGGTGCCGACGAGGCGCTGATGCTGGACCCGCACGGGTTCGTGGCGACCTGCAATTCCACGCATTTCTTCATCGTGCGCCGCGGCGAAGTCTGGACATCGACCGGCGACTATTGCCTGGGCGGCATCACCCGCGCCAATGTGCTGCGCGCATGCCGCGAGGCCGGCATTCCCTGCTTCGAGAAGAATTTCACGCTGAGCCAGGCCTATTCCGCCGAGGAAGCCTTCACCACCGGCACCTTCGCCGGATTGGCGCCGGTGCGCAGCGTCGATGGCCGGAGGATCGGCGACGGCGCCCCGGCGCTGCCCGGGCCGATGACGACGCGGCTGCAGGCGCTGTACCGCGATCTGATCGCGCGCGACATCGCATTCCGGGCCGGCGAGCGCTTCGCATGACCGCGCAGGCGGCGACACCGCTGCGCATCGCGATGTGGAGCGGCCCGCGGAACATCTCCACGGCGATGATGCGCGCCTGGGAAAACCGCGAGGACTGCGCGGTGAGCGACGAGCCGCTGTATGCCGCGTATCTGGCGGCGACCGGGCTGGATCATCCGGGCCGCGACGAAGTCATCGCCGCCGGCGAGACCGACTGGCGCCGCGTCGCCGACGCCCTGCTCGGCCCCGCGCCCGGCGGAACGCCCATCTGGTACCAGAAACACATGAGCCATCATCTGCTGCCGGACATGGACACCGAATGGGTGCTCGGCTTGCGCAACATCCTGCTGATCCGCGATCCCTCCGAAGTGGTGGCGTCGTATCTGAAATCGCGCTCGACGGTGACGCCCGACGACATCGGCCTGCCGCAGCAGGGGATGCTGTTCGATCTGCTGCACAAGCGATCGGGCGAAATTCCGATGGTGATCGACGCGGGCGATTTCCTGCGCGCGCCCGAAGCGCATCTGCGCGCGCTGTGCCAGCGGCTGGGCATCGCATTCACGCCGCGCATGCTGGCCTGGCCCGCAGGACCGCGCGATAGCGACGGCGGCTGGGCGCCGTACTGGTACGACGCAGTGTGGCGCTCCACCGGTTTCGAACCCTGGCGCGCACGTGAAGACACGTTGAGCGGAGATGCGCTGGCGGTGGCGGAGGCGTGTCGGCCGGTGTATGAGCGGCTGCGTCGCCATCGATTGGTCGTGGTCTGAAACAAAGAGGCAAACCTTTGTTTCGATACCCTCGCCTTTGGAAATCCGCGATTTGCTCCCCTCTCCCGTCGGGAGAGGGGTTGGGGGAGAGGGTACGGCGCAGCGACGAGCGTCATCGGCGCCCGAACCCTCATCCGGCGCTGCGCGCCACCTTCTCCCGGAGGGAGAAGGAAAAGCGCCGGCCGCTGCCTGGAGAGGCCATGCTTTGCTCCCCTCTCCCGACGGGAGAGGGGCTGGGGGAGAGGGTACGGCGCAGCGACGAGCGTCATCGGCGCCCGAACCCTCATCCGGCGCTGCGCGCCACCTTCTCCCGATGGGAGAAGGAAAAACCAGCGGCCATTACTCGTAAAGATCCGCGCTTGCAGACGCCCGCGCTTCGCCCCCCTCTCCCATCGGGAGAGGGGCTGGGGAGAGGGTACGGCGCAGCGACGAGCGTCATCGACCCCCGAACCCTCATCCGGCGCTGCGCGCCACCTTCTCCCGGAGGGAGAAGGAAAAGCGCCGGCCGCTGCCTGGAGAGGCCATGCTTTGCTCCCCTCTCCCATCGGGAGAGGGGCTGGGGGAGAGGGTACGGCGCAGCGATGAACCTCATCGGCGCACGAAACCTCACAACGGCGGCAACACCACCGCGCTGGCCACATGCCCATCGGCGACGCGAAAACGACCATGGATGCGCGTGTGGCCGGGCAGACTCGCGCCCGGCACCAGCACTTCGGCGACGAAACCGTCCTCGCCTGCGAACTCGATCTCGACCTGCTGGAAATCCAGGAAGATGCGGCGTTCGGGATAGATCGCCTTGTAGACCGCTTCCTTGATCGAAAACACCAGGATGCCTCCGAGCGGACGCAACGCGGAAGACAGCGCGTCGATGCGGCCGCGCTCGGCCGGACGCAGGATCGACGCGTGGAGGACTTCATCGAGCGCACGCGCAGGCTCGACATCGATGCCGATACCGGCGCTGACCGCGCGCGGCGCCAGCGCCACGGCGCACAGCGAACGGCAATGGGTGATCGAACCGACCACCGCCTGCGGCCAGGTCGGCACGCGGTCCTTGTCGCGCAGCAGCGCGTCGGTGGCGACGCCCGCGCGATGCAGCAGCGTGCGGGCCAGCTCGCGGCCGGCGGCGAATTCCAGCCGCCGCGATTCCACCGCGCGTTCGATCAGGCTCTGCTCGGATGCGGGCAGACGCCCGGGCAGCGCATCGGCGGGCGCCATTTCGGCGACCAGCACGGCGTCCGGCAGCAGCGCGCGGAACAATTTCGATTCGACAGCATCCATGCTCGCGCGACTCATTGCCGCACGATCCACCACAGGCCGCCGCCGATCATCGCCAGCAGCGCGGCCGCGGCGGCGCCGAGGATGCGATCCTGCCTGAGCGCGCGCGCGCGCGCGTCGGCATAGGGCATCGTGGTGTGCGAAACCATGGTGTAGATCGGCAGCCACGTTTTCGGCATCAGCCGGTTGAGCGCCAGGTCGAGACGCTTGCGGGCGACGAACCACGGCGAACTGACTTTCTGCCGCAGCTCGAGGAAATTCGCCTTCGACAATTCCATCAGCACGTCGGTGTGCGGGCGTCGCGCCTGCTCGTAGGCGGTGAATGCGGCCGCGCGATCGCTACCGTGGGTTTTCAGCGCGGACAGCAGCGCCGAGCAGTCCTCGAATGCCGAATTCATGCCCTGGCCGTAGAACGGATACACGGCGTGGGCGGAATCGCCGACCAGCACCATCCAGTCGTCGAAACGCCAGGGTGCGGTTTTGGTGGTGAGCAGCACACCTGTCGGACGGCCGGTCCACTGTTCGACCAGCCCCGGCAGCATCGGCAGCAGGTCGGGAAAATAGGTCTGGAACAGCGCGCGGATGTCGTCGGGCGTTTTCGTGGTCTCGAAACTGTCGGCGCCTTCGTGCGGCAGGAACAGCGTCAGCGTATGCGAGCCGTCGCGGTTGGGGTGCGACACGAACAAGCCATGCGCGCGCGGCCAGACGTGCAGCGCGGTCTGGTCGATCACCGACGCACCGTCGGGGCCGGCGGCGAGCGTCAGTTCCTTGTAGCCCCACTCCAGGTATTCCTGGTGATAGTCCGCACGCATGCCGCGCTGCATTTCCGGACGGCAACGCGAGAAGGCGCCGTCGGCGCAGATCACCCAGTCGGCGGCGACCCGGCGCGCGGTGCCGCCGGTCTCGATCTCCAGCTCGCGGCGGTCCTTGTCCACGCTCACCAGACGGTGATCGAAATGCAGGGTAACGCCGGGCTGGCGCTCGGCGCGATCCAGCAGCAGGCGGATCAGTTCGCTGCGGTCGATCGAGTACAGCACTTCGCCGCGGTTCTTGCCGTAGGCCTGGAAGCGGGTGCTGCCATCGGGCGCGTGGATCACGCGTCCGCGCATCACTACGGTGAGCGGCATCACCACGTCGATCAGCCCGACTTCGGTCAGCGCCTGGATGCCGCGCTTGGACAGGCCGAGGTTGATCGACCGGCCGCCCTCGGCGCCGTCGATGCGTGGATCCTCGCGCCGTTCGTACACATCCACGCCGTAGCCGCGCTCGGACAGCGCCAGGGCCAGCAGCGAACCGGCCAGCCCGCCGCCGACGATCGCCACCCGTCGCTGAGCGCTTGGGGTGTCGTCCCGGATTGCGGCGCCATCCGTCGTCATCGCGCGGCCTCGGGCGCGCTGCAGGCGCGCAATTCGATCTCGGCCTGGACCAGCGCCTCCACCGCCTGTTCGAAATTGTTGCGGCGGATCGTGCCGCCCAGACGGCGCAGATACGAGCGCAGATACGCGCCCCGCACCTGCGGCGTGTCGAGCTCGCGCTTGAGGAACGGCAGATCGGATTCGACCATGTGGCGCATCACCAGCATCGGAATGGGGCTGCGCAGCGGACGGAAGTCCGGATTGCGCAGGCCGGGGGTTTCGTTGTTGGCGTGGAACTCGCCCAGCATCAGCCCCACTTCCACGAAGCCGGGTTTCATCCGGCTCTGGATCGCGTCGATCAGCGGCGCATCGCTGGCGTCGAGCCCCGAAAACACCACCATGAACACCTTGTTGATCGCCATCGAGCCTTCGCGCGGTTCGGTTTCGAAGAACACCTGGCGGCACTGTTCGACGGCGTCCTGGATGCGCTGCGGATCGGGCTCGGATTCGGGGATTTCCGCCAGCCAGATGGTGTCCAGCTCCAGCGCCATCGGCGTGAACGGACAGACCGGCCCCGCACGCCCCACGTCGCGATGCGGCCGCGCAAGAAACTCGCGGATCCAGTTGACCGTCGAACCCAGCGCCGATTCAGGCGCATTTTCGGCATCCACCTCGGAGGCCCGACGCAGCGAGAACTCCATACCCGGAGCCGCCGATTTCGGAACAGCATCCGTGGACACGGCTGCCGATCTGGGGCAGGTGGATTCTGCAGCGCGCATCTTCGTCGCCATGGTCTGGTCAGTTGCGTTCATTGCTCGATTCCTTAAGTTCTGTCTTTCGTGGCATGCGCCCTGCACGGATGGCGTCCGATCCGCATCTCGCCCGGCGTCCGCCGGGGAATGCCCGCCTCCCGCACACGCACTTTCCCTGTCCCTTCTGTTGTCAGCCCGGCTCCTCGGCCCGGGCGACCGGAATGCCCGTTCGCGACCCCCTCACCCCCATGGCGACGACGCGAACCCTTTCGACACCGCTGGATCTCCTCATCCCACCATTTCCGGACACGGCCCTTTCCCGGCACGGCCCCCTGCGGACGCGGACCGCTCAAACCGCGACCACCGGCGTTTCAGCATCGGGCAGATCCCGCTCGACCTGTCGGATGGAACGTATTCCGTAGCCGATCACCGTCACTGCGACCATCGCGCCCCCCAGCACGATGAACATCACTCCCAGGCCGCGCCCCTCGCCGACTCCGACCAGCGCACCGACCGTATCGGCCAGCGCGCCACCGGGCATCAGCGCCGGTTCGAACACGAACTCGGCCAGCGGCCCCGCCAGCAGATAGCCCAACGGCAGCGCGGCCTCGCCGGTCATGCGCAGTATCGCCATGCAACGTCCCAGCAGATGCGACGGCACTTTGGTCTGCCACAGCGCATGACTTGCCGACTGGGCCGGTGGAATGCTCAGGAACATCAGGAAACCGGCGACCACCAGCAGCGCGAACGACGGCGCCAGCCCATGGGCCGCGATCGCCAGGCCGCTGAGCAGGCTGAAGCCCAGCAGGCCATCGATCTTCCGCTTGGGGCCGCCCCAGATCGTGATCAGCAGGCCGCCCACCAGCAGGCCGCTGCAGGCCAGCGACATCTGCAGGCCCAGCAGGCTTTCGTCCTGGTTCACCACGATCAGCACCAGCGGCGTGATGGCGATGCTGGCGATGGCGAACAGGAAGCTGCCCGCGGCGCTGATGCCCAGCAGGCCCAGCAGGCCCGGACGCTCGGCGACGTAGCGCCAGCCTTCATGCGCCTCACGCAGCAGGTTGTCTTCCGCGTCGGGGTCGCGTGCGGGTCGCGGGATCCGCGCCAGCGCGATGCAGATGGCGCCGACCACGAAGGTCAGGGCATCCACCACCAGCACGCCAGTGATGCCCATCGTGCTCATCAGGATGCCGGCCAGCGCCGGTCCGCCCACCAAGGCCAGCCCCTGGCCGGTCTGGATCAGGCCGTTGACGCGGGTCAGCTGCTCGCGCCCCGCCAACAGCGGCACGCTGGCCGCATACGCGGGTTGCAGGAAGGTGTTGGTGACCGCGGTCAGGCCGACGCCCAGATACACATGCCACAGTTCGAGATGGCCGATGCCCACCAGCAGCGCCATCGACCCGATCACCGCGACCGACACGCATTCGCAGACGATCATGGTCCGTCGGCGGTCCCAGCGGTCTACCAATGCACCGGCGAACGGCAGCAGCAGGAACGCCGGCACCGCCATCGCCACGAACACCAGTGCGAAGCGCGTGGTCGAACCTGTGGTCTGGTACACCCACAGCCCCAGCGCGAAGGTGGTCAGCCGCGAACCCACGCCCGAGACCAGCTGGCCGAACCAGATCAGCAGGAAATTGCGCAGGCCCGGGGACGGCTCGGCATTGCCTGGCACGGCGGATGCATTCATGCGTTGGCCGCCGCGATCGCAGGCAGCGCGCCGCGCGACTGCAGGAAACGCAGATAACGCTCGAACAATGCGCGGTCCGCGGGCAGACAGCGCTCGCCCCACGGCGCGCCGATCGCTTCGGTGGCGCTGCAGTCGAAGACCGGAATCCTCTGGACGTCGTCGTCCGTCGCGTCGCCGTTGGACTGCGTCGGATCGGGCGCTTCCGCGAACAGGCCGGCGAACGGCTTGAGCGCGTTGTCCTCGCCCGCGGCGATCGACGCCATCAGCGCCTGCCGCCACTGACGGTAATCGACTTCCTCGATCGGGCACACCCGCTCGCGGATGGCGGCCACCGCTTCGGTCACCGGCAGCGTATGCGGGTTGAAATAATGGTAATTGCCGTTGGCGTCGCCGGCGCCCAGCAGGACACGCACGATGGTGCGGGCGACGTAATCCACCGGGGTCATGTCGAAGACATCGTCGGGCGCGTGCGGCGCCTTGCCCAGTTGCACGCAGCCGCGGATCCAGGCGTTGAAATAATCGCCCGGGTTGCTGATGCCGGACACGCCGTCGCCGGTGATGCGCGCCGGGCGATGGATCGCCAGCGGAACGCCGCGCGCGCGCGCCAGCAGGCCGAGCTGTTCGCCGACCCATTTGCTCTGGTTGTAACCGCCATCCTGCCCCGGGCCGTCGGGCGGCGCGTGGGTTTCGGCGACATCCACGCCGGAATGCAGGGGGGTGACGTACACGCCGAGCGTGGACACCAACTGCACCGGCTTGAGGTGCGCGGTGGTCGCGAGCCTCAGCACTTCGCGGGTGCCGCCGACGTTGGCCGCTTCCAGATGCGCGTACGGCGCGATGAAATTGACCTGGCCGCCGTTGTGGACGATCGCGTCGACGCGCTGCGCCAGCGCCTCGAATGCCGACGGCGTCAGGCCGAGCAGCGGGCTGGACAGGTCGCCCAGCACCGGCACCAGTCGCGCATCGTCGCCTTCGCGCCACAGCCCGTAACTTTCGAGGTTGCTGCGGATGCGGCGGATGCCGTCCTCGGCGCTGTCGGCACGGACCAGACACACCACCTCGGCCGCGCTGAGGTCGATGAGATCGCGCAGCACGTAAGCGCCGAGGAAGCCGGTGGCGCCGGTCAGCAGTACGGATTTCGGCGCTGCGCGCGGGGCGACCGCAGGCGCCACGCGCGCGCCGTCGATCGACTCGGGCAGAACGACCTGCGCTTCGATGTCGAAGGCTTCGACCGCTTCGCCGGCGAGCATGCGGTCGATGGTCGCGGACAGGCCGGCGACGGTCGGCGTGGCGAACACCGCCGACAGCGGCAGTTCGACGCCGAGCGCCTCATGCAGTTTGAACACCAGCGGCAGCGTCGACAGCGAGTCGCCGCCGGAGGCGAAGAAGTCGTCGTCAGTGCTCAGCGATTCCCGCCCCAGCACGTTGCGCCAGATCGCCAGCACCGTGTGTTCGGTGGACGTCTGCGGGTCGCGGATCGCGCGTTCCGCCGGTGCATCCTCGCCCGGCGCGGGCAGCGCGCGGCGATCGATCTTGCCGTTGGCGGTCAGCGGCATCGCATCGAGAAACACGAACGCCGACGGCAGCATCGCTTCGGGCAAACGCCGCGCCAGGCCCGCGCGCAGCGCGGCGGCATCGACGCCATCGGCGACGACCGCATACGCCACCAGCCGGCGGTCGCCGGGACGGTCCTCGCGCAGCAGCACGGCCACCGCCTGCACGCCGGGCAGGGCCGCCAGCGCATTGTCGATTTCGCCCAGTTCGATGCGGAAGCCGCGCAGCTTGATCTGGTGATCGCGACGACCGATGAATTGCAGGGTGTCGTCGGCATTCCAGCGCGCGAGATCGCCGGTGCGGTACATCCGCGCACCGGGTTCGTGCGAGAACGGATCGACCAGAAAGCGTTCCGACGTGAGTTCGGCGGCGTTGAGATAACCGCGGGCGACACCGGCGCCGCCGATGAACAGTTCGCCGACCACGCCGCGCGGCACCGGCTGCAGATGCCGGTCGAGCAGATGGATCCGCACGCCAGGCAGCGGCCGCCCGGCCGGCAGGTCGTGGGTCGCGATTTCCGAGGCGTCCACGGTCGACAGCAACGTCGCGCAGACCGAGGCTTCGGTGGGGCCGTAGTGGTTGCACAGCACGACGCGCCCGCCGGTGACGCCGGCGAAACGCCGCACCTGTTCGACCGGCACGCTTTCGCCGCCGATCATCATCAGATTCAATGCCGGCAGCAGCGGCTCGCCCTGCGTGCGCGTCGCCCAGCCCTCGCTCCAGCGGCGCCAGAGCGCGGCCGGCGCGTCGATCGCGGTCACCCCATGTCCGCGACAGAAACGCTCCAGCTCGAACGGGCCCAGTTCGGTCGGCGCCGGATGCAGCACCAGCGCCGAGCCGCAGGCCAGCGCCGGAAACACGTCGCCCACGGATGCGTCGAACATCAGCGGCGGAATCATCAACAGTCGCTGGCCATCGAAGCGATGCCGCGCCAGGAACCCCTGCACCAGATTCACCGCGCCGCGATGCTCCACCACCACGCCCTTGGGCGTGCCGGTGGAACCGGAGGTGTAGATCAGATAGGCCGGATCGCGCGTACCGACTTCGACGTGCGGCGCGGCGTCGGCGTCCACGATCGCGTCGGTATGGAGCAGCGGAATGCCCGTCGCCAGCGTCGTCGCGCGTTCGCGCAGCAGCGGCGGCACCAGCAGCGCAGCGGCGCCGGCATCCTGCAGCAGGTACTGCAGACGTTCGTCCGGACTGCCGGGATCCAGCGGCAGATAGGCCGCGCCGGCGAGCAATACGCCGAGCACCGCGATCACCGCATCCGCGGAACGGTCGCTCAGCACGGCGACGTATGCGACGGGTCCGATGTCCTGCGCATGCAATGCCTGCGCGATGCCGTTGGCGCGCTGCAGCACCTGCGAATACGTCCATTCGCGGCCGGGCTCGACCAGCGCCGCGGCTTGCGGCGTGCGCGCGGCCTGAAGCGCGAACAGCCCCTGCAGCGTGTCGGACGGCGACGCCAAGGCCGGCCCGCCGTCGCCCAATGCAGCGAGGGCAGCCCTTTCTTCGTCGTCCAGCAGCGGGATCCGCGACAGCGGCAGATCCGGATTCGCGGTGACGCCGCGCAGCAGCGCCACGAAATGCCCTGCCAGCCGCGTGATCGTCGGCGCCGCGAACAACTGCGTGCCGTAGTCGATCAGCCCGGACAGGCCTGCGGGCCCCTCGGAGAGCGAGAGCGTCAATTCGAAGCGCGCGGTATCCGTCTCCGGTTCGATGTACGCGGCGCGAAGACCGTCCATGCCGATGTCCGTCGCGGACGAGTTCTGGTAGACGAACATCGTCTGGAACAACGGCGACCGCCCCGGACCACGCTCCAGACTGAGCTGTTCGATCACGTGTTCGAGCGGCGCCTCGGCGTTTTCCAGCGCGTACAGCACCTGCGATTTCGCGCGCGCCAGCGCCTGGCGGAACGACGGGTCGTCGCCGAAATCGGCGCGTAGCGCGACGGTGTTGACGAACAGGCCGACGACCGCTTCTTCCTCCATCGTCCTGCGGTTCGCGACCGGCGTGCCGATCACGATGTCGCTGTCGCCGGACCAGCGCGCCAGCAGCGCCTGGAACGCGCACAGCATCAGCATGAACTGGGTCGCGCCCTCACTGCGGGCCAGTTCCGCCGTGGCGTCGCGCAGCCCGTCCGGGAATCGAAACACGTAGCGTGCACCCTCGGCCGAAGCGAGCGCCGTGCGCGGCCGGTCGGCCGGCAGATCGAGCAAGCCGGTCGTGCCGGACAGCGCGTCTTTCCAATAGCGCAACTGCGCCTCGTTGCGTCGTTTCTGCGCGGGCAAGGTCTGGCGCAGCGCCACATCGCCGAACTGCAGCGTTTTCGCCGGCAGTTCGGGATCGCGTCCGGCACGGAAAGCGTTGTAGAACGCGGCGAGTTCGGCCTGCAGGATGCCCAGCGACCAGACGTCGGACACCAGGTGGTGGGTCGCCATCAGCATCGCGTTCGATACGGGCGAAAGCCGCACCACCGCAACCCGCAGCAGCGGCGCGCGGGACAGATCGAACGGACGCAGCGCTTCTTCGCCGATGCATCGCTGCAGTTCGCGTTCGCGCCGTTCTTCCGGGACATCCGACAGATCGATCAGTTTCACCGGCAGATCGACGGTCTCGACGATGGTCTGCACCGGTTCGCCGGCGCGTTCGGCGAACGAGATCCGCAGCGCATCGTGACGCTGGGCGAGCATGGCCCAGGCACGCTCGAAGGCATGCAGATCGAGCGCGCCTTCGAGCCGGAAGTGATTGAAAACATGGTACGCAGGCGTGCCGGGCTGAAGGCGTTCGAACACCCAGATCTGCTGCTGCGCCGGCGTCAACGGCAGTGGCTGTCCCGCCATCGCCCGCGGCGCTTCGGCGCTATCGGCCGCCTGTTTCGCGGCCGCGCGCTGCGCGAGGTTGCGCAGCAACAGCTCGCGCTGCTGCGGCGTCAACTTGGCGAGGCGCTCATCGAGCGGAGCGCTGCCGGCGGAAAATGGAGGGGACGAACTCATGCGTGCGCAATCTCCTTGTGCTCTGAACCGCCGCTCATCTACCGAGCATGGCCTGGATGTCTTCTTCGGACAGGTCTTCGAGCTGCTGCAGCATACCGGCCAGGTCGTCCTGGTCGAGATTCTGCATGCGCTGCACCATCAACAGTTCGGCGAAGCGCGCCACCGTCGGCGCCTCGAACATCATCCGCAGCGTGATGTCGGCGCCGAGCGCGTTCTGCATGCGGGTGACGAGCTGCGTCGCCAGCAGCGAATGCCCGCCGAGATCGAAGAAGTTGTCGTGGATGCCGATCCGCGGCAGATTCAGCATTTCCGCCCACAGCGCCGCCAGGGTTTCCTCCTCGCTGCTGCGCGGCGCGGCGTACTCGCCGAGCGCGAAGGCCTCCGCATCCGGCGCCGGCAGCGCGCGACGATCGACCTTGCCGTTGGGCGTCAGCGGCAACCGCGCCAGGCAGACGAAGGCCGATGGCATCATGTACTCGGGCAGACGCTCGCGGGCCAGCGCGCGCAATGCGGCGACGTCGATGCTGCTTTCACTGGATGCGCTATCGCTGGATATGTCCTCGCCCGACACGCCCGGCTTGGGCACCAGATACGCGACCAGACGCTTGTCGCCCGGCCGGTCCTCGCGGCAGATCACCACCGCCTGCGCCACCTCGTCGCTCAGGCCCAGCACCGATTCGATTTCGCCCAGTTCGATGCGGAAACCGCGCAGCTTGATCTGATGATCGATCCGGCCAATCACTTCCAGACGCCCATCGC
Source organism: Lysobacteraceae bacterium (assembly GCA_046590925.1). Lineage (GTDB taxonomy): Bacteria > Pseudomonadota > Gammaproteobacteria > Xanthomonadales > Xanthomonadaceae > Lysobacter_I. The sequence goes on along the minus strand of JBKJTC010000130.1, from coordinate 36,854 downwards.
GGCGCCAGCGCGCGAGGTCGCCGGTGCGGTACAGCCGTCCGCCGGGACGCGACCCGAACGGATCGTCGATGAATTTTTCGGCGGTGAGTTCGGGGCGATCGAGATAGTCGCGGGCCACGCCCAAGCCGCCGATCAGCAGTTCGCCGGCGATGCCGACCGGCTGCAACTGCATGCGGCGATCGACGATGTAGACCTGGGTGTTCGCGATCGGACGACCGATCGCCACCGGCCCCTTGCCGGCAGACACCTGTTCGAGCGTCGACCACACCGTGGTTTCGGTGGGGCCGTAGACGTTCCACAGTTCGCTGCCGCATGCCAGCAGCCGATCGGCCAGATCGCGCGGTAGCGCTTCACCGCCGCACAGCAGGCGCATGCCCGGACGACCGCGCCAGCCCGAATCCAGCAGCATGCGCCAGGTTGCGGGCGTCGCCTGCATGACCGTGGCGTCCACCGCATCGAGCAATGCCGCCAGCGCGGCGCCGTCGGCGATGGTGGCGCGATCGGCCAGCGCGATGCGCGCGCCCACGGTCAGCGGCAGCATCAGTTCGAGCAATGCGATATCGAACGACAGCGTGGTGATCGCGCACAGCGTGTCGTCGGCGCGCAGGCCCGGTTCGCGCGCCATCGATGCGAGGAAATTGACCGCGGCGCGATGCGGGATGCGCACGCCCTTGGGCCGGCCGGTGGAGCCGGACGTGAAGATCACGTAGGCGATGTCGTCGGGACCGGCCACGGCGCCCACGGCCGCGACAGGCGCGTCGCCCTCCAGCGCGTCCTCGATGGTCAGCGTCGCGTGGCTGCCGGCCGGCAATTCGGCAAGCAGCGCGCGTTCGGTCACCACCACCGGCGCGGCCGAATCCTCCAGCATGAAACCGATGCGCTCGGCCGGATAACTCGGGTCCAGCGGCACGTAGGCGGCACCCGCCTTCAGCACGCCCAGCAGCGCCACCAGCATTCGCGGCCTGCGCTCCAGGAACAGCCCGACCATCCGCCCCGGGCCGCAGCCCTGCGCGCGCAGTCGCGCCGCAAGCCGTTCGGCCTGCGCGTCCAGTTCGGCATAGGTCAGGCGGTCGTCGCCCTGCACCACCGCAATGGCGTGCGGCGTACGCACGGCCTGCGCCGCCAACAGCGCATGCACGGTATGTTCGGACGGCAGCGGCGCCGCGGTGACGTTCCAGTCGACCATCAGGCGCTTGCGCTCCTGCGGCGGCAGGATATCGATGTCGCCGATGCGTCGATCGGCATCGGCGACCACCGCGCGCAGCAGTTGTTCGAGGTGATCGGCGAAGGCTTCGATGTAATCGGCGTCGAACACGTCGGTGGCGTATTCGATCAGCATCGACAGGCCGCCGCCGCTTTCGGCGGCGAAGATGGAAATATCGGCGCGCGCCGTACCCGAATGTGTGGCGCAGACATCCACCGGCACCAGCTTCAGGCCGGGCAGCACGATCGGTTCGACCGGAAAATTCTGGTAGAACAGCATCGTCTGGAACAGCGGCGCATGGCTGAGATCGCGATCGATGTTCAGCGTTTCGAGCAGACGTTCGACCGGCAGTTCCTGGTTGGCGTAGCTGTCGAGCGTCGACGCCTTCACCTGGGCCAGGAATTCGCGGAACGTGGGATTGCCCGACAGATCGACGCGCAGCGGCAGGGTGTTGACGAAGAAACCGATCAGCGGCTCGATCTCGCGTCGCGGCCGATTGGCGTTGCCGACGCCGACGACGATGTCTTCCTGCCCCGAATACCGCGACAACAGCGCCTGGTAGGCGGCGAGAAAGGTCATGAACGCGGTCGTGCCCTCCTGCCGGCTGAACCGCTTGACGGTCTCGTACAGCTCGGCGGGAATCGTGCGCTGCAGGATCGCGCCGCGATAACTCTGCACCGGCGGACGCGGGCGGTCGCCCGGCAATTCCAGCACCGGGGGCGCGGACGGAAAACGCTGCTGCCAGTATTCGAGCTGCTTGCCCAGCCCTTCGCTGCCCAGTTCTTCCAGTTGCCACAGCGTGTAGTCGGCGTACTGGATCGGCAGTTCGGGCAAGGGCGAAGGTTCGCCGGCCAGGAACGTGCGATACAGCTGGGTCAACTCGCCGTAAAGCACGCCGAACGACCAGCCGTCCACGGCGATGTGGTGCGCGCTCAGGATCAGCACATGATCGTCTTCGGCGATCCGGGCCAGCATCGCGCGGAACACCGGGCCGTTGACCAGATCGAATGGCGCCCGCGCATCCGCACGCGCCAGATCGAATGCGGCGGCTTCGCGCGGGTCGACGCCATCCGCATCGACGGCGCGCTTCGATACGTCGTGGATGGGCAGCGCCATCGGCTGCGGCGGCAGCACGCGCTGCCACGGGCCCTGCTCGTCTTTCGGAAACACGGTGCGCAGGCTTTCGTGCCGGCCGACGATCTCGTCGAGCGTGCGGCGCAGCGCGTCGACATCGAGATTGCCATACAGGCGCATCAGCGAGGTGACGTTGTAGACGCTGTTGCCGGGATCGAACTGGTCGAGGATCCACAGCCGCTGCTGGGCGGACGACAGCGGCATGCGCTCCGGACGCGCGCGACGGCCGATATCCGCCTTGACCGGCGCGGTTGCGGCGGCCCGGCGCGCGAGCTGCTGCATCAGCAGCGCGCGCTTTTCCGGCGACAATCCGGCCAGACGTTGATCCAACTCACTCATGCGCCGCTCCGGCGTTGCTGTCGGTCGACAACCGCTGAAGGATTTCGTCGTCGCTCATGTTTTCGAAGTTCTGCAGCATCGCAGCCATCGCGAGCTGATCGGCCGCTTCGCAGGCCGCGGCGATCCGCGCAGCCATCTGCTCCAGAGTCGGCGACTCGAACAACACGCGCAGCGGCAGTTCGACGCCGAAGTCGTATTCGACCCGCGCCAACATCTGGGTCGCGAGCAGCGAATGCCCGCCGAGATCGAAGAAATTGGCGCGCACATCGACGCGCTTCAGATTCAACAGATCGCCCCACAGCCCGACCAGCGCTTCTTCTTCCAGCGTACGCGGCGCGATGTGATCCGCACGCTCGCCGCCGGCGGCGTCCGGGGCGGGAAGCGCGTTGCGGTCGACCTTGCCGTTCGGCGTCAGCGGGAAGGCGTCCAGCGCCACGAACGCGGCAGGCACCATGTATTCGGGCAGCGCGTTCTTCAGATACGCGCGCAGATCCGTGTCGGCCAGAGGACCGCCGTCGCGGGTGCCGCCGTCATGGGTGCGGCCGTCATGGGTGCGGCCGTCATGCGTGTAGTACGCGACCAGACGCTGATCGCCCGGACGGTCCTCGCGACAGTGCACCACCGCCTGGGTCACGCCCTCGTACTGCGCAAGTACGGTTTCGATCTCGCCCAGCTCGATGCGGAAACCGCGCAGCTTGATCTGGTGATCGATCCGGCCGACCACCTGCACCGTACCGTCCGCGCGCCAGAACGCCAGATCGCCGGTGCGGTACAGACGCGCGTCGTCGCCATCGGAGAAAGGATCGGCGATGAATTTCTCGGCGGTGAGATCGGCGCGGCCGCGATACCCCGAGGCCAGGCCTTCGCCGCCGATCAGCAATTCGCCCGGCACGCCGACCGGCAGCGGCTGCATGCGCTTGTCGACGATGTGGATGCGGGTGTTGTCGACCGGGCGACCGACGATGATCGGACCGCTGCCGGCCTCGACCTTGCACAGCGCCGAATAGACCGTGGTTTCGGTCGGACCGTAAAGATTCCACAGCTCGCGGCCCAACGGCAGCAGGCGGTCGGCGAGTTCGCGCGGCAGGGCTTCGCCGGTGGAAATGATCCTCATGCCGGGCTTCCCCGCCCAACCCACGTCCAGCAGCATGCGCCACGTCGCGGGCGTGGCCTGCATGATCGTCAGCGCTTCGCCATCGACCAGCTTGCGCAGGCGCAGGCCATCGCGCACGGTGTCGCGATCGACCAGCAGGATGCGCGCACCGACCGTCAGCGGAATCACCAGCTCGGTGAGCGCGATGTCGAACGACAGCGTGCTGATCGCGCAGATGGTGTCGTCGGGGCCGATGCCCGGCTCGCGGGCGATCGAGCGGATGAGGTTGACCGCGGATTTCTGGCGGATTTCCACGCCTTTCGGCTTGCCGGTCGAACCCGAGGTGAAGATCACATAGGCCGGATCGTTCGCGCCGACGCCGCTGTCGGGGCACGGCTGCGCAGAGGTCGGCAATGCCGCATCGGCATCCACCGCCACCACCGACAGCATTTCCATCGAAGGCATCGCCATCGGCAGCGCATCGCGCAGCGTCGCCTGGGTGACCAGCACGGTCGAACGCGAGGTTTCCACCATGTAAGCGAGACGGTCCACCGGATAGCTGGGATCCAGCGGTACATAGGCGCCGCCGGCCTTCAGAATCGCGATCAAACCGATCAGCATTTCCAGCGAGCGTTCGACGTAAAGCCCGACCAGCACACCGGGCTTCACGCCAAGCGCGCGCAGTTCGATGGCGACCGCATCGGCGCGGAGATCGAGCTCGCGGTAGCTCATGGCGCGCGCGCCGAACTGCACCGCGGTCGCATCGGGCGTACGCGCGACCTGTTCCACGAACAGTGCGGCGATCGTGGGATTGCGCGGAAGCTCGCGGAACGTGGCGTTCCAGCGCGCCTGCTCGTCGCGCTCCGCCGCGGTGAGCAGCGGCAGTGCCGACACCGGCGTCCGCGGCGCATCGGTCGCAGCTTCCAGCAGGGTGATCAGATGCCCGCCCATGCGCCGGATGGTCGAATCGTCGTACAGCTCGGTGCTGTACTCGAACATCAGTTCGCCTTCGTGTTGCTGATTCACGAACAGACTCAGATCGCTCTGCGCGGTCGGCGGGCGGATATCGCCCAGAGGAACACGCTCGATGCGAATGCCGGTCATGACAGCGTTATCCATGGGATAACTCTGGAAGAAATACATGACCTGGGCGAACGGCGTATAGCTGATCGAACGCGGCAGGCGCATGTCCTCGAAAATGCGGTCCAGCGGCGTGTCCGCATTTTCCATCGCATGCAACAGGGTCGCCTGTGCGCGCGTCAGGACTTCAATGAAATCGGGATCGCCGGACAGATCGGCGCGCAGCGGCAGCGTGTTGACGAAGAAGCCGATCACCGGCTCCAGTTCGTGCCGGCTGCGACCGGCGACGCCCATCGCCGTCACCACCTGTTCCTGCCCGGTGTAGCGCGACAGCAGGACCTGGAACGCCGCCAGCACCACGGTCGACAGCGTCGTCTTCTGTTCGCGCGCAAGCGCCTGCAGGCGCGCGTACAGCGGCGCCGGAATATCGGTCGAACGGGTCGCACCGCGAAAGGTCTGCGCCGCCGGGCGCGGCCGGTCGGTCGGAAGATCCAGCACCGCGGGTGCGCCGTCGAGATGCTGTTTCCAGAAATCGAGCTGCGGACGCAGACGCTCGCCGCCCCATGTTTCCTGCTGCCACAGCGCCACATCGGCGATCTGCAGTTCGGGCGCGGTGGTATCGATCGCGTCGCCCGCGCGCAGGCGGTTGTAGGCCTCGAACATTTCGCGCAGCAGACTGGTGATGGACCAGCCGTCGATGGCGATGTGATGGAACGTGAGCACCAGCAGATGCAGATCGGGAGCGACGGCGATCAGCGCAGCCCGGACCGGCGGGCCGACCTGCAGCGCGAAGGGTTTCGCGGTTTCCTCGCGCGCGATCCGGAAGGCCTCTTCTCGTCGCGCGTCCAGGTCGTCGCCTTCGGCGGAAAGCTCGCACCACGGCAGGGTCTGCGCCGCGAGAATCTTCTGATATGGCTCGCCGGTATTCGCCGGATAGACCGTCCGCAATACTTCGTGACGATCGATCCAGGACTGGATCGCGCGACGAAGATCGGCGGCATCGAGCGCACCGTGCAACCACTGCGCGGCCGGCGAGTTGTAAGCGACCAGACCGGGAGAAAGCCGGTCGAGCAGCCACAGTCGGCGTTGGCCGAAGGTCAGCGGAATATGTTCTGGACGCGGTCTGGGGCGAATGCGGGATCGGGCCATGCGCTCGCGTAACGATGCCTGCCTCAGGAGCTCTCGCCGTTCGGGCGAGAGGTGAGCGAGGCGCGCTTCAAATTCATTCATTCCGTTCGACTTCCGTGCGACTGCTTGCATGCGATTGCGTACGCGATGGGAGTCCCCGCCCATCGAACTGCAGACATAATAATACTTCCCAACCTACCACACTCCGCTTATTCTGCAATCAAAGGGACCGGTTTTGATAATGCTTGGCGTCTTTCAGATTCCAATGGCGAAATGCATGACCGGATTATTCCGGTTTTTACGAAACCTGAGTTTTTCACGCGAACCGCGACGACCGATGCCCTGCCGCAGCTCCGCCGCGACAGGACCGGTATCGCTACGGACGGCTCCCCGCACGATGAATCAGAAAATCGCCACAGACCCCATGCAAACGCTTCCAGGTTCCGAGGCGCCTGCCGAACTGATTGCGTTTTCCGCACGATTGGGCCGCGACGAGACGCTCGTCCAAGGCGGGGGCGGCAACACGTCGCTCAAATCCGGAAACGATTTCTGGGTCAAAGCATCCGGCACCTGGCTCGCACAGGCTGAGATCCGGGATGTCTTCGTGCGCCTGCCGTTGGCCCGGGTCCGGGCACTGATGGCGGAGGCCGATGCGGAGTCCGCGCTGACGGCGCTTGCCGGCGCCGACGGCCTGCGTCCTTCCATCGAGACCTCGCTCCACGCGCTGCTGCCGCATGCGGTCGTGGCGCACGTCCATTCGGTCAACGCCATCGCCTGGGCGATCCGCCCGGACGCCGAACAGGCGCTGGCCCACGCGCTGGAAGGCCTGTCCTGGGCCTGGGTGCCCTACCGACGCCCCGGGCTGCCGCTGACCGACGCCATCCGCTCTGCGCTTGCCGCGGCGCCGGTCCCGCCGGACATTCTGCTGCTCGCCAACCACGGCCTGGTGATCGGCGGCAGCGACTGCGCCATGGCGGAGGCCCGCCTGCGCGAAGTCGAACGCCGGCTTGCGCTGCCCCTACGCGCAGCCCCCGGCCCCGATCTGGACCGGCTGCAGACCGTGAACGACGCGGGCTGGACCATCCCGGACGCCCCGCTGCCGCACGCGATCGGCACCGACGCCATCGCCTGCGGCATCGCCGTTCGCGGCACCCTGTATCCCGACCACGTCGTCTTCCTCGGCGAGCGCGCCGCCGTCGCGGACGAGCACCGCCCGCTCAGCCAGGTCATCGCCGACGCGACTGCGGACGATCGCGCTCCGCCGGTCTATGTCGTGGTGCCGGGCGCTGGCGTCCTGTTGTCCCCGGCCTTGAGCGATGGCGCCCGCGCCATGCTCGGCTGTCTGGCGCAGGTGGGATTGCGTTCGAGCACTGCGGAAGCGTTGAATTATCTCGACATCGACGATGTCGCCGCCCTGATCGGCTGGGAGGCGGAAGCCTACCGCCTCGCCCGCAACCACATCGACACCGCTGCCGGCGCCTGAACCGCCCGCAGATCAAGGACGCAAGGAAGTTTGAAGCATGCAGATCGTCGTACCCATGTCGGGCTTCGGAGAACGTTTCCGGCGCGCGGGCTACCAGGTTCCGAAACCGCTGATCGAAATCGACGGCAAACCGATCATCGCCCACGTCGTCGATCTGTTTCCCGGCGAAACCGATTTCCTGTTCGTGTGCAACCAGGACCATCTCGACGATCCGGAATTCGCGATGGCCGAGCAGTTGCGGCGCTATTGCCCCACCGGCCGCATCGTCGGCATCGCGCCGCATAAACTCGGCCCGGTCAATGCCGTGCTGCAGGCGATCGAGCATATCGATCCATCGAAGCCGACCATCGTCAACTACTGCGATTTCACCTGCGTCTGGGATTATCCCGCGTTCAAACGCATGGTCGACGAAGGCGAATGGGACGGCGCGATTCCCTGCTACACCGGGTTCCATCCGCACATGATGGGCTCCATCAACTACGCCTACGTGCAGACCGAGGGCGAACGGATCCTCGCGATCCAGGAAAAACAGCCGTATACCGACGACCCGATGCGCGAATACGCATCCAGCGGCACGTATTATTTCGCGTCCGGCGCGCTGATGCGCGACGCGTTCGAGCGCTGCATCGCGCGTCCCGATCTCGCGCTGGGCCAGGAGTATTACGTCAGCCTCGCCTATCGCCCGCTGCTGGAAGACGGGCGTCGCGTCGCGGTGTTCGAACTCGAACATTTCATGCAGTGGGGCACTCCGGAAGATCTCAGCGAATACCGCGCCTGGTCGAACGCATTCCGCGCACTGGCCGATCCCGCGCGCGCGCGCCGCGCGGTGCCGCAGCGCGGCGCAACGATGGTGCCGATGGCCGGACTGGGTTCGCGTTTCGCGGACGCGGGCCATGCGCTGCCGAAACCATTGATTCCGGTCTCCGGCGCGCCGATGGTCGTGCAGGCGACGCGCGATCTGCCGGACGCCGAACGGCATGTCTTCGTGCTGCGTCGCGATCTTCCCGGGCGCGCCGAAGTGGAAGCGACGCTGCGCGGGAGTTTTTCCGGCTGCGCTATCGTCGAACTGGACCAGGTGACCGATGGACAGGCGCGCACCTGCCTGCTCGGCATGGACGGCATCGACATGCAAGCGCCGCTCACCATCGGCGCATGCGACAACGGCGCGATCTACGACGCCGACGCACTCCAGGCCGCGCTGGCCGACGACAGCGCCGACGTGCTGGTGTGGGTGGCGCGCGGCTATCCGGGCGCGTTGCGGCGGCCGACGCATTACGGGTGGGTCGACGAAACCGGCGGCATCGTCCGCGGCGTATCGGTGAAGACGCCGCTGGCCGATCCCGCGCACGACCCCATCGTGGTCGGCACTTTCACCTTCAAGCGCGCCGGCGATTTCGCCGCCGCCGCGCAGGCGATGATCGCGCGCGACGGTCGCATCAACGGCGAGTTCTACGTCGACAGCTGCATCGAGGACGCGATCGCGCTCGGACTGCGGGTCTGCGTGTTCGAGGTCGAACACTATCTGTGCTGGGGCACGCCGGTCGATCTGCGCACCTTCGAATACTGGCAGCGCTGTTTCGACCGCTGGCCTTCGCATCCCTATCGGCTCGAATTGGACAGTCGCTGTTCGCGCACGACCTCCACAGTGGACGCCGCAGCCGGCATCGCAAGCCCGCTTCCCGCATGATGTCCGGACCGACCGGACACGCACGCAACGATCACGGAATCGATTGAAGACCATGTTCCTGCCCAGCACCTACTTCCCGACCCACGAAGAAAACCGCTTCCAGCACGAAGGCGATGTCGCCCGCGCCCGCGCATTCTTCCTCGAACACCGTCCGCGCAATCTGGAATATCTGCTGTACAAACGCTACGACTGGATGAACGCGCACCTGAAACCCGGGCAGCGCATCGTCGAGTTCGGCGCCGGCTCGGGGCTGAGCAAGGAATTCATCAAGCACGACGGCTTCATCATCACCGACGTCGAACCGCGCGAGTGGACCGACGCCGTGGCCGACGCGATGGACCCGCCCTTTCCGCCCGGTTCGGTGGATGTGGCGATCTTCAGCCACATGATCCACCACCTGCCCAGCCCCGCGAAATTCTTCGCCAGCGTGCATCGCATGCTCGCGCCGGGCGGCCTGGTGCTGATCCAGGAACTCAACACCTGCTTCGCGCTGAAAGCGGCGCTGCGCGCGATGCGCCACGAAGGCTGGTCCTACGATATCGACGTCTTCGATCCGGAGATCGTGGCCAACGACCCGCGCGATCCGTGGTCGGCGAACTGCGCCATCCCGGAACTGCTGTTCACCGACGACGCGGAATTCGAGCGTCGCATCCCGGGGTTCCGGATCGAAAAGAACGCGCTCAACGAGTGTTTCGTCTTCCTCGCCTCCGGCGGCGTGGTGGTGCGCGCGAAGACGGTCGAGCTGCCGCGCTTCGCGCTGCGCGCGATCGATGGCCTGGACCGCGCGCTGGTCAAGCTGATGCCGTCGATCTTCGCGATGGGCCGCTCGGTGGTCCTGCGCAAGACCGAAGCCGGTTGAACCGACGATGCGCCTGAGTCTGGTCATCCCCTGCTACAACGAAGCGAAGAATCTGCCGCTGCTGGTGGCGCGTCTGCGCGAGACTTTCGTGCGCGACGACATCGAAGCGATCCTGGTCGACAACGGTTCGACCGACGATTCGCCCGCGGTATTGGCCGCGCTGCTGGCCGAACCGTCGCGCATCCGCAGCGTCCGCGTCGAGAAAAATCAGGGCTACGGCTTCGGCATCCTGTCCGGTTTGGCCGCCGCCACCGGCGAGACGATCGGCTGGACCCATGCCGACATGCAGACCGATCCCGCCGATGCGCTACGTGCGCTTGAGATCTACGAAGCCTCGCCGCGACCCGATGCCCTGTTCGTGAAAGGCCGGCGCTATGGCCGGCCACTCGCGGACGTGGTCTTCACCGTCGGCATGTCGATGTTCGAAACGCTGCTGATGCGCCGCCGCATGTGGGACATCAACGCCCAGCCGACGCTGTTCCCGCGCAGCTTTTTCGCGGAATGGCGCGAACCACCGCACGATTTCTCGCTCGATCTGTTCGCCTACTACCAGGCGCTGCACCGTGGCCTGACCGTGGCGCGCTTCCCGGTGCGCTTCGGCGAACGCGCGCACGGCAGTTCGCACTGGAACGTCAACTGGCAGGCGAAGCTGCGATTCATCCGCCGCACCGTCGATTACAGCCACCGTCGCAACACCATCGAGCAACTGCGCGACACCGCAGTCGAATTCGGCGTGGAAGTGGATATCCGCAGCTACGGCGACCGGCTCGTCATCCATCACGATCCGTTCGTCGACGGCGAGGACTTCGAAGCCTGGCTCGCGGAATACCGCCACGGCGTGCTGATGTTCAACGTCAAGGAAGAAGGGCTGGAAGACCGGCTGATCGCGCTGATGCGCGCGCACGGCATCGAGGATTATTTCTTTCTCGATCAATCCTTCCCGTTCCTGATCCGCAGCGCACGCCGCGGCGAATCGCGATGCGCGGTGCGGGTGTCCGAGTTCGAATCGCTCGACACCGCGCTGTCGCTGGCGGGCCGGGTGGATTGGGTGTGGGTCGATTGCTTCACCCGCTTCCCGCTGGACGGCGAACAGGCCGCGCGCCTGCAGGCCGCCGGTTTCAAGCTGTGCCTGGTGTCGCCCGAACTGCAGGGGCGCGACGCGGCGACGGAAATCCCGGCGCTGCGCGCGCTGCTGGCGGCGCGCGGCATCGCCGCCGATGCGGTCTGCACCAAGGAGACCGCACTGTGGCGATAACGCTCAGGCCGCTGTGGCGGGATCCGGTCTTCCGCGCGGGCCTGTTGCTGCGGCTGCTGCTGATCGTCGCGCTTGTGCCGCAGATCCAGCACGAATGGTTCATCCCGTTCCTCGAACACGCCATCGCCCATCCATCGCTCGATCCGTGGACCGACTATCTCGACGCAGGCGGCACGCCGCTGGCCTATCCCTACGGCCCGACGATGCTGCTGGCGCACCTGCCCGGCGCCGTGCCCGGCTGGTTGCTCGATGCCATCACCGGCAGCGACATCTTCACCGGCATCGGTTTCCGCATCAGTCTGCTGCTGGCCGATCTCGCCGCGCTGTCGCTGCTGTATCGCCTGTTTCCGCGCGATCCGCGCAAGCTGCTGTGGCTGTACTGGTGGTCGCCGATCGTGCTGTTCGTGACCTACTGGAACGGACAGACCGACATCGTGCCGGTGGCGCTGCTGCTGCTCAGTCTGGTGTTGCTGCGCCAGTACCGCGCCACCGCGAGCGGCCTCGCGCTCGGCTTCGCGCTCGCGGCCAAGTTCAGCATGCTGCTCGCGGTGCCGTTCGTGGGCATCTATCTGTGGCGCAACAAGCGCCTGCGCTCGTTGCTCAAGCCGTTCGCCGGCGGGCTCGCCGCGGGCTTCCTGCCGCAGTTGCTGTGGCTGGCATCGCCGGGCATCCGCACGATGGTGCTGGGGACCAGCGAATCCGGACGCATTTTCGATTTCGCGCTGCCGCTGGGCGAATCGCTGCAGCTGTATCTCACCCCGACGCTGTATCTGCTCGCGGCTTACGGCGTGTGGCGCCTGCGGCGGATGAGCTTCGATCTGCTGATCGCGGTCACCGGGCTGTCGTTCTTCCTCGTGGTGATGACCACGCCGGCACCGCCCGGCTGGTATCTGTGGCTGGTGCCGTTCCTGGTTGCGCACCAGCTGCAGGGCGACCGCAGCGCGATGCTGCTCACCGGATTGCTGTCGATGTTGGTGATCGCGCTGCATCTGGTGATCTCGCCCGGCGCCGGCGTGCCGCCGCTCGGCTGGTATCCGCAGGATGCCATCGCGGACGCGTCGGCGCAGCTGTCGCCGCGTCTGCTGTCGCTGTGGATGACGATGGTGGTGGCGACCGGCCTGGTGCTGATCGTGCAGATGCTGCGCGAACGCGTCGCCCGCAACGATTACTTCCGCATCGCGCAGAAGCCGGTGACGATCGGCATCGCCGGCGATTCCGGCGCGGGCAAGGACACGCTGAGCCATGCGCTCACCGCGATTTTCGGCGAGCACACGGTTGTGCATCTCTCCGGCGACGACTATCACGTCTGGGATCGCTTCGCGCCGATGTGGAAGGGCCTGACCCACCTCAATCCGCGCGCGAACGATCTGCAGCGTTTCAACGACGATGCGCTGGCGCTGATGGACGGCAAACCTGTCGCCTGCCGTCACTACGACCACGCCGCGGGGCGATTCCTGCCGGCGGTGCAGTTGCAGCGCAACGACGTGGTGATCGTGTCCGGCCTGCATGCGCTGCGCATGCCGCGGCTCAGCCAGCGCTTCGACGTGTCGGTGTATCTCGATATCGACGAAGACCTGCGCCGGGCGTGGAAGATCCACCGCGACGTCAACGAGCGCGGCCATCCGCTGGAGAAAGTGCTGCAATCCATCGAACGCCGCACCCTCGACGCCCAGCGCTACATCCTGCCCCAGCGCAGCTCGGCGGATCTGATCCTCAAACTGCGGCCGGTGAATATCCGCCAGCTCGAAACCGCGTCGTCGCCGAAGGATCTGCCGCTGAAGCTGTCGGCCACGATCCGCAACGGCACATACCACGAGCGTCTCGCGCGGATGCTGATCGGCATCTGCGGCCTGCATCTGGACATCGAACTGGCCGAAGATTCCGACGAGGTCGAAATGACCATCGAAGGCGATGTCTCCGCCGAGGACATCGCGCTCGCCGCCGGCACGCTGGCGCCCAATCTGCAGGAAATGCTCGACATCCACCCGAAGTGGGAAGACGGCATGACCGGGATCATGCAGCTGATGGCGCTGCTGCAGATCGAAGAATCCCTCAAGAACAGGATCCGCTGAGATGCTCGTCAAGCACCCGTCGAAAACGTTCCGCGCGCCGCGCGCGATCATCTTCGACACCGACAACACGCTCTACGCCTACGACGCGCCGCACGCGGAAGCCACCGCCGCCACCGAGGCCAAAGCGGTGCGCCTGCTGGGCGCCGATCAGGGCAGCGTCCGCGACGCTTTCCGCCAGGCGCGCGAGGAAGTCAAACGCCAGCTCGGCGAGACCGCCAGTTCGCACAGCCGTCTGCTGTATTTCCAGCGCGGCATCGAAATCCTCGGGCGCAAGACCCAGTTGCTGATCACGCTCGATCTGGAACAGACCTACTGGCGCACGTTCCTCGCGCACTGCGAACTGTTTCCGGGCGTGCGCGACCTGCTGCTCAATCTGCGCAATCGCGACATCGCCACCGCGATCATCACCGACCTCACCTCGCAGATCCAATTCCGCAAGATCGTCTATTTCGGGCTGGACGATTGTTTCGATTACGTCGTCACCTCTGAGGAAGCCGGCGCCGACAAACCGGATCCCGCGCCGTTCCGCTTGGCGATCGCGAAGCTCGGCGTGGCGCCGGAAGACATCTGGATGGTCGGCGACAGCCAGCGCTGCGATGTGGAAGGCGCCCGCGCGTTCGGCATGACCACGCTGCTGCGCACCGAGCAACCCGCGCGCAACCGCGGCGAAGCGGACGCGGACGTGGTGTTCGACGACTTCCGCGAACTCGAACGCTTCCTGTTTTCCGGACGGGTGGAAGGTCTCGACGCCTGATCCGCCCACCGCCGCACGCCCTATCGACGCTTTTCCCCGTGCACGTCACCCTGCCCGACCCGCAACAAGGAGTTCCGCGATCATGACCGCCATCCCTCATCCCTCCGTCGAACGATGGGTCGTCGCAAGCCTGCTGTCGCTGCTGACCGCGACGCTGCTGTTCACCGCGATCGCGGCGTTGCATGCTCCGCTGCCGCTGGCCGGGGTGCTCGCCGTGATGGCGGTCGTGCCGCTGGCGCCGTGGACGGCGAAGCGCCTGCCGCGCGACTGGGACGGCATCCGCAGCCGCAGGCCCGCGGTGTCGGCGCTGTGGGTGCTGCTGATGCTCGCCGCGATCGTGCGCACCGCGGGCGTTGCGCTGTTCATGGCGGATCCCGCGCTGGCGCCGCTGTCGGCGTTCGGTTTCGATCCGTTCTACATCGGTCACAGCTGTTATTCGGGCTATTGGCAGGCGGCCCATCTCGCCCACGAGGGCGTGCCCAATCTCTACGATCTGCAGCATTACCACGGCAAGACCGCCGGTATCTTCCGCTTCGATGAATTCATGTATCTGCCGCAGTTCCTGCTGCTGCCGCTGATCGGCGTGGCCTTCGGCGGCGATTTCGAGCAACTGCGCGCAATCTGGTTCACGGTCGAAGGCGGCGCGCTGCTGGCCTGCATGATCGCGCTGAGCGCGTGGATCGCCGGCCAGCCGGGCCGCCGCACGGCGCTGCTGATCCCGGCGGTGTGGATCGCATCGCCGGTGCTGCTCACACTGCAGCTCGGCAACTTCCAGCTGACCGCGATCTCGCTCTCGGTGGTCGCGATGGCGCTGTTCTGGCGCGACCGGCCGGTGCTGGGCGGCGCGCTGTTCGGCTTCGCGGTGTTCAAAGTGTTCCCGGGCATCCTCGGCATCTATCTCATCGCCACCCGACGCTGGAAAGCGGTGGGCTGGACGCTCGGCTTCTCGCTGCTCTACACCGTCATCGCCTTCATCTGGATGGGCGAAGAACCCTTCCGCGCGCTGTTCGAATACCAGTTGCCGCGCATGGCCAGCGGCGAAGCCTGGGACTTCCTCGAAATCAAGGAACTCGGATTCGTCACCGCGATCAACGATTCCGTCCCCGGCATCGTCTACAAGCTCAACGCGCTGCAGGTGCCGGGCATGACCCGCGCGCTGAGCCAGCAGATCTCGTGGGCGTGGACGCTGGTCGTGGTGGTGCTGACGATCTTCTCGGCGCTGCGCGCGCCGCGCATGTCGCGTCTGGAACTGGCCGCGACCTGGCTGGCCCTACTCGCGCTGGCCTCGTTCCGCAGCCCGTTCCTGCCGGACCACACCGGCCTGTTCGCCCCGCTGTGGATCTGGAGCCTGGTCGCCGCCGGCAGCGTGGCCACCGGCGGCCGCACCTTCCTGTTCGTGCTGATGTGGGTCGCGCTGTCGACCGTCGTCCCCTTCACCGGCACCCCGCTGGACGACGGCATGGACCGCTTCGTCGTCTCCGGCATCAGCCAGATCATCGCCGTGGGCCTGTGCCTGTGGGTGGTGCTGCGGAAACCTGCGGCGATGCGCGAGAACGATGGCAAGGATCCGCTGGCGCATCCGGTGCCGTTTACGCCGCGGGCTTCGGTGGGGTGATCGCGACTCCATCGCCGGAAACTATACGAAGGCCGCTCAAGCGATCAATGCCGGTCAGCCAGGCTGGATTGCCGTCCGTAGAGCGGCCTTCAGGCCGCTGAAGCTTTCTGTGGCGCGTGTCATGCACGCGGCGGAGCATCCGAATGGATTGCAAAAACAAATCGATTTGCCTGACTTGGCGGCCGTGCTGCGCGAACGGTCGAAAGCCATTCAATCGGGCGACATGTCTGGCATTGAAGCGATGTTGACCGGACAGGCATCGGCACTCCAGAGCCTATTTGTCCCACTGGCGGAGCGCGCCATGTCTTGCGACACCGTGCCGGGCTTCGAGATAAACATGCGCATGGCGCTACGAGCACAGAATCAGGCGCGCGCCACTGCGGAAACACTGGCAGCAGTCAAAAACCCGACTGTGGTGTTCGCACGGCAAGCCAATATCGCTCACGGGCCAAAGCAGGTAAACAACACCATCCCGCGCGCGGAAAACGAAACCGCGCAGAACGAAGTAATAGAAGGGGTAGCACATGAGCCAATGGACGCCGGAACGACGGGCGCGGCAGGCCGAAGCCGTAAGACGCTGGAAACCGTGGGAGCGGTCCACCGGGCCGTGCACTGCCGACGGCAAGGTTAAATCCTCCCAAAACGCTTATAAGGCCGGCACGCGCGCTACGCTACGGGCACTGGCACAGCACTTAGGGGGGTTAGACCACTCAAATTGGCGCATTGGCTAAGCGTGGCCCAACGCGCGCGCGGCCTGTACACATAGCAACTTCATGCCAGCTGAAACAGTTCGGGTGTGCTCATTCAACTGAGTGAATTTTGCGGGATGCCTCTCGCCTCAATGATAGGCAAAGAGTATTTTTCCGGATCGCCAATCGCAGCACGCAAAGGCAAGGCCCGCATCTCACGGCCGCCTATTTTTACCGCGACTGAAATTACGCAAGGCTCCTCGATCTTTACGGGCCTAATGACCAATTCGACCGTCACAACGCTAACGCCGTCCCCGGATTTTTTTTCTTCTTCCGTCAACTCCGGAACTCCAGTTCGCGGCACTACACCCTTGATTAACACGCCACTGCCTGCAAAAGCGGTAACAAAAATATCTTCTTCAATATCCACATCAACCGGGATTACAAGCCGGCCGAGAAAGCACAACTGATGAATGGCCGCAGGGAACTTCTTGAACAGTATATCGCCGTGATAGCAACCCATCAGTGAAGTTTTCCCACCGACCTCTTGCCTGATGTCATCGCAAAAAAAACCGTGCAAGCTTACGCCCTTCATTTCAAGCCCCATCTTTCCAAGCGAATGCTTCATCGATTCTTGCCAAATCGACACTAAAAACCCGCGCAAGCCTTCTACACATCGAAAGCGTTGGCTCTACACATCCACCTTCTAGATTTGCTATGTGTGACTGACTTGACTCAATCGCTTGCGCAACTTCGCTTTGCGATAAGCCTTTCTCAAGTCGCAACGCCTTTAAGCCCCTATTCTCTGGACTTATAGAACTCGCCCACAATCGCCGCCGAGCGCGCCGCGTGCTGCTTGGATTTTCCGATCCGAATTCGCGCGCAAAATCCAACACTGACCTAGTGTTAGGCGCATCATCAGCATTGACGAATTGATATTCCACGAAGCGGAAAATTTTCGCCGTAGTACGCGGCTCGTCTTCTTTCGAAGAAGCCGAACTGAGTTCAGCATAGCCCGTCGTAATCGGAGCCGATTCGATCTCTAAAATCACTCTGCCCGTCATAGTCCATTTCCCTCCTAGTACAAACACCAAGCACGTAGATGCACTTTCTTCTCGGCACAAAACCGAAAATCAAGCGATAAGACTTTCCTTCGTCTTCGAGGTCAAGAAATCGGAGTCTCCACAAATTTCGATTACGTTCATTGCGCCAAGGTTTAGTGCTGAAGTTAAGGACCCAATCATCAGGATGCCGCTGTGAATACTCGCCTACTTGGCACATGTCATCCAAGAGGCGTTGGTCGCCCGCAGCTTCCTGAAGCCATTCAGTAATGTAGCTAGCGCCGTCAGGGTCGGTCCGAGCAATCCCGCGGATGTCACTCTCAGCATTCGTATGGATAGAGAAGCCTATCATTATATCTTGCACCATATATTAAGCGTGACATTCGTCATGCCATACCGTCCGTTGGTCGGTTAACAGGGGTTGGTGGCCCGTCTCCTGTGTGTAGTTAGCACATAGCACTCGCCGTTTATAGACCCGCAGCCATGACGGCGCCAGAAAAGATCGCAAGCCATTGTTTTTTAATAAAAAAACACAAATGTATCAAGGGGCCAACGCACCCACGAAACATCGAACAGCGCTCTACCCCGGCACCGCATCCAAGAGAGGTGCTGCACGGAGCCGGCAAGCAGAATGCGGCGGCAGTGACCGCTGCGATGCACCTGGCAGCAGCGCTATTCCTGAGGCCCATGCCATCAAGGAGAGCAATCACGCCGCTATCGTCCGATTCGAATGTGTCGTCGAAAACGAAAAAACCACCCGTTTCAAGGGGTGGTGGTTTGTCGTATTTGTGCCGTACTTACTTCAGCCGAACAATCAAAAACGGCCTAAGCCGTTGATTTAATTGGTGGGCGGTACAGGGTTCGAACCTGTGACCCCTACCATGTCAAGGTAGTGCTCTACCGCTGAGCTAACCGCCCGTCGAGTCTTTAGCGCCAACCCGAAAGGGCCGTCATCTTAACACCTGATTGCGGGGGACGGAACCATGTTTCGCAGCTTCCCCACCTGCCCCGGCAGGAAACACCCGTCGCAGCAGCCAGTGGGTGGCGCCATAGGCGATTCCGGACAGCAACGCCCAGCAGAACGCGAGGTGCAACGCGGCGGGACCGAACTGGCGGCCGAAGAACGGGTCGGTCCATGCGAAGTTGATGTTCTCCACGGCCGGCGCCAACAGCCGGCCAGCGATGAGGGCGAGCGCCGCGATGCCGGCCTGCAGCGGCCAGCCGCGCGGGTCGTAACCTGTGCGGCGCAGCACGTACCAGAGCAGCAGCGGCCAGGCGAGGTGGTACAGCGACAGCAGGCGCGCGAACAGCGGGTAGCCCGTGTCCCACATGTAGGCCACGCCGCCGAACAGGAAATCGCCGGTGGCCAGCTTCCAGCCGACGTCCAGCGCCCAGACCACCGCGATGATCGGCGCGGCGATGGCCTGGCTGGACAGCAGCAGCCGGCTGCGGGCGATCAGCCCGATCGCGGTCAGGATCACGCCGATATTGCACAGGAACAGGAAGTTGCGCGTGCCGTAGGCGGACTGGTACGCCGGCAGATAGACCAGCAGCCACAGCACGCCCAGCCAGCCGAGGCGCGGAAAACCCGAAGCCCGCGTCGCGGCGCTCATCCCAGGCTCGCTTCCTTGAGCTTGCGGATTTCGTCGCGCGCCTGCGCGGCGTCCTCGAATTCCAGATCGCGTGCGTGCTGGTACATCTTCTGCTCCAGCGCCGCGAGCTTCGCCGTCAGCTTGGCGGGCGGCATCGCGGCGTAGTCCTCGGCCGGTTCGGCCACGCGCTGGGTCTTGCCGCGCCCGCGTCGTTCGCCCGGCGCCTGCTCGCTGCGCGCGCCTTCCATCACGTCCATGATCTGGCGCACGATCGAAGTCGGCACGATGCCGTGTTCGGCGTTGTATTCCAGCTGTTTCTCGCGTCGCCGCGCGGTCTCGTCCAGCGCCAGCTTCATCGAACGCGTCACCACGTCCGCGTACAGGATCGCCTTGCCGCGCACGTTGCGCGCGGCGCGGCCGATGGTCTGGATCAACGAGCCGGCCGAACGCAGGAAACCTTCCTTGTCGGCATCGAGGATCGCCACCAGCGACACCTCGGGCATGTCCAGGCCTTCGCGCAGCAGATTGATGCCGACCAGCACGTCGAACACGCCCAGGCGCAGGTCGCGGATGATCTCGACGCGTTCGACGGTTTCGATGTCGGAATGCAAGTAACGCACGCGCACGCCGTGATCGCCGAGGTATTCGGTGAGGTTCTCGGCCATGCGTTTGGTCAGCGTGGTGACCAGCACGCGGTCGCCCATCGCCACGCGTTCGGTGATTTCGCCCAGCAGATCGTCGACCTGGCTGCCGACCGGGCGGATCTCCACTTCCGGATCGATCAGGCCGGTCGGACGCACCACCAGTTCGACCACCTGCCCCTGCGACTTCTCGATCTCGTAATCGCGCGGCGTGGCCGACACGAAAATGGTGCGCGGCGAACGCGCTTCCCATTCCTCGAACCGCAGCGGCCGGTTGTCCAGCGCCGACGGCAGCCGGAACCCGAATTCCACCAGGGTTTCCTTGCGCGCGCGGTCGCCTTTGTACATCGCGCCGATCTGCGGCACGGTGACGTGCGACTCGTCGATCACCAGCAGCGCATCCGGCGGCAGATAGTCGTACAGGCACGGCGGCGCTTCGTTGGGCATGCGCCCGGTGAGATGCCGCGAGTAGTTCTCGATGCCGGTGCAGAAACCGACCTCGGCCATCATCTCGATGTCGTACTGCACGCGCTGCGCCAGACGCTGGGCTTCGACCAGTTTGTTCTGGCTGTAGAACTGCTCCAGCCGCTCGGGCAATTCCAGCTTGATCGCCTCGATCGCATCCAGCACCGTGCGCCGCGTGGTGACGTAGTGCGATTTCGGATAGATCGTGTAACGCGGCAGCTTGCGGATGCTTTCGCCAGTCAGCGGATCGAAGACCGTCAGCTGTTCGATCTCGCCGTCGAACAGTTCGATGCGCAGCGCTTCGACATCGGATTCCGCGGGATGCACGTCGATCACTTCGCCGCGCACGCGGTACGTGCCGCGGCGCAGTTCGGTGTCATTGCGCTGGTACTGCATATTGGTGAGGCGGGTGATCAATTCGCGCTGGTCGATGCGTTCGCCGCGCACCATGTGCAGCACCATCTTGAAGTATTCGTTCGGGTCGCCCAGGCCGTAGATCGCCGAGACCGTGCAGACGATGATCGCGTCGCGGCGTTCCAGCAGCGCCTTGGTGGCCGACAGCCGCATCTGCTCGATGTGTTCGTTGATCGAGCTGTCCTTCTCGATGAAGGTGTCGCTGGAGGGGATGTAGGCCTCCGGCTGGTAATAATCGTAATAGCTGACGAAATACTCGACCGCGTTGTTCGGGAAGAACGCCTTGAACTCGCCGTACAGCTGCGCCGCCAGCGTCTTGTTGTGCGCCATCACCAGGGTCGGCTTCTGCACCGCCTGGATCACGTTGGCGATGGTGTAGGTCTTGCCCGAGCCGGTCACGCCCAGCAGGGTTTGCTTCGCCAACCCGCTCTCGAAGCCTTCGATCAGCGCCGCGATCGCCTTCGGCTGATCGCCTGCGGGCTGGTAGGGCGCGACCAGTTGAAAGGGAGTATCGGCGGGCTCGTTCATTGCGGGCGTCGAAGTGCTAAGTCCGGAAGTCTAGCGGGTCGCCATGAATCGGAGCGGGTTTTTCCTACCCCGGCACGCGGGAACCACCGATGCCGCGGTGGCATTCGCCTGCCGACACTGAACTCCCGTTCATGCTCATCGGAGCCGCCATGTCCCGCCAACGTCCCCCTGCCGCCCGTCGCTACGCTAGGGGCTTCACCCTGCTCGAACTCGTCATCGCGATGACGATCCTCTGTGTCCTGATGGGAATCGTCATTCCCTCCCTGAAGGATGCCGTGGCCCGGACCCATGCCGCCTCGACGCGCAGCGCCATCACCACGACACTGTTCGACGCCCTGCGCCACGCCACCGTGCTGGGCCGCGAGATCGTGGTCTGCCCGGCCAGCGCCAGCCAGTGCGCCGGCGGCACCGACTGGAGCCGGGGGTGGATCGCGTTCATCGACGCCGACGGCAACCGCCTGCACAGCCCGGACGAGCAGATCGTCCGCCAGCAGGAGAAACTGCCCACCGGGATCCGGCTGCACGGCACCATCGGCCGCCAGCGCATCGTCTACCAGCCGAACGGCGGGAATGGCGGCTCCAACATCACGTTCACGCTCTGCGACCGGCGCGGCCCGAAGCACGCCCAGGCCCTGATCCTGTCCAACGGCGGTCGCCTGCGCAGCGAGCGCGCCGCGCCTGCCGCCGCCGCGACCTGCGCCAGCGGCCTGTGACGCCGGCCGCCTCCGGGCATTCGACCGAACAACAGGCTTGATCGCGCGGGGCCGGGCCATTACGATATGCAGCCCCGCCCGAATAGCTCAGCCGGTTAGAGCACTTGACTGTTAATCAGGGGGTCGTTGGTTCGAGTCCAACTTCGGGCGCCACATTCGGCGATATGCCACGAAAGCCTGCGATGCGAATCGCGGGCTTTTTTTGTTGTCGATGGCTCGAAGCCGCCACGTTTCAATGCCATCACGCGCTGCGGCGCGGCGATTATCGTCGTCTGTTGACGTCATCGTGGCGCGGTTCGAGTCCACAACGGGCGCCACATTCGGCGATATGCCACGAAAGCCTGCGATGCGAATCGCGGGCTTTTTTGTTGTCGATAGCGCGAAGCCGCCGCGTTCGTCTTCGGTTGGGCTCGTCGAAGCACGACCCGAACGAAAAAACCCGCTCATCGAACCAATGCCGGTCAGTTAAGCCATATCTGCCATCCGTAGAGCGGCCTTCAGGCCGCTGAAGCTTTTGCCGCGAACGGTCAGCGGCCTGAAGGCCGCTCTACAAAAACAGAATCCCGCGAACACCAAAAAGCCAGTCAGCGTTAACTGACTGGCTTTAGCTCATCGAGCGGGCGTTTCGTGTCTACGGACAACCGAAGAAACGCTTACCAGCAGTAGTCGACCGATTCGCTGCCGGTCCGGGTCTTGACCCCGACATTGTTGATGCTGAGGGTGCCGCAATAGGTGTCCTTGGCGAGCTGAAGCCCACGCGGCGTAGCGGTGACGGTGAAAGCGCGCGGCCCGGTCGCTACCGGCGTCACGGTGTAGTTGTTCGTCACATCCGTGCCGGCGGCGCACCCGGGCCACGCCGCGGGCGCGCCGACGTAGGTCAGGTTGTTTGTGGTGAAGAAGCGCTCCATGAACTGGGTCGCTTCCATCACGCAAGCCTTGGCCGCACTGCGTCGGCTTTTCACCACCGAGTCCTGATAAGCCGGATAGGCGATGGCGGCCAGTACCGAGATGATCAGCACGACGATGATCACCTCCACCAGCGTGAACCCGACGGACGTATGACGGCTCGCGAAACGATTCGATCGGTTACGACTCATAGTCACCTCTGGATGATTTCGCGCCAGGAGATCCGGCCGCCGATCAGCTTCTCATCAACGTTGCCTTTCGCAAGGTCGTCGTTACCGTTGACGAAATACTGGTTGCCGACGATCACGCTTTCCGTGATCAGACCGACGTTGTGATTGACCGACCCGAGCGGGGTGCCGGGTCCGACGGTGGTCGGCACGAACACGCCGTTACCGTCGTAGCTGCCGAAGAAACCGCTCGCCAGGCTGGTGCCGGTGAAAGCGTCCAGCGCATTGACGTAGCCTCGACCGCCGCGGCAAGGATTCTCGGTACTGGGAATGATGCTCGACGCGAGCAGCACGTTCTTGATTACCTGCTGGTCGCCGACCATGCGCTCGCCTTCCAGCGTATTCGACGGCGGCTGATCCAGGTTGATATACCACCCCTTGCTGCCTGCCGGAAGCGCGCTGTTCGGCTCGAAGGCGCGTCCTTTGGTCGCGACATCGAAATACGCGATATTGCGCTCGGTCATGCCTGCGCGGGTCACCGACGCGGTCGCAGCGGGATCGTCGATCACACCATGCCACGCCTGCAGCGCAGTATCGGTCAGGTCGGTGGTGGTCAACAGCCGGCCGGTACCGAAGAACACCCAGCGCTTGTCGCTGGCAGGGTCGACTGCGATGGTGACGCCGCCGGTCACCGGCTGGGCTCCCGCCGTCGGAGGCGTGTACAGCGCGCGGTTATCGGCGACCTTCCACTGCGACGGATTGGCGCTTGTGAGATCGAACTTCCACAGATTGCCGCGGAAGTCGCCGGCGTAGACGACATCGACCGTACCGTTGCCGTCCTCGTCCCAGCCACGCGGGGAGGACAGGCCGTTGCTTGCGGTAGGCGAACCGACGCCGGTGTCGATCTCGGCGATCTTCGCGCCGGTCTGCAGATCCAGCACGAACAGCACCGCACGTTCGGTGGTGCTGTTCAAACCATTCGGTACCAGCACCGCAGTGGTGCCGTCATTGAGCTTGGCGATGACCGGCTTGCCCAGCACCTGACCCATCTCGGTGTCGAAGCTGGCGTTCTTGTCCCACAGCACATTGCTGTTGGTGAAGCTGGTGGGATCGGTCACATCGAGGGCGAACAGCCCCCTGCCGCCACGGCCGAGCGCGCCCACGAGCACGGTGCGGCTGGCGAGCTCGCGCTTGGTCGACGTGATGATCGCGCCATCGACGAAGAAGCGGTGGCCGTAGGTAGGATTGCTGTATTCCTTGAGATCGGTCAGGTCGATGCCGCTGGGCACGTAAGCGAAACGCTCGACGCCATTGGCCGCATCGAAAGCATGAAGCATGCCGTCGTTGGCGCCGACGTACACCGTGTCGACGGCAGCATCGGTCTTCACGTAGACCGGCGAGCTGTTGACGATGGTGCCCAGAAGCGAAGTCCGGTTACGGAAAACACCCAGGGCGGCGGGCAATTCCTTGCTGCGGTCGCCGCGGATGTAGTTCGCGACATCCACAGTCAGCGCGGTGGTCTGCGCCGCCGTCGGAAATGCGGTACCCGCCGTCCCGTTGTGGGTGCGGATGATGCGCGACGTGTAGGTGGGAATGCTGGCGGTCCATACCGGCGCAGTCGTATCCACGCCGCTGCTGGTGATGTTGAACGCCTGCACTTCGCCATTCCATTGCGCCGAGAAGAACTTGGCCTGGAAGAGCTTGCTGCCTGTACTGGTGGACGAACCCGTGACTGCAGCATTGGAGCCTGAACCTCTGCGCGCGGCGATAGAGCGCAACGCGTTGCCGAGGCCTTCCGAGAACTCGTCGGGATCGCCCGCTGCAACGAACGAACCGCGGCCATTGAGGGTTGCGTGGAACATGTCGTCGATGGTGCTCAGCGTCAGGTTGACCGGTTGGGGCCATGTCTTTGCGCCGCTGGTCAGATCTGGAAGATCCGCGACGGGATCGAGCGAGCCTTTGAGTCCGATGGAGATGCCGAACGTGACCATGTGCTGCCAGAACGCGGGATTGGCGGCTGAAGACGGCACGATGTTATCGAGATCGGGGCGCAGATCGCGCACCCAATACGACATGGCGATGTCGGACAGCGTATCGCTCCAGTTATCCCTATGCGGCAACACGGGCGTGTACTGATAGGACGGGCCGCTTGGGCGGGTAATCACTGGGCCGGCGGTATTGTCGACATTGCCGACGACCGGAAGGCCGGATTCGTTGCGATAGCCGTCCGTGGTCAGAATAGAGAAATTCTGACGGCATTCGTACTGCGACGTTGTCGGCTGCGGCCCCCAGGGGCCGGTGGTGCCGGTCTGTCTGAAATATTCGCCGGCATCGTAAAGCGCGCGGTTGGTCGGCGTATTGCCCGAAGCGATCGCGGCGAACAGGCGAGCGAACCAGGTGGTGCGGTTGGCGCCGGTGAACACGCCATTGTTGGTGCCGACCGGGATCAGGAAATTGCTACGGTTGTGGATGGTTTTATAGCCGACGCGGAATTCGTTGTCGGCATTGAAGATGCTGGTGTCGTTGAAGGCAATGCTCGCGCTGGTCTTCGCGACTTTCATGCGGGTGCGGCCGAACGCATACCAGGTTGCGTAATTCTGCTTTTCCTGGGCGACCGAACGCACGATGCCACCTGGCCAAGTGAAATTTGCGAAGTTGCGCGTGCAAAGGGTCACAGCCAGCGTAGGGTCGGCGAAATTGTTGGCCAACGGATTCCATGCGCAGGACGACACGATCAGCGCACCGCCACCCGAAATGGTTGCACCGTTGCGGTGAAAGCGATGGCGCACATACTGCCGCGTGTCGGTGATATCGGTAATGCCGGCGATCGGCGTATAGAAATCCCTGTCGGTCGCATTGCCGAGATCGATCGGATTGCTGGCTAGCGCCGTATTGTCGTATGCCGCCGTATACGGAACTGCGGCCATGAACGATCCATCCGCCTGCTGCCACGTGCGGTAGCTGGTCGCAGGGTTGTAGTAGATCGTGTTCAGCGTATAGGTCGACCGACTGATATTGGGGTTTGGCGTAGTGGCCGGGATGGAGTCCGGCATGAAGTTGTCGCCCATCGATCCCGAATCGTCGAGGATGAACAACAGATTCGGCGGCACGCCGTTGTTGGTCTGCATCGGCGTATCCGGCAGCGAGACCGCCGCATGCACAGGCAAACCTAGAATCGTGGCCAGACAGAGCAGGAAAGGCGCCAGACGCGACTTGCGCGCGCTACGGACGGATGTGGTGCGGGGGGTATTGTTCACGGCTGCCTCGGCTTATCTGCGAGCGTAGATGGATTGCAGCGTCACGGACGCGCGGCCGGCCTGCTGACTCAACACGGTCAAACGGTAACGGGGTGTCAGGCACAGCGGGTGGATCGGAGAGAGCCGGTCGCAGTCGCGCCAGTTCGGACCTTCGCCCATGTCTTCAGCGATATAGCGCGGCGCGGCGGTATTGGGATCGGACACGGCACCAGTGCGCCATGCCGTGAAACCCGGATCGAGCCAACGATCGATGGCCGTCGGAATCGGGAGGGCACACAAGCCCTGGGCGTTGCAGCCGGCGGTGGGGAATGCAGGATTCAGGTTCACTGCCGCTTCGGCCTCGCGCAGCCCAGCCTCGGCCACCTGGAAGCTCAGGCTTCGATCGAGCAGATTCGAGGTCATGCGCTCTTCCAGCACGGTGCTGCGCAGACTGGCGAGGCCCAGCAGGGTCATCAACAGCAGCAGGATGAGCACCACGACGAGAGTGGCGCCGCGTTGGCGATGACTCGGCTTGATGGGACGGGGTGCGTAGCGGTTCATTGCATGCGATTCCGGAGAGTAACGGTATGGGCGACACGACGCGCGAGTTGTGCGCCGCCGACACCCGCACGATCATCGCTGAGCATGTCGAGGGCGACACGCACCGCGGTCACCTCCCTCCATCGATTGGCGGGAATGGCGGTGGCGTCGACATAGCCCGCAGCACCTTCGAGCAGGTACTGCAACTGCATGTTGTTCACGCCTTGCGCGATTTCCTGGTCGCGGGCCAGAAGTACGCCCCCCTGGTTGACCAGCGTGCTGCGGAACAGCGAACGGCCGCCGCCGGGCGTGCTGCCGACGAACCAGCGCACCGCGTGCAGGCGCACGACCATCGAGTTCGCACCGTACTCATAGGGCGTGCCGTTGGTCGTACACTTCGGCGGATTGGCATAACCTAGGCCTTTGCTGCAGTTGCCGGGGGAAAACCCGCCGCCCGGGTTGTGGACTACATTGGTGTTGATGCCGGACTGCGCGCCTGTGATCTGGAACATCGTCGCTTGGCGCCAATCGCATACGATCGCGAGATCGCCGTCGTTCAAGCCATGCCCAGTGGTGTTGACCTCGAATCTAGCCGACGTCGGATTATGGCTGACCACGGTGATGCCGCTGGAAGTGTCGCCGGACATCAAGGCGACGGCATCGGTACCTGCGATGCGATTTGTCGGAGCGGGGACCATCGCGGCTTCGTAGCCGATGATTCCGTCGCTCCAGTTGGCCCACCAGTTGCTGTTCGGGCTCAGTACATTGACCAGCTTCAGCGGCTCCTTGCGCTCGGCATTGCCGCAAGGGTTGCCGCCGGCTTCGCGCAGGTCGCGGGACATCAGTTCGAAGGCCATGCGGCCGTTTTCCTGTACCCGACCCAGACCTTCGGTCGCACGGTAGGTCTGGCGGTTGGAAATGAAGATGGCGCTGGCGCTGCCGACCACCAGCAGGCCGAGCATCATCGAGATCATCAGTTCCACCAGGGTAAGACCGCGAGTGGCTTCGCGCGTCGCCGAGCGGCCGTGACGGGAATGGCGGGAACGGCGACTCTGGGAAAGTGTCATGGGGGTCATATGCGTGTCGTCGTGCTGAGGGTCTGCGCAGTGTTTCCGCCACTGCCGCGGGAATCGTCCCAACGCACGGTGATCGTGCAGACCGCGGCGACGCAGGTCACTTGGCCACAGGCAGTAACGCCGAGGTTCTGTTGGAGGACTGTGATCCATTGACGCTGGTCGCTGCTGATGAGCGAACCGGCGCTCGGAGCCGTGCAGGTCATTCCCATGTTGTAGCCGCCGCTGCGCGCAGCGTCTGGATTGGCGCGCATGGCATCGAGAATGGTGTAGACGTGCATGACGCCCTGGCTGCGTTCAAGCGAGCTCTGACTGTTGCGCAATGCGGTGGCCTGCATGGCGGCCACGCCGAGCAGACCGATGGCCAGCACAAGCACAGCGACCAGCACTTCGATCAGGCCCACGCCGCGTATTGTGGCGAGCGAGCGCGGGGCACGTCGGCTGCCGGCGACGCGCTTCTGGAATGGATTGGACGGCACGGACATCAGAGGTTCCCCGGGGCGTTGCATGCACCAGCGGCATTGATCGGCGGCCGCACCGCGATACGGCCGCCGATGGCGATGTTGACATCGCGCACGTTCAGGGCCGGGCGGGTCACCGGCAGACAGACGCGGAGGTTGCCCTCAAGCAGGTTGTTGCCTGCGTACGCAAGGCCGTCGGCGCGGAAGGTGATGCGGGTATTGGCGTTGGTCACGCTGGCGCTGGAAAGCACCTGCACGGGCACTTCGATGATGCCGGCGCGCAAGACTTCGGCCGCGTCGGCCAGATTGTTGCCGTTCGCGTCAGCGAATACGATCCAACCCCGCCACGGCGATGCGTTGCTGCAGGTGGCGCCGTCCGTGCTCTGGCAGAGCGAGGTGCGCACATTGCCGCGGATGGCTTCCGAACGCGCGATCTGCACGGCAGCCACCAGTTCGTTGGCATTGCCGGTGAGGCGGTTACTGTTGATCACTTCATTGAAGAGCGGCGCCGCGAGACCCATCAATACCGCGAGTACGGTCACGGTAATGGCCAACTCGACCAGAGTGAAACCGCGGGAAAGACTGCGGGACAGCGCGCGCGACGCCCGCATTCGCGGGTCGGTGGAAGGGTGGGTATGTCGGCACAGAACTCGCATTTCGCCTCCACGATCAATGTCAGTGAGCATAGGCCTGCCCTTGGGCGGGGCCAAACGATGCCCGATGGGCGGGCTGCGCGGAAGTATGAACGGTCCCCCTGCCCGTTCGCACGCGACCCGGGCATGATGGCTCGATGTCCAACCCTTCGCCACGACCCGAATCCAGGCCATCGTCCGGACCCGCGCGCAGCCGAAGGCCGATGGTGCCCGCATCGGCCGTCAGCCCACTCGATAGCCTCTGGCAGGGACGCGTGGTGATCTGGGTGGTGCTGGCCGCCGAAGGTCTGGCGGCCGTGCTGACCCTCGCCGGCGATGCGCCGCTGGGCCGCTGGATCCGCTTCGGGCTGCTTTCGCTCACTGTGCAGTGGGTCGCGCTGCTGACCCTTGGGGGCCTGTATCTGTTGCGCAAACGTCTCGACGACGTCAAACCGCAGATCATCGCCTACCTCGCGCTTGCGCTGCTGCTGCTCAGCAGTTGGTCGGTACTGGCGGTCAGCGATCTGCTGCTGGGCGATCTCTGGCGCATTTCCGAAGCCGCGCGCCTGGATGTCGCGCTGCGCGTCACCGGCATCGCGATGATCGTCGGATGGCTGGCGCTGGCGGCGTTCCAGAACCACTGGCGCCTGCGTCTGTTGGCAGTGCGCGCGAAGCAGGCGGAACTCGCCGCACTCCAGGCCCGGGTCCGTCCGCATTTCCTGTTCAACACCTTGAACACCGGCGCTGCGCTGGTCCACAACCGACCCGACGAAGCCGAACAACTGCTGCTCGATCTCGCGGATCTGTTCCGCGCCGCGCTCGGCGGCCCGCGCGAGATTCCGCTGGGCGAGGAGATCGCGCTGATCGAACGTTATCTGGAGATCGAATCGCTGCGCTTCGGCGAACGCCTGCGCGTGCGCTGGACCCGACCCGACCCGATGCCCGAAGCGCTGGTCCCGTCGCTGTCGCTGCAGCCGCTGGTGGAGAATGCGATCAAGCACGGCATCGAACGCATCGCCGGCGGCGGCGAAATCGACATCCGCATCGACAGCGACGAGCGCGGGATCGTCATCGTGATTTCGAACCCGATGCCTGTCGAACCCACGCGCGCCGCGACCGGCCACAATGTCGGCCTGCCGTCGTCGCTCGCGCAGATCGAGGCCTACACCGAAGGCCGCGGCAGCGTCGAAGCGAAAACCGAAGACGGCCGGTTCATCGTGACCGTGACGCTGCCGGCGAAGGATTGAACCTCACCGGCACACGGACCGCATCAACCCGCAATCACGCGATCACGCGATCACTTCGTAACACGGCCTGTACGCACCGGAAATCTTCATCCGGCGCTGTTCGACGAACGCGCGCAGCAGCGCATCGAGCGACTGCATCATGTCCGGGTCTCCGTGGATCTTGAACGGACCAAATTCCTCGATCCGGCGCAGGCCATCTTCCTTGACATTGCCGGCGACGATGCCGGAGAACGCACGACGCAGATCGGCGGCGAGCTCATGCGGCTTGCGCCCATGATGCAGATCCAGCGCGGCCATCGCCTCGTGGGTCGGCACGAATGGCTGCTGAAACGTCAGCGGAATCTCCAGCGACCAGTTGAAGTAGAACGAATCCTTCTCGGCGATGCGGTGCTCGCGCACCTTGCGGATGCCTGCGGCCATGTGCCGGGAGACTTTCGCAGGATCGTTGACGATGATTTCGTAGCGCGAGGTCGCGGCTTCTCCCAACGTCAAACGCAGGAATTTGTCGATCTGCTCGAAATACGGCGCCGACGCGGCCGGACCTGTGAGGATCAGCGGGAACGGCAGGCCCGCGTTTTCTTCGCGCAGCAGGATGCCGAGCAGGTACAGGATTTCCTCCGCCGTGCCCACGCCGCCCGGGAACACGATAATGCCGTGGCCCATGCGCACGAAGGCTTCGAGACGTTTCTCGATGTCCGGCATGATCACCAGGTGATTCACGATCGGATTCGGCGACTCGGCGGCGATGATGCCCGGCTCGGTGATGCCGATGTAGCGCATGCGGCGATGGCGCTGTTTTGCATGGGCGATCGTCGCGCCCTTCATCGGCCCCTTCATCGCGCCCGGGCCGCAGCCGGTGCAGATGTCCAGCCCGCGCAGACCCAGCTCGTAGCCGACCTGCTTGGTATAGAGATATTCGTCGCGGTTGATCGAGTGGCCGCCCCAGCAGACCACCAGATTCGGATTGGTCGGATGCAGGATGCGCGCATTGCGCAGCAGCCCGAACACCGCATCGGTGATGCCTTCGGACGTCGACAGATCGCGGCTGCCATTGCCATCTTCGCGCAGTTCGATCGCGGTATAGGCCAGATCGCGAACCACCGCGAACAACAGCTCGGCGACGCCGCGGATGATCTCGCCATCGACGAACGCCATTGCCGGCGCATTGGCCAGATCGATGCGCACGCCGCGATCCTGCTGCAGCACCTGGATGTCGAAATCGGGATACAGCTCGCGCGCCGCGCGCGGGTCGTCGGACGCGCTGCCGCTGGTCAACACCGCCAGCGCGCAGCGGCGCAGCAGTTCGTGCATGCCGCCGATCGACGCATCGCGCAGACGCGCGACTTCGTCGCGGGAAAGTACGTCGAGACCACCGCGCGGATAGATGTGCGCGTCGATGGTGGGAAGGATGGATTGGGTGGAATCGTTCATTGCACTCTTGTGTTCGTCGTTATGTGTTGCGGCGACTTTATCGCAGGAAACTGGGGAATGACAGCAGGTGAATGGCGCCTTCGGAAACGACAACGGCCGGGTTTCCCCGGCCGATGTCTTCTTGCGTGTGATTCAATCGATCAGAAGCTGTACTTCAGGGTCAGCTGGGCGGCCCACTGCGACTCGCCGCGTTCCTGGCGGGTCACGAAGTCTTCGGTCGAACCGATGACGTATTCGTAACGGCCCGAGGGATCGATACCGCCATAGTTCACAAAACTGCGGTTGAGCGGGAAGCCGATCTCATCCGTGCGGCCCCACTTCTTATTCAACAGGTTGCCGACGTTGAGCACATCGAGCGTGACGACGAACTTGTTGTCGTCGAAGAAACCCGGGAATTCTTGGCTCACGCGCAGATCGAACGTATTGACGAAACGCGAGAACGCCTCGTTGCGCTTGACAACGCCGCCGATGTTGCGGCGCAGCTCCGGATTGGCATTGACGATGGCCCAGAAAGCGGCTTGTTCGTCGGAGGAACCGTTGCCGTTGAGGTCGCGGAAGCTGACGGTGTTGTCGCCCGGCGTCGGGATGTACATCAGATCATTGCCGAACACACCATCGCCGTTGATATCGTTGATGTAGGTCCAGCTATAGGGCTTGCCCTTGCGGCCTTCATAGAACAGACCCACCGAGGTCTTGTTCTCGCCGAAGAACGCGTGTTGCCACTGCAGACTGGCGATGAAACGATCGCGGTTGACGTAGTTCGAGCGCGAAGCGACATCCTCGTTCGGGTCGAACGAAGAACGGTTCAGCCAATTGGAATTGGAGGTGGACGAAGTCAGCGGATTGACGTCGGTGGCTTCGGTGTAGCTATAGGCCAACGACCACGCCCAGTCGTTGATCATCGGACGCTGAAGGCCGATGGTGAGGTTGTCGCCACGGCCCTTGCTGGTGTTGTCGGCAATGATCACGTTGTTGAACGCCGCGTTGCTGCCGCCACGGCTGCGGAAGCCTGCGCACGTTGCACCGGTGGTGATGGTGCCGCCGGTGTTGGTCCAGCACGCCCTGTTGTAGCCCTGAGCCGTATAGAACAGCTGCCGGCCGTCGGGACCGATGCGGGTGGCATCGCCAAGATTGAGGAAGCGATAGTTGATCGCGTCCTTGACTTGGGTCTGCACGTACTCGGCGCTGAACACCATGTCCCACCACGGCAGTTCGTGTTCGAATGCGATGTTGGCCTTCCACACGGACGGCTGACGCAGATCGTTGGAAATGAAATCGACATTCGCGGTCGGCGGGTTGCCGGCCAGGGCCGGCTGACTGTTCGGGTTGGCGCTGAACGTGCCGGCCGGGCAGGCGATGCCGAACGATCCGCCGCAGCCGATGACGCGAGTGGCGATGCCTGTATTGGAGTACGGGTTGGACAGCCACACGTTGGCGGCAGCGCCCTGGAACAGGCCCACACCACCGCGGATCTGGGTTTGGCGCTCACTGGCGAAGGTGTAATTAAAGCCGAAGCGCGGCTGTATCAGTTCCTTGCCGTCGATGGTCACGTCGTTGCGGACACCGAAGCCGCCAGTACGACGACCGGCTACGACCGGACCGACCGCAGAAGACGCCGCTGCGTTGAACGCAGGCTTGTCGCCGACGCTGGGCATATCGACGCGGACGCCATAGGTAAGGGTCAGCTTGTCATTGACGACCCAGGTGTCCTGCAGGAACAGGCCGAGATTCTTCAACGCCCAGTTGGCAGCGCCGTCGTCGATGGTGAAACCGGGCGCGCCGACCTGCACCTGATAGTTAGTCGGGCGGCCGATGCGGAAGTTGTAGAGCACGGCCGCATCGATCACCGACTGGCTTGAGGTTGAGCAGTTCACGGCGCCGGCCGGAATCGCCGGATCGACATAGGTGATGGTGGCCGAACTGTTCACGCAACCGAAGGTGTAATTGCCCTTGGTATCCTGCAAGAAGGCATTGAAGACTTCGTTCTTGTCGTAGTCGACGCCGAACTTCAGCGTGTGGTCGCCCACGTACCAGTTGCCGGCAAGAAAGAGATTGGTAGTCTTGGTGTCGAGTTCGTTGAAGTGACGGCTACGCTCGGTACCGGAAACCAGGCTGGTATTGCCGGTCAGCAGACCAGCGGCAGCCGTCGGGCGCGGGAAGGTCAGCGTGATTTGCGGCAGATTGCTGTTGTTCTGCGGCGCGCTCTCGTAGGTGCGGTAGGAAACTTTGGCTTCGGTAGAAAAGCTGTCGGACCAGTCAGCGAACCATTCGCCCACCCATGTCTCGAATTCCTTGCCTTGGTTGTACCACTGCGAGGACAGCGAGAGGCTGCGGATGCCGAAGCCGGGCAGGAACGGCTCATTCTGCTTGGTCTTGTTGTACCGCAGGCTGGCGCGCTGGCTGTCGCTGATGTTCCAGTCGACCTTGAACAGGGCATCCTTCACACGCGTTTCGAAGCCGCTGGGGATCTGCGATGAGCCGACGTCGATGCCGTAGCGAGTGTTGGCGAGCGTAGCGTACTGGTCGATGAGCGTCTGGGTCAGATTGACGGTGCTGCCGGCGCCGGAGCCGATCGGGCCGAAATCCGGCGCGGTTTTGGTCTGGGTGAAGTCTTCATAAGCGGCGAAGAAGAACAGCCTGTCTTTGATGATCGGGCCACCGACGGTGAAGCCCCAGGTTTCTTCTTCGAACGGGCCGAAGTCGGTATAGGTACCGCTAGCGCGGTTGAAACGCTTGCCCACAGCGCTGTCGTCGCGAAAGACGTACGTCAGGCTACCGTGGAATTTGTTTGTGCCCGACTTGGTGACCGCATTGATGTTAGCGCCGGTGTAACCCTTCTGGGTCACATCGTAATTGGCGATATTGAGATTGACTTCCTGGATCGCATCGATGGAAATCGGCTGCTTCGCGGTCGGCAGGTTGTTGGACTCGAGGCCGAACGTGTCGCTGGTGTTGACGCCGTCGATGGTCACCGAGTTGTAGCGGGTGTTCTGGCCGCCGGCGGAAATTTCGCCGCGCTCCTTGTCGGTCTGCGAGATGCGCGGATCGAGGCGCGCATAGTCTTGCAGGTCGCGACGAATCGATGCGAACGAGTCGATCTGATCGCGGGTGATGTTGCTACCCGCACCCATCTTGTCTGCGCTGAAAATCTGCGGCCCGGCGCTGCCGGTCACATTGATGGCTTCCAGTTCCTGCGCGCCGATGGAGATGTCGACCTGGGACACCTGATCGAGCTGCAGATAGACATTGCTCTCGCTCTGGGTGCCGGCGCCATCCTTGTTGGCGGTGATCTTGTAGGGACCGCCGACGCGTAGACCGCGGGCGTTGTAGCGGCCGTTGGCATCGGTGACGACCCTGCTCGACGTGCCCGATTCGGTGTGCAGAATGACGACTTCGGCGCCGACAACCGGCTGGCCGTCGGCACCAACGACCTGGCCATTCAGCGCGGCCGTGGTGTTCTGGGCGAATGCCGGAGCCGCCGCGAGGGCGACGATCAGTCCAATCGACAGTTTCGAAAGTCGGAGACGGTTGTTGTGATTCATGTGCTCTGGGCCTCGATGGGAAACGATGCGGTGGTTCGTACGTGAAAAAATCGCGGACGCATCAGCGCCGCGATCGTTGAACCCTGAATATCTCGGTAAATAGCTTGATCCCGTTACCTGTCCCACAGACAAGCTCGGGTTAACCATAGGTTAACACGATAGAGCTTGGAGATGACAGTTGAATGACGGTTTCATGAGACCTAAGTCATTGAAATCATTGGCTGAACGTTCGTGACAAATCACATGAATGTCATGCCGCAAGCACTTCATCGCCCTACGCCAACGCATGGGTATTTTCGTCAAAAAACCGGTCAGGTCGCCTGGATCCTGAGATAGGCGGTAATGCCGTCCATCAGCATCTGCACCGAGATCGCGACCAGCAACATACCCATGAGGCGCTCGACCGCGGTCAGCACGCGCTGGCCGAGCCATTTGTAGAGGTGGATCGCGGAAAACAGGATCGCCGCGGTCGCCGCCCAGGCGATCATCAGCGCCAGGCTCCAGTCGCCCAGGCGCGTGGGATCGTTGCTGCCCATCAGGATCACCGCCGCCATGCCCGAGGGGCCGGCGACCAGCGGAATGGCCATCGGCACGATGAAGGGTTCGCCGTCGGGGATTTCGCCCATCAGGCCTTCCGGGGGCGGAAAAATCATCCGGATACCGATCAAAAACAGCACGATGCCGCCGGCGATCGACACCGATTCCTCGCGCAGGTGCATCAGCTCCAGCGCGTACTTGCCGGCCCACAGGAACAGCATCAGCACGACCAGCGCGATCAGCAGCTCGCGGGCGAGCACGATCCGCTGCCGCTTGGGCGGCAGGCCGCGCAGCAGACTCAGAAACACCGGGACATTGCCCAGCGGATCGAGGATCAGGAACAGCAGCAGCGCGGCCGAGGCGATGGTCATGCGGGCGGCGACCAGAGCTGTCCGCGCTGTCCGACGCCGGCCGCCGACAGCAGATGCACGCAGGCCGGGGCAATGGCAGAGGCATCGCGGGCGATGCTCGCGTCTTCTTCGACGAAGACCTTCGCGCGCAGCGGGGTGCGCATCGGCCCGGGCGCGAGACCGCAGACGCGTACGCTCGAATTGGCGAGTTCCGCGTGGAGTGTCTGCATCAACGTGTTCAAGGCGGACTGGGCGATGCCGTAGCCTCCCCAGTACGGCAGACCGCGACCCGCGTCCTCGTCGATGGCGAAGACCACCGCGCTGTCTTCGGCACGGCGCAGCAGCGGCAGGCAGGCCTGAGTCAGCCACCAGCGCGCGGTCACGTTGACGTGTAGCGCGCGGGCGAATGCAGCCGGGTCGGTGTTGTCCAGCGGCGTCAGCCCGTGGAATTCGGCCGCACAGTGCAGCACGCCATCGAGGCGACCGGGACCGGATCCGATCCGCTCGGCCATCTCGGCGTAGTCGTCTGGCGTCGCGCCTTCCAGATCGAGCGGATACAGCAGCGCCTCGCCGCCCGCGCGCACGATGGCGTCGTACACGCGATTGAGCTTGGGAACCTTCCGCCCCAGCAGCACCACGGTTGCGCCCGCATCGGCGCAGGCGAGCGCCGATGCTTGGCCCAGCGCGCCGTGCGCGCCGGCCACCAGTACGACGCGGCCTTCCAACGACCGCGCGCCGGCCATCGCCGACGGCATACTCTGCGGCGAGGAACTTGCCGGCATCAGGCCTTCTGCGCCTCGGCGATCATCCGGGCCAGTTCGCCCGACTCGAACAGTTCGAGGGCGATGTCGCAGCCGCCGATCAGTTCGCCGTTGATGAACAACTGCGGGAAGGTCGGCCAATTCGAGAAACGCGGCAGATTCGCG